>JAFKKS010000492.1 GCA_017304555.1 Hyphomicrobiales bacterium
AGAACGTTGGGCAGCCGGGATGCGCCGTGGCCGGCAAGGCCGTGATGGGTATTGCTCTCCTCTGACATGGCGCGCGCAGCAGCTCCCGCTCGAGGTGACGTGGATACGGATATGGGAGTCCAATGATTCCCAGCCCCATTAAACATCAAAGAGAACGTCCCGGTTCCCTTCGAGCGCATTTCCAGCACCACATGGTATTGGCGCCGGCACGAGATCGGTCATCTTCGTGGTGGGATGGTGCGACAAAAGTGCTCAAAAATATTGCATCGCGAGACCGTGACCGGTCTGCCTCTCTTTTTGCAGAGAGAATGCAAAATCCCGCTGACAAACGCGCGCGAGTTGACCTAAGCTACAACCGACGGACGTCGAACATGCCGGCGTGGGCTACGCCAAGCCCCGATCAGAGCATGAGATGTCGGTTGTTTGTTCAACGGGAGGAACCGTTACCATGTCGAAAAATAAACTGACTCGGCGTGACTTTCTCGCGACGACCGCGGTCACGTCGGCGGCGCTCGCGATGCCGTTCGTGCGAGACGCCAATGCCGCCGGCTCGCTTTCCGTCGGCTTCTGGGACCACTGGGTCCCCGGCGCCAACGGCGCCACGACAGCCTTGATCAAGGAATGGGGAGAAAAGGAAAAAGTCGAGGTTCAGATCGACTTCATTCCTTCTCAAGGCAATAAGAACCTGATGACGATCGCCGCCGAGGCGCAGGCGAAATCAGGGCACGACATTCTCGCGTTCCCGACGTGGGAGCCGCAGGCACATGCCGAGGAGCTCGAGCCGGTCGACGACTTGATGGCCGACCTGATCAAGGAAAACGGTGAGGTCAACGAGACCGTCAAATATCTCGGGCGCGCGGACAATCACTGGCTTGCCATACCGGCGACCGTCGGCAGCCAGATCAAGGGGCCGTGCTCGCGCATCGACTTGATGAAGAAGCACGCCAACATCGACGTGCAGGCCATGTATCCGGCCGGCAGCGCGCCGAAGGCCGACAACTGGAACCTCGATATGTTCCTGAAAGCCGCCGAGGCGTGCCACAAAGGCGGCAACCCGTTCGGCATCGGCCTTGGAACGACGTCGGATTCCGTCGACAGCGCGGGCGCGTTCTTCCATGCGCACGGCGCCATGCTGGTCAACGAGAAGGGCGATATCACCGTCAAGTCGGACCCGGTTCGCCAGGCTCTCGAGTTCTACAAGAAGCTGGCCTCGTTCATGCCGGAAGACGTGCCGGCGTGGGATGATTCATCGAACAATAAGTGGCTCGTCTCCGGCAAAGGCGCGATGATCTTCAATCCGCCGAGCGCCTGGGCCGTGGCCAAACGCGATGCCCCGAAGGTGGCTGAGCAGTGCTGGACGCATGGCTTCCCGGTCGGTCCGAAAGGCCGCTATGCGCCGTTCCTGCCGTATTTCTGGGGAACCTGGAAGTTCAGCAAGAACAAGACGGCCGCCAAGAGCTTGCTGCGGCACCTTTCGCAGCGTAGTTCGGCGGAGAAGATGGTCGCGGCGAGCGGCGGTTACGACTTGCCGTCTTTCTCGAAGCTGACCGACTTCAAGACCTGGGCCGAAGCGGAACCGCCCAAGGGAACGCTGTTCCACTATCCGAATCCTTACAATCACCAGGTGCTCTCGATCGCCGCCGCGCCGGCGCCGCCCAAGGTCGCGCAGCAGATCTATGCGCAGGGCGTGCTGACCAAGATGGTCGTGCGCTTCATGAAGGGCGAATCCATGAACGACACATTGGCTTGGGCCGAAAGCGAGGTCGAAGGTTTCATGCGGACTTGATGATGCCGCTTCGTGCCGCCGCGCCCATAAAAGGTGCGGCGGCCTAAGCGGCCAACAAACGCCGCAGGCGCGCCGTTGGGGAACGGCGGCTCCTGCAGCTTTTGTCGCCGGGCGATTTGCAAACAAGAGGCCAGCACGGAGCGTTTCCGTTGCATGGCTCGCAGTGCAAGGTGGCGAAAGGGATGGCGCAAAAGGGATGGCGAACGTGAACGCTAGGGAGAACGATATATGGTCGATGCTACGATCGACACGCGCAGCCCGGCGAAGGCCGCGCGCAAATCCTCGGGCTTGAAGAGGATTTTTCAGCGCAAGTCGTCCATCGCCTTTTTCATGGCGCTGCCGTTGATTTTGCTGATCGCCATATTGGTGGTCTACCCTGCCTTCTATTCCGTGCATCTCGCGACACTGAACAAGTCGATGAAGCGTTTCGTCGGCTTCGGAAACTTCCTGTTTCTGTTCAAGCGCGAAACGTTCTGGATGGTGGTGCAGCAGTCCTGCGTCTTCGCCATCACGGCCGTGATCTTCAAAGCGATTATCGGCTTCATCGTCGCGCATTTCGTGCACAACATCCCCGCCAAAGGGCAGCGAAAATGGCGCGGCATGCTGCTCGTGCCCTGGGTCATCCCGCCGGCGATGAGCACGCTTGCTTGGCTCTGGCTGTTCGATCCGTCCTACAGCGCCTTCAATTGGATCCTCGCGCATTTCGGCATCGGGCCGATCCCGTGGACTGGCGACGGGAACTGGGCGCGCTTCTCGGTGATCCTGGTGAATATCTGGATCGGGTCGCCGTTCTTCATGATCATGTATCTGGCGTCGCTCAAGTCGGTGCCGGAGCAGCTTTATGAAGCGGCGGCGATCGACGGCGCCAATTGGTGGCAGCGCATCTGGTACGTGACGCTTCCGATGATGCGCAACATCATCGCGATCACGGCGCTGTTCTCGCTGATCGTCACCTTCGCCAACTTCGACATCGTGCAAATCCTCACCGCCGGCGGGCCGATCGACAAGACGCACGTGTTCGCGACTTGGGCCTTCCGTCTCGGCATCCAGGGCAACGACATCCCGCTTGGCGCCAGCGTCTCCTTGTTCATGGTGCCGATCCTGGCGGTCGCCGCGATCTTTATTCTCCGTGATATCAACCGGCGGGGGAACGAAGCCGCATGACCACCATTTCGGTTTCCAACCCCAACCAGGCCCTCTCGCGTCCGAAATACGGAAGCATGAGCCGTGACCGGCGCTGGGCGCTGCGCTGGTCGTATTTCTTCCTCACGCTGTTCGCGATCTTCTTCCTGTGCCCGCCGATCTACATGCTGATCACCTCGCTGAAGACGAGCGCGGAGATTTCGGCGGCAACCAACCCGTGGTGGGTCTTCAACCCGACGCTCTCGAATTACATCGAGCTGCTGACGACGCCGAGTTACCTCACCTTCTTCCGAAATTCGGCGATCGTTTCGATCTTTGTCGTCACGATCACCATGCTGATCAGCGT
Source organism: Hyphomicrobiales bacterium (assembly GCA_017304555.1). Classification (GTDB taxonomy): domain Bacteria; phylum Pseudomonadota; class Alphaproteobacteria; order Rhizobiales; family Xanthobacteraceae; genus JAFKKS01. The sequence goes on from JAFKKS010000492.1 coordinate 3,276, forward strand.
TCCCGCCGCATTCGCGCTCGCACGCATGCGGTTCTGGGGCTCCGCGACACTCGCGACGGGAGTGTTCCTGACCTACCTGATCCCGGACACGCTCCTCTTCATTCCCTTGTTCAAGATGTTCGCGGTGTTCCACGATTGGACGGGCATTCAACTCATCAATCGATGGTACGTCCTGCTGCTTGTCTATCCGACGCTGACGGTGCCGTTCTGCACCTGGATCATGATCGGATATTTTGCGTCGATCCCGAAGGAACTTGATGAAGCGGCGCTGATGGATGGGGCGAACTATCGCCAGATCCTGATGAAGATCTTCATTCCGGTCGCGCTGCCGGGGTTGATCGCCGCGACGATCTTCGCCTTCACGGTGAGCTGGGCGCAGTTCCTTTATCCGCTGGCGTTCACGACGTCGGTCGACCAACTCGTCTTGCCCGTCGGCATCATCACGACGCTGATCAAGGGCGACGTGTTCAACTGGGGCCAGATCATGACTGGCGCGCTCCTCGGCGCGGCGCCGCCGCTCATCATCTACGCCTTCCTCATGGATTATTATATTGCCGGGCTGACCGCCGGCGCGACGAAGGGTTGAAAAAACATGGCGCAAGTTCTGCTGCGTAAGGTGGTCAAGAAATACGGCGATGTGGAAGCCGTCCGCGGGGTCGATCTCGACATTGCCGACAAGGAGTTCGTGGTTCTCGTCGGCCCGTCAGGGTGCGGCAAGTCGACGACGCTGCGCATGATCGCCGGGCTGGAAGATATTTCCGACGGAGAGATTTCGGTCGACGGCGACGTCGTCAACGACGTGCCGCCGAAAGATCGCGACATGGCGATGGTGTTCCAGAACTATGCGCTCTATCCGCATATGACGGTGCACGAGAACATGTCCTTCGGCTTGCGGCTGAAGAAATATCCGAAGGACGAGATTCAGCGCCGCGTCACCGAGGCGGCCCGCATTCTCGACATCGCGGATTTGCTCGACCGCAAGCCGCGCGCTTTGTCCGGCGGGCAGCGTCAGCGCGTCGCCATGGGGCGCGCCATCGTGCGCAATCCCAAGGTGTTTCTGTTCGACGAACCGCTCTCGAACTTGGACGCCAAGCTGCGCGTGCAGATGCGCACTGAGATCAAGCGCGTGCATCAGAAGGTGCGCACCACGACGGTCTACGTCACCCATGACCAGATCGAAGCGATGACGCTCGCCGACCGCGTAGTGGTCATGAACCGCGGCAAGATCGAACAGATCGGCGCACCGAATGACCTCTACCACAAGCCGGCGACACGTTTCGTGGCGGGCTTCATCGGCTCGCCCGCGATGAATTTCATTCCGTGCAAGCTGGAGCAGGCAGGAGACGGCCTCCAGGTGCGGCTATCCGACACCATCGCGTTTACGGTGCCGAGCGATCGGAACGAACGCTACAAGCCGTATGTCGGCAAGGATGCATTGTTGTTCGGCCTTCGTCCGGAGCACACGACGGACGGCAAGACGAATGGTGAAACC
>JAFKKS010000493.1:0-4757 GCA_017304555.1 Hyphomicrobiales bacterium
CGCGGACCGACATGCCTGGAGGCGGACTCATTCGGGCGCTGGTGCTCGCGGCTTTCGTCACCCCTTCGTTCCTCGGCGCGCTGGCGTGGATTCTGCTTGCGAGCCCTAACGCCGGGTGGCTCAACAAGCTCTGGATCTTCGCTGGCGCCGAGAGCTCGCTCTTCAACATCTTCTCACTGGGTGGGGCGATTTTCGTCCTGACGCTCTACGCCATTCCTTATCCGTTCAGCCTCGTCGCGACGTCTCTTGAGCAGGCGCCCAGCGAATACGAGAACGCCGCGCGCACGCTCGGCGCAGGCCTCTTTCGCATCGCCGGTTCGATCACGCTGCCGCTGGCGTTGCCTGCGATCGCCGCCGGTTTCATCCTGGCGTTCCTCGAGTCACTCGCGGTCTTCGGTTCTCCGGCCTTCCTGCTGATACCGGCGCGACAGCCGGTGATGACCATTCAGTTGTTCGCGTTGTTCTCGGAAACGCCGCCGCGGGTCGGCGTCGCGGCGGCCTACGGGATGCCGCTGCTCCTGGTCACGGCGCTGCTGCTTCTGGTGCAGCGCAAGCTTCTGGCGCGACGCGGCTTCACGACCGTCACCGGGAAGGGTGGTTCGTTTCGCCGCACTGCGCTCGGTGCGTGGCGCTGGCCCGCGCTTTGCGTGGCGATGATTCCGCCTGTTCTCGCGGTCATTTTGCCCTACGGGGCGCTCTTCCTTGTGTCGTTGTCGCGGGCATGGGGCAAGGGACCGTTCGCGCCAGGCAACCTTTCGCTCCACTGGTACTATTGGGCGTTCTTCGAGAGCACCTCGACTCGTTCGTCGCTTGAGAACAGCCTGATCTATTGCTCGGTCGCGGCCACCATTGCGGTGATCATCGCAAGCCTCGTCGCTTATACGCGTGCGCGCCGTATCATTCCCGGCACTGCGGTTCTCGGCTTCCTTGCCATGGCGCCGTTCGTCGTCCCCGGGATCGTGCTGGCGATCGGTTTCTATGCAGCGTACACGCATCCACCGATCAAGCTATTCGGCACGCCGTGGATTCTGATCATCGCGTTTGCGACGCAGTTCCTTCCGATCGCCTATGCCAACGGCTTATCGATGATGGGCACGCTCAGTGTCGATCTTGAGAACGCAGGCCGCGTGCTCGGCGCCAGCCGGGCACATGTCCTCTGCGCTATCACGGCGCCGTTGCTACGCGGAGCACTTCTTTCGAGCTGGCTGCTCGTCTTCATCTCGGCGTTCCGTGAACTGTCGACTGCGATCTTCCTGTTTGTCGGGCGCACGGCGGTGATCACCACAACGATCTTCGACCATTCCGACGCGGGCAACTACGAGTCCGTTTCCGCGCTCGGCATCATCATGATGGTGATCGTATTTACGATCGTCATCGTCACCTACGGACTGTTTGGTGTCAGGACCAGCCGTCTGCAGCCGACTTAAAAGCAACAAAGGACAAGGCGTCATGGCAGGGCCTCTCGAGGGCGTAAGGGTTGTCGACTTCACGCATGCGCGTGCGGGGCCGCAATGCACGATGATGCTCGGCGACCTCGGGGCCGACGTCATCAAGATCGAGCGCCCCGGCGGCGAGATCGGCCGGCTGTGGGGCCCGCTCTACAAGGGTGAGCGGATCGACTTCATGTCGGTCAACCGCAACAAGCGTGCCGTTACGCTCGACCTGGGCAAGGAAGAAGACGCGGCGTTGGCGTGCGCCTTGATCGCGCAGGCGGACGTCGTGGTGCAGAACTTGCGTCCGGGAGTCATGGCGTCCTTCGGACTGGATGCCGCGACAGTGCGGGCGCAGCACCCGAGCCTCATCTATTGCTCGATCAACGGCAACGGTTCTGTCGGGCCGCGAGCGATGGATCCGTCCTACGATAACGTTATTCAAGCCTATTCCGGCTTGATGAGCATCACCGGGACGGATGCTTCGGGGCCGGTGCGCTCGGGCTTGCCGCTGGCGGATTTGCTCACTGGCGTGTTCGGGGCATTCGGCATCCTCGCTGCGCTGTTCGAGCGAACGAAGTCGGGGCAGGGACAGCATGTTCAGGTCTCGCTATTGGAAAGCCTCGTCAGCCTGATGAGTTTCCACGGCCTGACCTATCTGCTGACGGGCAAGACCCCCGGCCTTGCCGGCAATCATCATCCGATCATGTCCCCGACGGGCCTCTATCGTGTTGGCGATGGCCATATCGTGATCGCGGTGTCGAACGCCGGTGAATGGAAGCGGCTCTGCGATGCCCTGGGCTGTCCCGAGATCGCGGACGACGCGCGCTTCAAAGATAACGATGCGCGTGTAGCCAATCGGGCTGGGCTGACGGCGACGATGGAGGAAAAACTTGCCGCGCATCCACGCTCCTACTGGATCGAACGGCTGCGCAACGCGCGCGTTCCCGCCGGGCCGCTGCACACGGTGGCCGAGGCGATGGATGACGAGCAGGTGCGGGCGAATGACATGGTCATCCCGATGCAGCATCCGCGCGTTGGTACCATTCCTTCGCTCGGCTTTCCCGTGAAGTTCGATCGTACGCCCTGCGATATCCGGCTGCCGCCGCCGGATGAGGGCGAACACACCAATGAGGTGCGTCGTGCCCAAGGCTTCTGAGGCTCATTCATCACCCAAAGCGACGGGGCAGGCTGGAAAGGCGGTCGCTATCCGTCGCGACGGGCCGATCGCCACCATCGTCATCGATCGGCGGGAGACGCGCAACGCGCTGACCGACGACGTGCTTGATGGTCTCGTCGATGCGGTCGAGCAACTCGCTACCGATCCTGAAATGCGCGTCGCGGTTCTGCGTGGCGCCGGCCAGCAGTCGTTCGGATCCGGCATGGACCTGAATGAACTACGCAAGCTGACGCCGGTGACGGCGCAAGCGCATTTCGATCAACTCAACCGCTGTCTGAATGCGATCGAGTGTGCGCCGTTTCCTGTCATCGCCATGGTGTATGGCTTTGCGGTTGGCGGGGGCTGCGAGCTTGCGGCGGCGTGCGATCTTCGCATCGGCGCCGCAGGCGCGCGCATCGGCGTTCCGGTGGGGCGTTTCGGGCACTGTCCCGATCGGGAAAACCTGCGGCGTCTGTTGCGCCTCGTATCGCCCGCGGCGGTCAAGGCGATGATCATGACCGATATGCTGTTCAGCGCCGAGGAAGCGCGGCAGATGGGCTACTTCAACTGGGTGGTGCCGGACGCGACGCTCGAGCCGTTCACCTACGCGATAGCACAGACCATCGCGCAGAAGTCGCCGTTAGGCCTGCGCGCGTTAAAGCAGGTGCTGGCGGAGGTTGGTGAGGGCTCGATCGCCCATGCCGAGGATCCGACGAAAGACACGGTGACGTCGCTATGGGCGACGGCCGATTTCCAAGAAGGAGTAGCGGCGTTCTTCGAGAAGCGGGTGCCGCGGTTCCGCGGCGTTTGATGCAATACGCGGAGGCGGCGATGGTCGACGAGAGTGCAATCGGCAAGGGCGCGACCTGCGACTGGCTCGTCGACGAAGCCTTGACCGTGCGCGCCCACGGCACTGTCGATTTGCCGGTGCTGGCGACGCCGAACCTCATCTTCATGCTTGAAGATACGTGCGTGGCTGCCGCGAAGCCTTTGCTCGATGACGGCGAATTGACCGTTGGTACAGCCGTGTACGTCGATCATCTCGCGGCCGCTCCTGTCGGCACGCAGGTGCACGCCGATGTGCGGATCGTTGCTGTCCGGCCTAAAAGGCTTGTTTTTCGTGTCAAGGCGACGGTGGGGCAGTCCGTCGTCGCGCGGGGCGTGCACGAACGCGCGATTGTGAAGAAGCTAGATATTGAACGACGGCTCTGAGCGAATTTCGAAAAGTCGTGCTGCGCTAGCTTTCGAGCGCAAACGACAATTGAGGTTGAGATGCTGAGCTGCAACGTCAGTTCGCGTGGGAATACATCGCATTGCCGCGCACCGGAACATCAGCCTTTAAGATTGCTCCGCTGTCGGATTCGGTAATGAACAGCGTCTTGCCGTCGGAACCACCGAACGCGACGTTGGTCGTCGAGATGCCCTCGCAGGATTGAATGCGGTAGCGCGGTTCGCCGAGACGGTCGAACATCCAAACCACACCCAGGCCGGCGTGGGCGATGACTATGCCTCCCTTCTCGTCGATGGCGAGGCCGTCCGGCCCGCCAAGTCCGCCGGAGAGCGTGATGAAGGCGGCAACCTTTGACGTCGTGCCGTCGGGATGCAGCGGCAGGCGCCACACTTGGTTGGCGCGCGTCACCGCGACGAACAACGCCTTTTCGTCAGGCGCGAGAACGAGCCCGTTAGGGCTTGGCACATTGTCGATCAGGCAGTCGACATTGCCATCGGTGCGAAGCCGAAATACCCGACCGCTTGCATCCTGCAGGCCGGTCTGTCCCTGATCGGTGAAATAGAGGTCGCCGTTGCTGGCAAAGATCAGGTCATTCGTGCCCTTGAAGCCTTCACGGCGGACGTGTTCGAGCACCGGCGTAACGACGCCGCTCTTGGCATCGAGTTGCATGATGCCGCGGCGATGGTCGGCGATGAAGATGCGGCCGTCTTTGTGGATCTTGAGGCCGTTTGGCCATCCATCATACTCGCAGACGACTGTCCATTTTGCGTCCGGTGAAACGCGCAGAATGCGCCCGTATGGAATGTCGACGACGTAGAGGTTGCCGTCGCGATCGAATGACGGACCTTCCAAGAACGAATGCAGGAAATCGTGGCCCTTCCCGAACGCCCAGCCCGAGCGGCGGTTCTTGACGCGCAACGCATCGGGCAGACGTGCA
>JAFKKS010000493.1:4782-7264 GCA_017304555.1 Hyphomicrobiales bacterium
AGAGCACGGCAGTCTCCATTTCAGAAATCAGGCCGCAGGGTCTTTCGGCAATTCGGCGCCGAGAACATATTCGGTGGTCACGTCGCCTCGATAAATCGATCGGCCGCAGACCACCGCAGCACCCTCGACAGTGTGATGCGTGTTGCTGCGTACCGTAACGGCGGACCCTTCTGCGATATCGAGCGATCGAGCGACGTGAGCGTCCGCGAGTTCCGCCGTGATCGCGACGACGATGGTCGGCAGGCGTTGTCCAATGATGTCGCCGACGAAAGCATGTGCCGAGCGCTGGCTCAGCATATCGCCGGTTACATGCTTGCCGATCTCGTAAGGCAAGAAGCGAATTTCCAGTCCGACGGGCCTCGCTTCGACGATGCGGATGCGCTCGAGCTTGAATACCTGCCCCTGTGGGTCGAGCCCAAGCCGCTGCGCGACTGCGCGTGGTGTTGGCACAAGCTCAAGACTGGCAGCGCGATAGGTGACGGTGTGCCCCGTCAACGCCACTTGCTCTTCGAACGTCAGGCAATAGCGCGAGTCGATTGGCGCGCGTAGCGCGTCCTTTTCTGCAACGAAACTTCCGCGCCCGGCGTGCCGGATGATCAGGCCCTCGTAGACCAGACGGTCGAGCGCATGACGCACCGTCGAGCGCGTGGTGCGGAACTCCTGCGACAGTTCATGCTCGGTGGGCAGTTTTTCGCCGGGACCAAGCTTGCCGCCCGCAATGGCAGTCCGGATCCGGTCCTGAATCTGGACATAGACGGGCGTGAAACGGCCGTTTCTGCCGGTCATCTCAGCCGCTGTTGACATCACGTCGCTCGCCACGTTTATATTGTATAGACAACTAGACAAAAGCTCTTCCGCGCGCAAGCGAGGGTAGAGCCGGGCGGGCGGAAGCGGGCCTCGGTGAGTACGAGCGAACAATCCATCAATGCCGGCAGATCGGGTGCGGCGTTGGGCCACGTGGGTTCGGCGCGTGGAACCGGATGGACGTCAGCGACGTCGTTCCTGCTGCGCAACCGCTTGCTCTCGGTTCTGTCCGTTGTTGTCGGACTTGCGCTTTGGCAACTGCTCGCCGGCCATGTTTCGCACTTCATCCTGCCGGCGCCGACCGCCGTGTTCGATCGGTTCTCGGATCCTGCGTGGCTGGCGCGGCTGTGGCGTGCGTTGACCAGTTCATTCGTCCAACTCGGATTGGGCTTCGCGCTTAGTCTCGTCGTTGCGGTGCCGCTCGGCGTCATCATCGGCCGTTCGCCGACTCTCACACGCATGTTCGAGCCGCTGATCACGGCGCTGTACGCCATTCCGCCCGTGGCCTTCGTGCCGTTTCTGATCATCTGGTTCGGACTTTTTCTTGAAGCACGAATCGCGCTCGTTTTCCTGATGAGTTTCTTCGACATTCTCGTCATCGTCATGGCGGGCGCGCGCGACGTACGCAAATCGCTTGTCGATGTCGGCCGCTCCTTTGGCGCTTCGCACCGTCAGCGGCTCAGATTGATCGTGCTGCCGGCGCTACTTCCATTCTTCTTCGCGGCTCTGCGCGTTGGTTCGGCGCGCGCCATCAATGGCATGATCACGGCTGAACTATTCTTTGCCGCCGTCAATCTCGGCGCCATCATGAAACGCGCGACGCAGAACTTTGACAGCGCGACGGTTCTGTCCGTCGTGCTGGTGATCTGCGTGCTCGGCCTGCTTGCACAGACGGTGATCAACATGCTCGAAAGCCGGCTGCTGCGCTGGCATGTGCGGGCCTAAATCATGCAAAAGCTGCGCAATATCGGTCTCGCCTGTTCGGGTGTCGCCCTGTTCCTGCTGGCATGGGAAGTTGCGGGGCGAGCCCTTGGTCCGGCACTGCTGGCGGCGCCGTCGGTCGTCGCAAGCGACTATCTCACGCTGCTGCAGCAAGGCGAGATGCTCCGCGAACTGGCTTTTTCTTTGCGTCAAATGGCCGTTGGTTTTGCGCTGGCCTGTCTCGTCGGCATGCCGCTCGGAGCGGCAATGGGCCGCTCACGCATTGCCGACGCGATCTTTCGCCCCTGGGTCAGTATGTTTGTCGTCACATCGACGGCGGCGCTGATCCCGCTCCTGATCATGGTGCTCGGTACCGGCCTGGCGTTGCGCATCACGATCGTGTTCCTGTCCGCAGTCTGGTACATCGCGCTCACGACCTACAACGGTGCGCGCGGTATCAGCCCGCAACAGATCGCAACGGCGCGTTCGTTCTCCGCCAATAACATGCAAATTTTTTGGAAGGTCGTCCTTCCCGCGCTCTATCCGTATCTTCTCACCGGTGCGCGTATCGGGCTTGTCCATGCGATCCGTGCGATGGTGATGGCGGAAATGTTCGTGATCATCGGCTATGGCGGACTCATTCACCGGTCCGGCTTGCTGATTGAGACCGGCCCTCTGCTCGGTCTCCTGGTCACGCTGATGATCGTGAGCCTGCTCTTTAATTGGCTGCTGCGTGAGGCCGGGCGCCGCCTCGCTC
>JAFKKS010000494.1 GCA_017304555.1 Hyphomicrobiales bacterium
GATCTGGCTCTCGATCCTGCTCGCCATCGGATTCATCGGCGCATATGCGTGGCAGATCGCCGAACGGCAGCGGCGGCTTGCCGATGCGCTGGCGGCGACGGAACTGGCGCTGGCGCGCGAGCACCACCTCTCGCAACTCGACGGGCTCGCGGCGGCGGCGGCGCATGAACTGGCGACGCCGCTTTCGACCATCGCGGTGGTCGCCAAGGAACTTGAGCGCGAGCTTGCTGCTGGCTCTCCTTATGCCGACGACGTGCGGCTGCTGCGCGAGCAGGCGCAGCGCTGCCGCGAAATCCTCGGCAAGCTCACCGAACTCCCCGCGTCGGGCGAGCCGCTCGACCGTGCGCCGCTCGCCGCGTTGATCGATGAGGTGATCGCGCCGCATCGCAATTTCGGCATCGAGATCGTGACGGTGATGCCGGAGGAGGGTGAGATCGAGCCAACCGTGGCGCGCAACCCGGCGCTGCTCTACGGGCTCGGCAATCTGGTCGAGAATGCGGTCGACTTCGCGCGCGAGCGGGTGGAGGTGGCCGCCCGCTGGTCGCCGCGCGAGGTTGCGATCACTATCGCCGACGATGGGCCGGGTTTCTCCTCGGAAGTGATCGACCGCCTGGGGGAGCCATATGTCACCGCCAAGCGGCGGCGACGCATGACGACGTCGGACGAGCCTTCCGGCCTCGGCCTCGGCTTTTTCATCGCCAAGACGTTGCTGGAGCGGTCCGGGGCTACGCTCGCGTTCGCCAACCGCAGCGCGCCCGAGCACGGCGCCGTCGTGCGCGTGCGCTGGGATCGCGCGGATTTCGACAGGATACTGGTGACTCGGCAGGATGGCGCAACTACCTTGAGTGCGGTGGATTCGCACATAGCTAAGATGGAATGAGCGGCGCGGAAGGCCGCCGAAGCGAGAGGGGATACGATGACCGACGTTGCGACTGAGCTGCCGGCCGAGCGTTCGCTCTTGATCGTTGAGGACGACAAGTCGTTCCTGCAACGGTTGGCGCGCGCCATGGAAACACGCGGCTTTGCCGTCGCAACGGCGGAAAGTGTCGCTGACGGTATGCTGCAGGTGGAAAAAGCCGCGCCGGCCTATGCGGTTGTCGACATGCGGCTCGGTGACGGCAACGGGCTCGATGTCGTCTCGGCGTTGAAGAAGCGCCGGCCGGACGCACGCGCCATCGTGCTCACCGGCTATGGCAATATCGCTAGCGCGGTAAACGCGGTGAAGCTCGGTGCGGTGGATTATCTTGCCAAGCCGGCGGACGCCGACGACGTCATTGCGGCGCTGCTCGCGATTGACGGCAAGAAGCCGGAGCCGCCGGAGCAGCCGATGTCGGCAGATCGTGTGCGCTGGGAACACATCCAGCGCATCTACGAGCTTTGCGGACGTAATGTTTCCGAGACGGCGCGCCGTCTCAATATGCACCGCCGCACGCTGCAGCGGATCCTCGCCAAGCGCGCACCGAAATAAGGTCGCTGCGGCTGTAGTATTCGCAAGTTCATTACGCCATAAAAAAGGCCCGGCGTTTGCCGGGCCTTTCGTTTATCGCCGCGCAGGATTACGGGCAGAACCAGGCCGGACCGATAGCGATGCAGCCGCGCATGCGCCAATCGTGCGGGCGGTGATGGAACCGGCGCCAGCCACGCGGCGGATGCCGACGACTGCGGTGACGGTCGTAACGGTGATGGCGATGACGGTCGTACCGATGGTGCCGATGGGAATCACGATGGCGGTACTGTGCCTGAATGAGATCGGCGGGCGACGTCGCTGTCGCGAGATCCAGCGGCGGCGCGGTGAGCGGAGCCGCCTGTACCGTTGAAATCGAAATAAATGAAGCGACCAGGGCAGGAACGACAAACTTCAGCATAAGGCACTTTCCTCGGACTGCAGGGAATTAACGGGCGTAATGAAATGAGACGCCCCCGGAACTTCGCGTACGAAATTGCATAACAATCGAAGCGCGAAAGAGTTCCCTGTGCGCGCCCGTCTTTTCGGTGAAATCGGTCGTTGGCGTCATGGCCAGGCTTGTCCCGGCTATCCTCGTCTTACTTACGATCGCGAGGAAAAACGTGGATGCCCGCAACAAGTGCGGGCATGACGATCTCCCAAGCTGATTCAACCAATCGAATTTTCAGAACAGCTTCATCCCCGGAGGCAGCGGCAAACCGGCGGTGAGCGCTTGCATCTTCTCTTGTGCGGCGGCTTCCGCTTTGCGTTTCGCGTCGGCAAGCGCGGCGACGATCAGGTCTTCGAGGATCGTACCTTCCTCCGGTTTGAGCAGCGACGCGTCGATCTTCACGTCCTTGACGTCGTTCTTCGCCGTCATGCGCACGCTCACAACGCCGCCGCCGGCGCTGCCTTCGACCTCGACCTGATCGAGTTCCGCTTGCAGCGCCTGCATCTTCTGCTGCAACTGCGCCGCCTGCTTCATCATCCCCATGAAATCGGCCATCGTGTCCTCAGAGTTGATCCTCAATGTCGTCGTCGTCGATCGGCGGCGGATTGGACTCGTCGAATGCGTCGGGATCCGCCGACGGTTGGGGCGCGGCGAGATCTTCGCGCAGGCGCACGCCAACAATTTCCGCGCCGGGAAAAGAGGTGAGAACGGCTTGCACCAGCGGATCGGCAGTGACGCCGGTCGAGATTTCCTCGCGCCGTGCGTCGGCCTGCGCGCGTAATGTCGGCGCGCCGGCTTCCGCGGAGATGACAACCATCCAACGCCGGTTGGTCCATTGTTGCAGCTTGCGTGCGAGGTCGCCGACCAGCGCTTTCGAGGCGCCGGGCTCCAAAGCGACTTCGAGCTTGCCGTCCTCGAAGCCGACGAGGCGCAGATCGCGCTCCAGCGCGGCCTTCATCATCAGGTCGCGCTTCTCCTGCGCGAGCGCGATCAGGTCCTCGAAGCGAGCGACCGCACGAATGGGCTCGGAGGATTGAGCGTCTGCTGTTGGGGCAAGTTCGGCACGCGCAACCTGCTGCGTCTGCGCGCGTGGCGCGCTGCGTGGAAACTCGCGCGGCGCCGCCGTCGGCGCCGCCGCCGCGCCGGATGCTGTCGCCATGGTTGCGCGCGGGCCGTTCCCGTTCGGCCGGCCGGTGACGCCGGCAGGGCTTGCGGCATTCCCGCCCGGCGCGCCGTCGCCGCTCATCGCGCTGACGAGGTCTTCCGGAGAAGGCAGGTCGGCGGTGTAGGCGATGCGCACCAGCACCATCTCGGCGGCGGCGAGCGGCTTCGTCGCGCTTTGCGCTTCGGCGATGCCTTTGAGGAGCATCTGCCAGGTGCGGGAGAGGACCCGCATCGACAAGCCGGCGGCGAACTCGCGGCCGCGGCTGCGCTCGGCCTCCGCGTAGCTCGGGTCTTCCGCGATCGAGGGCACGACCTTGATGCGGGTGACGAAATGCGTGAAGTCGGCGAGATCGGTCAGCGCTATCGTGGGGTCGGCGCCGGCGTCATATTGATCGCGCAACTCGCCGAGTGCGCGCGCCATGTCGCCGCGCATCAGCGCATCGAACAGATCGATGATCCGTGCGCGGTCGGCGAGGCCGAGCATCTGGCGAATGTCGGCGGCCTTCACTTCACCCGCGGCGTGGGCGATCGCCTGGTCGAGCAGGGAGAGCGCGTCGCGCACCGAGCCTTCGGCGGCGCGCGCGATCATCGCCAGCGCCTCGTCCTCGACTGCGATGTTCTCGGCCTTGCAGATGCGCTGCAGGTGCGCGACCAGCACGCCCGCCTCGACGCGGCGCAGATCGAAGCGTTGGCAGCGCGACAGCACCGTCACGGGCACCTTGCGGATTTCGGTCGTCGCGAACACGAACTTCACATGCGGCGGCGGCTCCTCCAGCGTCTTGAGCAGCGCGTTGAACGCCGCCGTCGACAGCATGTGCACCTCGTCGAGGATATAGACCTTGTAGCGCGTGGAGACCGGCGCGTAGCGCACCGCGTCGTTGATCTGGCGAATGTCGTCGACGCCGTTATGCGAGGCGGCGTCCATCTCGATCACATCGACATGGCGACCTTCCATGATCGCTTGGCAGTGGGTGCCGAGCGTCGGCATGTGAATGGTCGGGCCGCTGACGCCCGGTGCGTCGTAGTTCAACGCGCGGGCGAGGATGCGCGCGGTGGTCGTCTTGCCGACGCCGCGCACGCCGGTGAGGATCCAGGCTTGCGGCAGCCGGCCGGCGTCGAAGGCATTGGCCAGCGTGCGCACCATGGCGTCCTGGCCGATCAGGTCGTCGAACGTGGCGGGGCGATATTTGCGCGCGAGCACGCGGTAGGACGCTGCGGTCGCTGGAGCGCCGCCGAAATCCATCGCCGGCTCGCCGGGCGGCGATTGTGTCGACGCACCGTCGCTCATGCTGGAACAGGCTCCGCCACGGGACCTCGCGTTGCCAATCGTGATCTCAGGGCCGCTTCGGCGTAGCGGCCCGGCCCATTGCCTCGTCTGCGAGCGTGACCGGCCCGAAAGGCAGCTCTCGCTTTCGGGGATCGCGCTCTCGCGCACCTCCCCATTTCGCAGGAAGAAGGGCGCGCGGGTCAAGCCCGCGACCGAATGGCCGCAATGAGGGCAAGTAGAAGGCTCAGGTGGGAGGCTGACGAGCGACCCAAACCGGAGCTCGTTAGGGCTGCTTCCTTCCGGATCTGACCCGGTTGGCGAGTGGCTTGTCCACCGCCAACCTCCCGCCGCCTATATCGGGCGCTGGCGCGCGGAAAGCAAGCGACATTCCGTGTGAATACTGTCCGCTCGTGGCATAGACTGCGTCCA
>JAFKKS010000495.1 GCA_017304555.1 Hyphomicrobiales bacterium
ACGTATCACTGAAACCGAAGAGCGGGCCGCTGATCGCCCACAGCACGACAACAGCGACCGCACCCAGGAAGACAGCCGGCTTTCCCGTGAACGTCGCTGTCGCCTGCGCGACGTGACCGAACCAAGCGTTCAGTCCGCCGTTTCGCGGCTTTCCCTTGGAATTTTCGATCATACAGTCGGCAATAGCACAAACAAAAAGGGCGCCCCGGCAACGCCGGGACGCCCTTTTTTGTTCCGATTTGCAACGTTATTTCGAGATACGAAGGTTCGCGAGGTTCTGCGCGATGGTCGTGAACACCGTGTTGAGCTGCGACGAGTTCTGCACGTCGTAATACATGTCCATCCGGCTGGCGCAGTTCTGCAGCAGCGAGGCGTTCCCGTCGATCACCCGCACGGTGTAGATTTTGATCACGTTGGTGGCCTTGATGTTGTCGCAGACTTTCTTGGTGCGCGCGTCGATCGAGCTCTGGTTCGAACTGAAACGGTTCTGCGTATTGTCGCCGTCGGTCAGCAGGATCAGCACCTTGTCGAGATCGGCAGCTGGGGCCGAGGCTTCCGTCAGCGGGTCGGACGACGTGAGCGCATGCCAGCCCCACGCCGCGCCGATCGTCACGTTCGTGTTTCCGTTCGGCGTCATGCTGTTGATCTTCTTGCCGAGAGCCGACGTCGGGTTCGAAGCCGTAAGGTCGGACGAGACCCAATTCGTCGTAATGTCGCTGAGCGGCATCAGCGTCGCCGGCGGACAATAGCTCGTCTCGTGCGGCTGGAACTTGGTAGCCGTTGACGACGGCGTTGTATCGTCGGTGTCGTAGTCCTGCTGGCGATCCCAAACGCAGCCGCTCCAATTGGAGTGGCTCGACGACGTCCAAGTGCCGCTATAGTCCTCGCATGTACTCTTATCGCTTGGCGGCGATCTGCCCTGCCACAGATTTTTCTTGTACTTGTCGCAACTGCCGTTCTTGGAATCCCAATCGCTCCAATCGAGCCACGTTGCATTCACGTATGACATACCGATGTTGACGTCGGTGGTGAACGGCACGACCGCCACCTTGATATCGTCCTTCTTGCCCGCGGCCTTGAACAATGTGTCGAGAAGGCTCTTTGCGGCCTTCTTGAGCTCGGTCATCTTGTTGTTGCTGCTCATGGAGCCGGTGTTGTCAAGCGCCATGACGAGGTCTAGACGCTTGACGCCCCAGGACACTTCGGAACTGGAGCCGATCGCGATCTTGTCCTGACCGAGAATGCGCGCGAACGTCGTGTCGATCGATGCCGACGCGTCGATTTTCAAAGTGTAGCTGCCGGCCTGCACGGTCGTGAATGTCGGCGTGAGGGTGATCGTCGGGGCGTCAGGCCGATTGAGGATTGCCGTAAAATACGTATTCGCTTTGGTTGCTATCTGATCTGGCGTCAGACCTTTCGACTCCTTCGACATCATCAGCGCCGTCGCGTCGAGCGCGGCCTGGATTTCGGAACGCATCGTGCCGGCGCGGCTATAGTCGACCGCGACGCCAACGAGACCGAAAACAGGAATGATGGCCAGCGCGAACAGCGGCAAGACGTTGCCGCGCTCCGACCTGATGAACCGAGCGAATGGCTTGGCCTTGGCAAACCAACCGAAGAGCATGGCGTCCACCCAATGCGAATGATTGATTCAAATCTGCCAGAGGGAAATTGAGATTCCGCTTCGCAGGTATTTCAAATTTTATGCGATTTGCCTCTTTTGGACGGAGGCGGTCTCCTCGATGTCCGTCGGCCGCCGCACCCATCCGGCGTCCGCGTCATATGAAAATGCGAGTCCTGTATGGGTTATTGCGATATCCGCAGATTGGCGAGGTTGTTCGCAATCAAGCTGAACACATCGTTAAGCTGCGCCGCGTTCTGGACGTCGTAATACATCGTCGGACTGCTGGCGCAGTTCTGAAGCAGCGAAGCGTTCCCGTCGAGGACGCGGATTGTGTAGACCTTGAGCCCGGCGGCATTGACGTTGGCGCACGCAAGCTTCAACCGTGCATCGATATCCGCCGGTGACGACGACCAACGATTTTGCGTGTTCTCACCGTCCGTCATCAGAATGATGATCTTCTCGAGCGTTGTGCTCGGCGCCGCCGCCTGCGCAAGCGGAGCGCCGGCGGTCAGCGCGTGCCAGCCCCACTCCAGCCCGATCGTGATGTTGGTGGTGCCGTCGGGCGTCATTGCATCGACCTTGTTGTGCAAGGCCGTCCAGTCGGTCGTGAGCGGAACGATGGATGTAAGCAGGCCCGCACTTCCGATGTTGCAAGCGGATGCGGGAAACAGCGTCTGAGGCGTGCCCGCATCCGGCGGCGTGTCCTTGGTGTCTTCCGGTTGCGCCCGGTCCTGGACGCAGCCGCTCCAGGAGGCAGGAGCGATGCCGTTCGTTGTCCAGTCGAACCAGGGCTTGGCGGCGTACGAGGTGCCAATGTTGACCACGGTATTGAAGGGGATGAACGCGACCTTCACGTCATCCGGCTTCTTCGCCGCCCCCTTGAGCGTGTTGAGAAGATTGTGCGTCGCCTTCTTCAACTCGGTCATCTTGCTGTTGCTCGACATCGAGCCCGTATTGTCGAGGACGAGCGCCACTTCGAGCTTGCGCTCCCACCAGGTCACTTCCGAAGAGCTGGCAATAGCGACGGAATCGATTCCGAAGATGCGCGTGAAGGTGGTTTCCAGGCTGCCCGTGGCTGCCAATTTCAGTGTGTAGGCGCCCTGCTTCGACGAAAACGTCGCGGTGACGCCGACGTTGTTGGTATCCTTCCGCTGGAAATTGCCCTTGAAATACTTCTTGGCGGCCCTCTTCAGTTGAGCTTGCGTGAGCGTCAGCGCTTCCTTGGAAAGCATCAATCCTGAGGCGTCGAGCGCCGAGCGCATCTCGGTCCGCGCCATGGCGGCGCGGCTGTAATCGAGCGCGACGCCGACCGACCCAATCAACGGGATCACCGCGAGGGCAAAGAGCGGCACGACGTTGCCTCTGTCATTCCTTCGAAAAGAAGGACTGCCCATCGCACAATTCCTACGTGAAAAAATCGTCTGCAAAAAACGTCCCGCCAATGGCGGCCAATGCCGGCAGGTTACGGCGCGCTGATTGACGTTCCCTTTCCCCAGGGCCTTCCTCGGGGCGCCGCGCCTCACCAAAATCGTTGGATGCTTAAGGATCGGTCACCGGCAAGCCCGCCTGACGCGCCCGAACGCCAGCGCCTCAGCCTTGCCCTGGCAAGGCGTCCTCCGGATAACTATTATTAACCGCGTTTCACCCGGGGGCGTTTTGCGGCATGATTCCCTGAGGTGGACCCGACATGGTAGGTGCGCCGGCCCGGCTGGGCGCACGAGGCGACAAGGACATGATGTTGGTGGAAAGCGCGATAATCAGCCTTCCCGCAAGGCTCGCGGACGACGATCGCAAGAAGCGGAGCGACAACGGCGGTGCGGGAACGGCCATCATCACCAAGACGAAGCCGCAGACGAAGCGGCCGAGCCTTTATCGCGTCCTATTGTTGAACGACGATTACACCCCGATGGAGTTCGTCGTGCATATATTGGAGCGGTTCTTCAACAAGGACCGGGAAGCCGCGACCCAAATCATGCTGCATGTCCACCAGCACGGGATCGGCGAATGTGGAATTTTTACGTACGAGGTCGCCGAAACAAAAGTGACGCAGGTCATGGACTTTGCCCGCAAGCATCAGCATCCTCTCCAGTGCGTCATGGAAAAGAAGTAAGTCGAACGGATCACCAAGAGGCCTGAATGCCCACTTTCTCACGAAGTCTCGAGCAGTCGCTGCACCGGGCGTTGGCGCTCGCCAACGAGCGGCACCATGAATACGCGACCCTCGAACATCTTCTTCTGGCGCTGGTCGACGACCAGGATGCCGGCGCGGTGATGCGCGCCTGCAATGTCGACGTCGACAAACTGCGCCGCAACCTCGTCTCCTACGTGGAGTCCGAGCTCGATAATCTCGTCATCGACAGCAACGAAGATTCTAAACCGACGGCCGGCTTCCAGCGCGTGATCCAGCGTGCGGTCATCCACGTCCAATCCTCCGGACGCGAGGAAGTGACGGGCGCGAATGTGCTGGTCGCGATCTTCGCCGAGCGCGAGAGCCATGCCGCCTACTTCCTGCAAGAGCAGGACATGACGCGCTACGACGCGGTCAACTACATCAGCCATGGCATCGCCAAGCGTGCGGGCTTGTCCGAGTCGCGCCCCGTGCGCGGCGCCGAAGAAGAAACCGAAACCAAGACCGGCGAAGATGGAAAGAAGAAAGCCGACGCGCTCGACGCCTATTGCATCAATCTGAACAAGAAGGCGCGCGAAGGTAAAATCGATCCGCTGATCGGCCGCGACAGCGAGATCAGCCGCACCATCCAGGTGCTTTGCCGGCGCCAGAAGAACAATCCGCTGTTCGTCGGCGATCCCGGCGTCGGCAAGACCGCCATTGCCGAAGGCCTCGCGCGCCGCATCGTCAACGGCGAAGTGCCGGACGTCCTCAAGGACTCGACGGTCTTTGCGCTCGACATGGGCACCCTGCTCGCCGGCACGCGCTACCGCGGCGACTTCGAGGAGCGCCTCAAGCAGGTCCTCAAGGAGATCGAGGCCTATCCGGGCGCGATCATGTTCATCGACGAGATCCATACCGTCATCGGCGCCGGCGCCACCTCCGGCCGCGCGATGGACGCATCAAACCTGCTGAAGCCGGCGCTTGCCGCCGGCGCCGTGCGCTGCATCGGCT
>JAFKKS010000496.1 GCA_017304555.1 Hyphomicrobiales bacterium
TCACCGGCGTGTTCGACAAGGTCGACGAGGCACGCCGCCTCTGCCCACCGGAACTGCTGGCGGCCTGATCGCATCCACCGATTGCGCATGACAATCAAAAGATTGCCGACACCTTCTTGATCGTGTCCGGCATGGCCGGTCTCCTGCCGTTCGACGTCTCAACGACGCATTTCTCGAACGGATTCTTGGGGGAGAAAACAGCTCATGGCCTTTCTGTCGTTTCTTGACCGGTCGCACACGGTCGCCAAACCCGGTTTCAGCCGGTGGATGGTTCCACCGGCTGCATTGTGCGTACATCTGTGCATCGGACAGGCTTATGCGCTCAGCGTCTTCAACCTGCCGATGACGAAACTCATCGGCATCTCACAATCGGCGCCAGGGGATTGGAAGCTCACCGAGCTCGGCTGGATATTTTCGATCGCCATGGTTTTTCTTGGCTGTTCCGCCGCTGTCTTCGGCCGCTGGGTCGAGGAAGGTGGACCACGCAAGGCAATGTTCACGGCCGGCTGTCTTTGGGCGGGCGGGTTCTTCCTCTCCGCACTCGGCGTCTACACCCACACACTGTGGCTGATCTATCTCGGATATGGGGTTTTCGGCGGCTGTGCGCTCGGCATCGGCTACATCTCGCCGGTCTCAACCCTGATCAAATGGTTTCCCGATCGTCCCGGCATGGCGACAGGCATGGCGATCATGGGATTCGGCGGCGGCGCCTTCATCGCTTCACCGCTTTCGGTCTGGCTGATGAGCAAATTCCATACGGCGACGCATGTCGGCGTGATGGAAACGTTCATGGTCATGGGCGCGATCTACTTCTGCTTCATGATGGTCGGCGCGGCGATCGTGCGCGTGCCCGCACCTGGCTGGAAACCTGAAGGCTACGTTGCCCCGGCGGTATCGAAAAAACTAATCACCCGCAACGACGTCTATGTTTACGACGCGCTCAAGACGCCGCAGTTCTGGCTGATCTGGTGGGTGCTCTGTCTCAACGTGACGGCAGGCATCGGCGTGCTCGGGCAAGCCTCCGCGATGAGTCAGGAAATGTTCCCCGGCGTCATCACCCCGATCGCAGCCGCAGGCCTCGTCGGCTTGATGAGCCTGTTCAATATGGGCGGGCGGTTCGCCTGGGCGAGCCTGTCCGACTATATCGGTCGGCGTAATACCTACTTCTGCTTCTTCATTATCGGCTTCGTGCTCTACATCACAGTGCCGTACGCAGGCGGCTCCGGCAACGTCGCCCTCTTCGCCTTCTGCTTCTGCATCATCATCAGCATGTATGGCGGCAGCTTCTCGACCGTGCCGGCTTATCTGAAAGATATGTTCGGCGTGCGTTACGTCGGCGCCATCCACGGCATGCTGCTGACCGCTTGGTCCGCAGCCGGAATCTTCGGCCCGGTGCTCGTGAACTACATCCGCGAGTACAATGTCACGCACGGCGTGCCAAAGGCGCAAGCCTACAACACGACGATGTACATCATGGCGGGCCTGTTGGTTCTCGGCCTCATCTGCAACTTCCTCGTGAAGGCCGTCGACAAGCGCTACCACATGAAAGAAGAATCTGACGAAGCCCTTGCGTCCGTCGCGGCGGCGGCGCGCGCCTAAGGAGAGCGATCATGCAAAGTAATCAGCAAGGCACGACGACGTTACAACTCGTATTGGCCTGGGGCTTCGTTGGAATTCCGTTGGTTCTGGGCGTCGTGCAAACGCTCATCAACGCGATGAAGCTATTCCAGCACTAACCAACGCACAGACGACAACGGCGCCGCTTCATTATCCGAAGCGGCGCCGTTGCATTTTGCAAAGCTCTTCGCGGTTATCTTACGCGACCTTCGTCGACAGATGCGGGAACATCGCCTTGCGCGATTCCTCATCCATCTCGGTCTTGAACTTATGCTTGTCTTTCAGCACAACGGCGCGCTGTGCCGCAGGACGCGCACTAATCTCGTCGACGAGGCGCTTGAGATTCGGGAACTTCGCCCACGCCGTTTCGCCGAGGATGTTCGGCATCAGCCGCGCCCAGCCCCAGACGTCCATGTCGACGATGGTGTAGATGTTGCCGAGCATATACTTCTGCTTCGCCAGACGCGCGTCCAGAATGCCGAAATGCCGCTGCGCCTCGAAGGCGTAACGGTTCATCGCATATTCGATCTTCTCCGGCGCATAATTGCGGAAATGCACTGACTGGCCGGCATAAGGGCCGACGCCGGACGCGACGAACATCAGCCATGACAGCAATTCGCCGCGCGCCTTGTCGCCTTTCGGCGGCATGAACTTTCCAGTCTTCTCCCCGAGATAGAGAAGGATCGCGTTGCTGTCGAAGACGACCGCATCGCCGTCCACGATCGCCGGTACCTTGGCGTTCGGGTTGACCGCAAGATAGTCCGGCTTGTGCTGGTCGCCCTTGCGCGTATCGACCGGGATCGGCTCGTAAGGAAGTCCCGCCTCTTCGAGAAACAGCGCCACCTTCGTCGGGTTCGGCGCACCGCTGTAGTAGAACTTGATCATGATCAATCTCTCTCCAGTCATGAAGCGGCTAGCGCGCTTCGACCGGAGCGATCCTTACCATACCGTGCGCGGCGCGGCCCACGCCGTTGCGTGACGGCAGCGTTGCACCGCCGTCACGATCACGCGACTGCCGTCGCGCACGGGGCCCCCGCTTTTGCGGGGACGACGCCGAAAGTACGCCTTAGAACAAACCGACGATCTTGCCGTCGACGACGTCGATCGAATCGGCCGAAGGCACGCGCGGAAGGCCCGGCATGGTCATGATCTCACCGCAGATCGCGACCACGAACTCGGCGCCGGCCGAGAGCCGCACCTCGCGCACCGGAATATTGAAGCCGGTCGGCGCGCCCTTGAGGTCGGGATTGGTCGAGAATGAATACTGCGTCTTGGCGATACAGACCGGCAGCTTGCCGAAGCCCATCTCTTCCCACGCCTTGAGTTGATCCTTGACCGACTTATCGGCGGTGGCATCGTCGGCGCGATAGAGTTCCTTGGCGATCGTGCGGATCTTGTCGAACAGCGGCATCTCGTCGGGATAGAGGAACTTCAGGTTCGGCTTGCCCTCGTCGATCGCCTTGACGACGGCACGCGCGGCATCAGCAGCGCCCTCGCCGCCCATCGCCCAGTGGTCGGCCATCACGGCCTCGACGCCGAGTGCTCTGCACTTGTCCTTCACCAGCGCAACCTCGGCTTCGGTGTCGGCGGAGAAGCGATTGATCGACACCACAGCCGGCAGCCCGAACTTCTTCACGTTCTCGATGTGGCGCTGCAGGTTGGTCATCCCAGCTTCGAGCGCTTTCAGATCTTCCTTCTTGAGGTCTTCTTTCTTCACGCCGCCATGCATCTTGAGCGCACGGATGGTGGCGACGACCACGACGCAGTCCGGCCGCAGCCCCGCTTTCCGGCATTTGATGTCGAGGAACTTTTCCATGCCGAGATCGGCGCCGAAGCCCGCTTCGGTGACGACGTAGTCGGAAAGCTTGAGCGCTGTCGTCGTCGCCATCACCGAGTTGCAGCCGTGCGCAATGTTGGCGAACGGACCGCCATGGATGAAGGCGGGCGTGCCTTCCAGCGTCTGCACCAGGTTCGGCGCGATCGCCTCCTTGAGCAGCGCCGCCATCGCGCCATGCGCCTTGAGGTCGCGCGCGCGGATCGGCTTACGCTCGCGCGTATAGGCGACGATGATGTTGCCGAGACGCTCCTTGAGGTCGTCGATATCTTTGGCGAGGCAGAAAATCGCCATCACTTCCGAGGCGACCGTGATGTCGAATCCCGCTTCGCGTGGATAGCCATTGGCGACGCCGCCGAGTGAACAGGTGATCGAACGCAGCGCGCGATCGTTCATGTCCATCACGCGACGCCAGGTGACGCGGCGGGAATCGATGCCGAGCGGATTGCCCCAGTAGATGTGATTGTCGATCATCGCCGCGAGTAGGTTGTGCGCCGACGTGATCGCGTGGAAGTCACCGGTGAAGTGGAGGTTGATGTCCTCCATCGGAATCACCTGCGCGTAGCCGCCGCCGGCTGCGCCACCCTTCATACCGAACGATGGCCCGAGCGACGGTTCGCGCAAGCACATCATCGCCTTCTTGCCGATGTAATTGAGCGCGTCGGTGAGGCCGACGGTCGTTGTCGTCTTGCCTTCGCCCGCGGTCGTCGGCGAGATCGCGGTGACCAGGATGAGCTTGCCGTCCTTCCTCGAGTGCAAGGACTTCACATAGTCCATCGTCACCTTGGCCTTATAGTGTCCGAACGGCTCGAGATTCTCCGGACCGATACCGAGCTTCTCTTTTGCGACGTCGAGGATCGGCCGCTTCTTCGCGGCCTGCGAAATTTCAATGTCGGACTTCGGGTTCTGATGCTGAGAAGCTGGCATGGCGCGTTTCCATTGTTCTGAAATCAAAATGCAGGAATTTTCCCCGTCACCCTGAGGTGGCCGCAAAGCGGCCTTCGAGGGGCGACGGCCCGGGCCGCGCATCCTTCGAGGCGCGCGGTGCGCGCACCTCGCGATGACGGATGGAGTTCGAGTGGTTCACGTTGCGGCTCACGAAAGCCGCGCGCCTTTTTCGAGCCCGGCGGACTTGGCCCATTCGCCGGCGTCGATCTTCTTGCCGTCGGCGGGCTGGACGCGCGTGACCTTGAAGCGGCCATCGGCGCAAACG
>JAFKKS010000168.1:0-15257 GCA_017304555.1 Hyphomicrobiales bacterium
GGACCTCATCGTCGCGGCCGGCGGCGGCGAACGCGACGCGGCTGTCGATAGCGCCATTCTGAGCGGTTTGCCGAAGGCGGCTAACCCGGACGTGTTCCTCAACGAACGCCTGATGGGCGATCTGCGCCCGACGCTGTTCCTGGCGCAGTTGTCCAATCTCCTTGCCGGCAACATCTCCATTGTCCACGGCGTCACCGGCTCATCGCGCACTTTCATGGGCGAGGAATCGTCGGGGGTCGACGCAGCGCGCATCGCGCTGGCGCGCATCAACGCAGGACAGAGCAACATCTCGCTCGTCGGCGGCTCTTACAACGCCGAACGGAAAGAGCAGTTGTTCTTCCTCGGCTTCGCGCAGTTCAACATCGAAGGCGAGTTGCTCCCGGTCTGGGAGCGTGGCCCACGTGGCGGTTTCGCGATCGGTTCGGTCGGCGCGTTTCTCGTCCTGGAGCCGCGCGAACATGCCGAAAAACGCGGCGCCAAAGCGCTCGCACGCGTCACGCGGATCGAGTCGGACCATACGCGGCGAAAGCCCGGGATGATCACCTCCGCGCTCGAACGCATGTGGGACCTCTGTGCGCCCCAGCTTCGCCCGGGCGAGCACGCCATCATTTCCGGCGCCACAGGCGCCGAGCCCGCGACGAGCGAGGAGCGGGCATTCCTGGAAAAGCACCCCGACGTGCCGGTGCGCGCCACGGGCGCTCATATCGGCCATGGCGTGGAGGCGCAGTTCGTCATGAACTTGGCCCTCGCAGCCTGCGCGGTGCATCGCGGCACACTGTTCCCGCCGCTCGGCCAATCGGGCGTCGAGCGTCCTTTCGAGGGAAAGCTGCGCCAAGCTGTCGTAACCAGCGTTGGCCACTGGCGAGGAGAAGGTCTAGCCCTCGTCTAGGCCGTGGACTAACGGAGGGCCTATGGCATCGTGTCGTGATCCCGGCCAATCCGGGATCAAAGAAATTCGGCGCTTCCCGACCGATTCGCTTCGCACGCGCGTCGCCGGCATCGTCGACTTCCTAACGCAGGACCAAATCTCGGCGCCGGAATTGACGGAACGCCTCGCGACGCTGGCGGTCGAGGAAGCGGTGGCGGAAGCGCGCATCGGCACACGCGACGACTTCCCCGGGCCTCTGTTCATCGCCATCCCGCCAATCGAGATCGAATGGCCGCAGCGCCGCGCCGTCGCCGACTCGCTCGGCGCGCGTGAGACGTATTCCTACGAAGACCTGCTGGAGGCGACCAAATCCGGCGCCTTCAAAGGGTTTCACGACCGGTTTCTGCTAGGCTCGGTGGCGGATCATCTGGCGGAGCGGTTCAACACGCGCGGCTCGCCGATTTCGCTGTCAACCGCCTGTGCGTCCGGCGCGAGCGCCATCCAGCTCGGTGTCGAAGCGGTGCGGCGCGGCGAAACCGACGCAGCGCTGTGTGTCGCGGCCGAAGGCTCGGTCAGCCCCGAGTCGTTGATCCGTTTTTCGCTGCTGTCGGCGCTGTCGACCAGCAACGAGCCTCCCGAAGGCGCGGCTAAGCCGTTCTCCAAGAATCGCGACGGCTTCGTCATGGCGGAAGGCGCAGGCGCCCTGGTCCTTGAGAGCCTGGAATCGGCGAAGGCGCGCGGCGCCAAGGTGCTCGGCATTATCGAAGGATGCGGCGAGCGCGCGGACGCCTTCCACCGCACGCGCTCGAGCCCGGACGGAAAGCCAATCATCGGCTGCATCCGCGGCGCCATCGCCGATGCCGGGCTCACGCCCGACGACATCGATTACGTCAACGCCCACGGCACCGGCACGCCGGAGAACGACAAGATGGAAGGCATGGGGGTGCTCACCGTGCTCGGCGAACGCGCCAAGTCGGTGCCGATCTCATCGAACAAATCGATGATCGGACACACCCTCTCTGCCGCCGGCGCCGTCGAAGCGATCGTCACGCTCATGACGCTCGACAGCGGGCGGCTGCCGCCGACGATCAACTATCAAGTTCCCGATCCGGCGATCCCGCTCGACGTCGTGCCGAACGTCGCGCGCGATGCAAAAGTCACCCATGCGCTCTCGAACTCGTTCGGCTTCGGCGGACAGAATGTCAGCCTCGTGCTCGCGCGCGAGCCAGCCTGAAAGCACCTGCTGACCTTATGCGTGCATTGACCCTTGTCGCCGATCGCCAGCTTGAGCTGCGCGACATCCCGGAGCCGCCTGCGCCGCAAGCCGGAGAGGTGCAGGTGCGCGTGAGCGCCGTCGCACTCAACCACATCGACGTGTGGGGCTATCGCGGGATGGCTTTTGCCAAGCGTCAGTACCCGCTCGTCGTCGGCGCGGAAGCCTCGGGTGAAATCGCCGCGGTCGGCTCCGGCGTCAGCGGATTTCGCGTCGGACAACCGGTCGTCATGTACGGCGCGCTGACCTGCGGCACCTGCCGCGCTTGCCGCGAGGGGCGCGACAATCTGTGTGAGAACGTCCGTGGAGTCCTTGGCTTTCACGTCGACGGTTTTGCTCGCGAGATGCTGAACATCCCGGCGCGCCTGGTCATCCCTGTACCGGACGGCGTCTCCTCGCGCGACGCGGCATGCGCCCCGATCACGTTCTCGACGGTCGAGCACATGCTGTTCGACAACGCCAAGCTCGAGGCGGGTGAAACAATCCTCGTTCACGCCGGCGGCTCCGGCATCGGCACCGCCGCCATTCAGATGGCGCACGCGCTCGGCTGCACGGTCATCACCACCGTCGGCAGCGACGAGAAGGCGGAACGCGCCAAGCAGCTCGGCGCCGACCACGTCATCAACTATCGCAAGGACCGCTTCGCGACGATCACGCGCAAGCTCACTGCCAAGAAGGGCGTGGATGTCGTTTTCGAGCACGTCGGCGCCGACACCTTCAACGACTCGCTCTTGACGCTCAAGCGCGGCGGCCGCCTCGTCACTTGCGGCGCGACGTCAGGCCCCTCTATCACGTTCAATCTGATGCAGCTCTTTCAGCAGCAGTATCGGATCATTGGCTCCTTCGGCGCATCGATGCGCAACATCGCGGACGGCTTGAAGAAAATGCAGTCGGGAATCCTTCCCGTCATCGATTCCGAAATGCCGCTCACCGACTTCGGACAAGGCCTCGCCCGCCTTGCCGACCGCAATGTCTTCGGCAAGATCATCGTGCATTTCTGATCGCGGACGCACATGCGATGGCGGAAGACGATACGACGACACGCGAGGCGGGTCACGGCGCGGCTGAAGCCCGCCGTCGACCACGCCATTGGGCTCGTCGCCGTCTTCCTGCTCAAAACATTCCGCCGCGCCAATCCTGACCGCAGCGTCGCGTTCGCCGCACGCGCGCTGCGACGGTTGGGCCCATGGTTGCCCGAACACCACACCGGCCGCAGCAATCTCGCCGCTGCGTTTCCGGAAAAATCACCGGCGGAAATCGAGAAGATCCTCGCGGGGGCGTGGGAAAATCTCGGACGTATCGGCGCGGAGTTTCCGAACCTCGACCGCTTCAATCTCGACCGCGTTCTGGAGCCGGACAGCCGCGTCGAAATCGACGAACCGACCCTGGGACGCTTCATCCGCCTGCGGGAAGACGGAAAGCCGGCGCTGTTATTTTCCGCCCATGTGGCGAACTGGGAGTTGCCAGCGGTCGTCGCCGCCGCGAACGGCCTGCCCACCTCGATCCTTTACCGCCGCCCGAACATCGCCGCGATCGCCGATGCGATTCAGAACATCCGCGCGGTCAATATGGGCAACCTCATTTCCGCAAAAGGCGTCGACGCTGCCTTCAAGATCGCCGCCGCTCTCGAAAATGGGGAGCACGTCGGCCTGCTCGTCGATCAGCACTTCGCGCGCGGCGTCGACGTGACCTTCTTCGGACGGACGTGCAAGGCCAACCCCATTCTCGCCCGCATGGCGCGGCGCTTCGAGTGCCCCATTCACGGCGCGCGAGTCATTCGCCTCCCGAACGGCCGCTTCCGCATGGAGTTGACCGAAGAGATCGCGCCGGCACGCGACGCCGCCGGCCTTGTCGACGTGACCGGCACCATGCAGATCGTGACGTCCATCGTTGAAGAATGGGTGCGCGAATATCCAGAACAGTGGCTCTGGCTGCACCGGCGCTGGCGCTAGCGCGTTACTGCCCCGTCTTGATCCGCGTCCAAAGCCGGTTCATCAGACGTTGCGTCTTCTGGTCGTGCGCGCGGATGACATAGAGCCCCTGCATCGTGGATGCATCGGGATAAACCGTTTTGTCGTTCAAGACCGCGTCGGAAATGAATTTCTGGCTCGCCAGATTGCCGTTCGCATAGCCGAGAAAGTTGCTGTTGCGCGCCGCAACTTCGGGGCGAAGCATGTAATCGATGAAGGCGTGCGCCTCGTTGATGTTCTGCGCGTCCTTCGGAATTGCAAGATTGTCGAAGAACATCTGCGCGCCTTCCTTCGGGATCACATAGCCCACCTCGACGCCGTTCTTCGCTTCGCGGGCGCGGCGCGCGGCCTGCTTGATGTCGCCCGACCAGCCGACAACGAGGCAGATCTCGCCGGTCGCGAGGGCGTTGAGATACTCCGATGAATGGAACTTCCGCACCGACGGGCGGATTTTCGTCACGAGCTCGGCCGCGCGCTCGATCTCCTTGGGGTTCGTCGAATTGGGATCAAGGCCGAGATATTTCAGCGCCGCGGCGAGGATATCATCCGGCGAGTCCAGCAAGTCGACACCGCAGTCCTTGAATTTCTCCAGATTCTCCGGCTTGAAAATCAGGTCCCAGGTGCTTGCCGCGTCAGGCGAGCCCAGGCGCTCCTTCAACTTCGCGACGTTGAAGCCGATGCCGGTCGTCCCCCACATGTAATTGACGGCATACTGGTTGCCGGGATCATAGATGGCGAGCCGTTTCGTGACTTCCGGCCACGCATTGATCAGGTGCGGCAGTTTCGCTTTATCGAGCTTCTGGAAGACGCCGGCCTTGATCTGGCGCTCCAGGAAGTAGCCCGTCGGCACGACGATGTCGTACCCCGACTTTCCCGCGAGGAGTTTCGTCTCCAACACGTCGTTGGAATCGAACGTGTCGTAACGGACCTCGATCCCGGTGTCCGCCGTGAAATTCTCGATGACTTTCGGATCGATGTAGTCGGACCAGTTGTAGACGTTGACGATACGGCGCGTGGACTGCGCCCATCCGGGCTCATGCCACGCGAACAACGCAACCGAAATCGCAATCAGAGCAACAACCGTCCTTCGCATCCCGTCCCCTTCCGGTCAGCGCTGGCGAGAACGGAAACAGGCTAGAACATCATCCCGGAAAGCGGAAACTGATTTTGGGAAAAAGACGCGCTCTCACCAAATAAGATGAAGCGGCGGCGGTTCGTCGCCAGTCGCCAGCTAGCTGTGGCTGAGAACGCCCGCAAGCTTCTCCAATGCCGCGTCGAGCGTTGCATCGCGCTTGGCGAAGCAGAATCGGAGCACCGACCGGATCGGTTGATCGGCGTAAAACGCCGACACCGGAATGGCGGCGACCTTGTGCTCCGCGACGAGCCGCTTGCAGAACGCCTCGTCATCCCCGTTCAAGCCGAGCGGCGCGAGATCGACGTTCAAGAAATAGGTGCCTTGCGAGTCGAGAACGGGAAACCCGAGCGCCCGCAGCCCGGATGCAAAACGATCGCGGCTCCGCTGGAAATCGCGCCGCATGTCCTCGAAATAGGAATCCGGTTTGGCCAGACCATAGGCTACCGCCGCCTGCAGATTGGGCGGCGTCGTGAAGGTAATGTATTGATGCGCCTTGGCCAGCACCCGCATGAGCGACGGCGCCGCGCAGACGAATCCCACCTTCCACCCCGTCAGCGAAAAGATTTTGCCGGCGGACCCGATCTTGACGCAACGCTCGCGCATCCCCGGCAGCGAGATCAGGGGCGTGTGCGTCAGCCCGTCGAAAACGACGTGCTCCCACACTTCATCGCAGACGGCGATGGCGCCAAAGCGCTCGCAGAAGCGTGCTAGCAGTTCGAGGTCCTCCCGCGGATCGACGACGCCGGCCGGATTGTGCGGGTTGTTGAACAGCACCATCTTGGTCTTCGGCGAGAAAACCTCGGCCAGCATCTCCTCCGTGAACTGCCAGTGCGGAGGCTGCAGGCGCACAAACCGTGGAACGCCGCCGGCTCGCTGCACCAGCGGCACATAAGCGTCATAGAGCGGCTGAAACAGCACCACCTCGTCGCCCGGCTCGAGCAACGCCAACAGGCTTCCCGCAATCGCCTCGGTCGCGCCGGAGGTGACCATGACCTCGACATCGGGGTCGAGTGTCAGGCCGTGCCAGTGCTTGTAATGCGTGGCAACCGCATGGCGCAGTTCCGGCAGCCCCATCATCGGGGGATACTGGTTCCAGCCGCCGATGACGGCGTCCGCGGCCTTGCGGCGCACGTCTTCCGGCCCCGGATCGTCCGGGAAGCCCTGGCCAAGATTGATGGCCTCGTGGTCTCGCGCCAAGCGCGACATGACTTCGAAGACCGAAACAGGCAGGTCAGCAAAAACAGGATTCATTGGCGGAAAATCAGTTCAGGGAAATCAGTTCTCGGTCGGCAGTCCGGCTGCCTTCCAGGCCAGAATACCACCGGCCAAGTGTGCATTGTAAGGATAGCCTGCAGCCTGCGCCATCAAGGAGGCCGTGACGGAGCGCTTTCCAGAGCGACAAGCGAAAACCACTTGCCGTCCTTGCGGGTCCGGAATCCGTGCCAGATCGAATTCCGACAACGGAACGATGACGGCGCCTGGATAGCGCTCCAGCGCCGTCTCATCGGGTTCGCGCACGTCGACAAGGACGATCTCATTGGCGGCAAGACGCCGGAAGACGTCGTCCGCGAAAAGATCGGTCACACCGTACGCGTGCGGTTGCATTCTTTACTCCACGAGTGCCCGCGCCAAAGCGCATGGGCACACCTTTGTCACACCGTGACCTGCGTACCGATCTCGACGACGCGGCCGGTTGGGATCTGGAAGAAGTCCGTCGCATCGCTCGCGCCTTTAGCAAGCGCGATAAACAGCCGATCCTGCCACATCGGCATGCCCGAGCGCGCTGCCGCCTTGATCGAACGCCGCGACAAGAAGAACGACGTCGACATGATGTCGAACGTCCAGCCGAGCTTGCGGGCGATGCCGAGCGCACGCGGAACATTGGGCGTTTCCGCAAACCCAAAGCGCAGCGCCACGCGGCTGAAGCGCGGCGTCACATGCGTGATACGCACGCGGTCGTCGTCGCCGACACGCGGCGTGTCCGTCGTGACGATGGTGAGGATGACGTTATGCTCATGCAGCACTTTGTTGTGCTTGAGATTGTGCAGCAGCGCCGTGGGCGCGAATTCCGGATCGCTGGTAAGGAAGACCGCCGTGCCGGGCACGACGTGCGGCGGTTTTTTCTCCAAGCTCTTGATCAAGGTGTCGAGCGGGATTTCGGTCTTGCGCGTCTTCTGCGCCAGGATGTGCGTCCCGCGCCGCCATGTCGTGATCGCAAGCACGATCAGCGACGCGAACAGCAGCGGCACCCAGGCGCCTTCCAGCAATTTCAGGAGGTTCGCGATGAAAAATGTCGAGTCTACGATGAGGAACGGCAGGATCAGCAAGGCCGCAGTCCACCAGCGCCAGTGCCACAGCTTCCAGATCACCAGGAATCCGAGCGCGCCGTCGACGACCATCGTTGTGGTCACGGCAATGCCGTAGGCCGAGGCCAAGCCGCTCGATGACCGGAACAGCCCGACGAGCAACAGCACACCGACCAGAAGGAACATGTTGACCTTGGGCATATAGATTTGCCCGTAGTGCGCCTCGGACGTGTGCCGGATCGCCAGTCGCGGCAGGAAGCCGAGCTGGATCGCCTGCCGTGTCAGCGAATAAGCCCCGGAGATGACGGCCTGGCTGGCGATGACGGTCGCCAGCGTCGCGAGCACGACCATCGGCAGCAGCAGGCTCTCGGGAACCAGGCGATAGAATGGATTCTTAATCGCCGTAACGTCGGCGAGCACCAACGCACCCTGGCCGAAATAGTTGATGACAAGCGCCGGCAGCACGAGCCAGAGCCAGGCGATCTGGATGGGCCGGCGCCCGAAGTGCCCAAGGTCGGCGTAAAGCGCCTCGCCGCCCGTCACCGCAAGGAATACGGCGCCTAACTCAACGAGCGCGATCTCGCCGTTGCTAAACATGAAGTGCAGCGCATACCAGGGATTGATCGCGGCGAGAACGTGCGGATCGTCGCTGATATGGCGTACCCCCGCCAGCGCCACGGCGAGAAACCACACCAGCATGATCGGGCCGAAAAAGGCCGCGACGCGCGCGGTGCCGCGGCTCTGGACTGCGAACAGCGCGATCAGGATGAGGATCGTGAGCGGAATGACGTATTCTTCAAACGCCGGCGTGACGAGCTTGAGACCTTCGACCGCCGACAGGACCGAGATGGCGGGAGTGATCAGCGAGTCGCCGTAGAACATCGCGGCGCCGACCATGCCGAGAATGAAGATTAGCGTCGTGCGCCGCCCCATCGCACGCGACGCCAGCGCGGTGAGAGAAAGTGTGCCGCCCTCGCCGTTGTTGTCTGCGCGCAGAAGCAGCAGGACGTATTTGCAGGTCACCACGACGATCAGCGACCAGAGGATGAGCGACAGCACGCCGAGAACGATTTCACGCGTGATCGGGCCTTTGCCGGCAGCCGCCGCTACGGCCTCGCGAAAAGCGTAGAGGGGGCTCGTTCCGATATCGCCGTAGACGACCCCGAGGCTGCCGAGCGCCAGCGCCCAAACGCTGCCCGAATGCTGTCCCTCCGCTTCTCCCCCGTTGGGTGAAGGAGGATGCGTAGTCTCACGCGCGACCTCGGTCATGCTGATAGGCGAACGCCGAACCTCTGGGAAAGGGCGCTCCTTATATCACTCCTCGCCGAAAGGAAAACACCGGCCTGCCCTGAATAACGCGGGTTCCAGATTATTCGCCCGATCGCCTTGCCTTATTTGGCGAATCCTACTCGGTAAATCCTACTTGGCGAACCCCGCCGGCAGAGGCGGCGCTTCCTGCATGAGGGTGATGGTGACGCGCCTGTTGGCAGCGATATAGGGATCGTCAGGGAACAAAGGTTGTGTATCGGCCCGCCCCGCCACCATGAAGAGCCGCGACGGCAGAATGCCCTCCCCTTCAAGGATTTGGCGAACGGCGTTTGCGCGGTCCGCCGACAGTTCCCAAGGCCCGTAGCCCGGCCGCGGCGGCAACCGGCTCGCTGCCGTATGGCCGGTCACCGTGATCCGGTTCGGCATGGCCTTAAGGGGTCCCGCCAGTTTCTGGATCAAGAGCCGCGTTCGCTCGTAGGGGGTCTTCGCCCCTTCCGGGAACATGGAGCGGCCGTCCTGGTCGGTGATCTCGATGTTGAGGCCTTCCTTCGTCTCCTCGATCATGACGTTCTTGGAGAGCTCGGTGAGTTCGGGAAGGTCCTGCATCGCCTGCCGCGGCGACGTCGCGGCCGGGGCAAAGGCGCGATCCACGGGGATACGCATGCCGCGATCACGCTTGCGCTCCTTTTCGTCGGGGGTCGTCACCTGCTCCGACTGTTCGGGAGTGCGGTCGACGTTTTTCATGCGCGGACGGGTCGGCAAGCCGTCGACCTCGACCATGCCGGAATAACGCGTCTCCGTCTGCACACCGAACGCATCGCGCATCGAGCCGGCGACGATCTGCAGCTTCTGCTGATCCTGCGTCGAGAAGGCGACCAGCATGACGAAAAAGCTCATCATGAGGCCCATGAGATCGGCGAAGGTCACGAACCAGCCGTGACCGCCTGCGTGGCCGCCGCGCTTCTTAGCCATGACCGCTACCGTCTCTCGGCGTCACGCTGCCGCCGCCAGTTCCTCCGGCTCGGCGCGATGCTTCTCCGGGAGGTAGGCGATCAGCATTTCGCGCACGAGCGTCGGGCTCTTGGAGTCACGCATCATCAGGATGCCGTCGATGATCAAGGTGCGGTTGATCTCTTCTTCGCTGAGTTTGACGTGCAGCTTGTCGGCAATCGGCAAGCAGAAGATGTTGGCGACGAGCGCGCCGTAGAGCGTGGCGAGCAGCGCGGTCGCCATGAACGGGCCGAGCTTCGAGGGATCGGTCATGTTGGCGAACATCTGCACCATGCCGATCAGTGTGCCGATCATGCCGAAGGCCGGTGCGCAGTCGCCGATGGCGCGATAGATCTTCTGCCCTTCGTCGAGAAGCGTCAGGAAGTTGTCGCGGTCGCGCTCGAGATTGTCGCGGATGAAGTCGGCGTCGTAGCCGTCGGCGACGAAGCGGATGCCCTTGGCGAGGAACGGGTCCTCGACTTCCACTTTCTCAAGGCCGATCGGCCCCTGCTTGCGCGCGATCTCGGCAAGTCCGGCGATCTGGTCGACCAGTTCGCGCTGCGTCACGCTGCGCAGCGTGAACGCGAACTTAGCCCCGAGCGGCAGGCCGTGAATGATGGAGGCGAGCGGAAAGCGGATCAATGTCGCTGCGAACGACCCGCCGAAAATGATGATCATCGCATGTTCGCTGATGAACATGTGCAGGTCGCCGCCCATGAAAATCATGGCGATGACCACGATCATGCCGGCGAGGAGGCCAAGCCCCGTGGCGATATCCATACGCCTACTCCAGAACGCAACAGCGGGCCCGCAACGAGCCCGATA
Organism: Hyphomicrobiales bacterium; assembly: GCA_017304555.1. Lineage (GTDB taxonomy): Bacteria > Pseudomonadota > Alphaproteobacteria > Rhizobiales > Xanthobacteraceae > JAFKKS01. Next base: position 10,637 of record JAFKKS010000168.1, read on the forward strand.
GACGAACCTTAGCCGACGGATATTTCGAAGCCGTAAAGCCTAATGGAGCGGGAATTCCGCGCCGCGAATGAGGCTGGCGCTTTGCGTCCGGGCACGCCTGCGCTAAACAGCGGGGTGCCGTCTCCGGCCCGAGCGGTCGGGAAAAGCTCTGAAAATCCAAGGAGAAGGCAATGAAATTGCGGACGCCAGCGGGGGCTCAGGCAGGAAGCGGGACTGGCCGGTCCGGCACAGGCGCCGGCCTTTCCCATTCGCGGAGGCTTAGCAACGCGGTCTGCGGCGGCGCCCTCCTTGCCGCTGCGCTCTCCATGGCCGCTTGCGTCAGCAACGGCACGCCCACGACGACAAACCTGACATCAGGCGCTCCGGCGACGGGGCCTGGCATCGCCTCCACCGATCTAGCCGGGCGCTGGACGCTGAGTTCGTCCGGCGGAGGGGCATGCGCGATGACGTTCGTCGCGGGGGCCGGCAGCGACGGCGCTGTGCAGCCGGAAGGCGGGTGCCCCGGAAAATTCTTCACCAGCCGCAAATGGTCGCTCGAAGGCGGCGCCGTCGTGATCCGCAACCACAACAACGAACCGCTTGCGCGGCTCACCGCGATCTCACCGACGCGATACGAAGGCCGCACGGCCGGCGGCCAGCAACTCTCTCTGGTGCGGTGACCGCCGCATGACCACGCCGCAGCTTTATTGCTTCGCCCAATCCGGCAACGCCTATAAGGCGGCGCTGATGCTGGCGCTGACGGACACGGCGTGGACACCCGTTTTCGTCGATTTCTTCAAAGGCGAAACCCGCACGCCGGAGTATCGGCGCAACGTCAACGAGATGGGCGAGGTTCCCGTCTTCGTCGATGACAGCGTCAAGCTCAGCCAGACCGGCGTCATCCTGACGTACCTCGCCGAGCAGTCGGGCAAGTTCGGAGCGAAGAGCGAAGCGGAACGGCGCGAGATCCTGCGGTGGATCCTGTTCGACAATCACAAGTTCACGAGCTATCTCGCGACCTACCGCTTCATGCATGCCTTCGCCAACAGCGACGACACCGCGGTGATGGATTTCTTCCGTGCCCGCATCAAAAGCGCGCTCGGCATCGTCGAGAAGCATCTCGAGCGCCAACCCTTCATCGTCGGCGACGCACCGACAATCGCCGACCTCTCGATGTGCGGATATCTGTACTACCCGGCGGAGGAATTCGGCTTCGACATCGCCGCGGCGCATCCTGCCATCGGCGCCTGGCTCGGCCGCATCAAGGCCCTGCCCGGCTGGAAGCATCCCTACAAGCTGATGCCCGGCCACCCGCTGGCAAGCTGAGGGCAGCCCCCGCGGCTGCGGGCCAGAAATATCCGAAGCGCCTTGAACCTTTTCTCCGGTGCCGGCGACCAACAGGTCGTCGCAACAAAAACACTGGAGAAAGACGATGGCTACACCGCTCCTGAAGACCGCATTGAGCGATTACTACAAGCTTCCCTTCCTTCAGTTCGAACCGCCGACCCCCGACAATCCGTACGCCCACACCAATGAGAGCGTTTGGGCCTCGTTCGCCTACGATGGCCATAGCTGGGCAAGCTACCAACTCGGCCTTCAGAACGACTTCGTCAATCTGAGCACGAGCAGCGCCGAGATCACGGTGCTGGCCGGCGACGGTGACGACATGATCGCCACTGGCCAGGGAAACGACAAACTCTATGGTCAGGACGGCAACGACGCGCTCAATAGTGGGGTGGGCGACGATCTCGTCCTCGGCGGCGCGGGAAACGACCTCATCAATGGCGGTTCAGGCAGCGACACGCTCTGGGGCGGCGCCGGCAATGACACCGTTATCGGCGGCACCGGCAATGACGCCATGTGGGGCGGCTCCGGCTCCGACACCTTCGTTGTCGACTTCGGATATTCGTTCACGCGCCACCTGCCCGGCGGCCAAGGTTCGTATGTGGTGAACGTCAACACCATCGACACGATCAACGACTTCAATGCCAAGTTCGACGCTATCGATCTTGCCATCGCCGGTTCGGCGAGCAACTACCACGAAGCCACGTTGAGCAACGGACAGCATGGCCTCGATGCCGCGCAGGCGCTGGGCGAACAAATGCTGGCGAAAACCGGCGACCTGTACGCCTTCGTAACCGACGGCGCCGACGGCTACCTGTTCGTCGATCGCGGCGACGGCCTCGACACCGGCGTCACCGTCCTGAAAGGGCTCGACAGCGTCAGCGACTTCGACTGGCACAACATCATCTGAGAACAACAGTGTGGCGGCGCGGCCGCCACACTCACCGCGCGGTGAGCCCGCCGTCGATCACGAACTCGGCGCCGGTCACGAACGCGGCTTCGTCGGAGAGAAGATAAACGCACATCTCGGCGACTTCGGTCGGTAAACCGAACCGTCCAAGCGGGATGTCCCGCGCCATGCGGGTGCGGGCATCGTCCGGATTGCGCGTACCGGCGACCATGTCGTCGACCATCGGCCCTTCGATGAATGCGGGATGGACGGAATTGCATCGCACCTTGGGGTCGAGCCGCGCACCGTGCAGCGCCACCGACTTGCTCAGCAGCCGCACGCCGCCTTTCGATGCATTGTAAGCGGCGAGGTTGTGTCCGCCGACCAATCCTGAGACCGACGAGATGTTGACGCAGCGTTGACCAGCCCGTCGAGGCCGACGCCCGCCGCCTGCACAGCGTCGGCGACACGCAGCCAGTCCGTTTCCGAGGTGACATCAAGCGGATGATCCATCCCCGGCCGCCCGGGAAGATCGGATGCAATCGCAAGCCCGCCCATGCGCACGATCGCCTCGACGACAGCCGAGCCGATGGCGCCGGCTGCTCCGGTGACGAAAACAATCTTGTTTTTCAGACGGCCCATGGAGGTTGGCGATTATTCCTCGGAGGAAGTCGGGAGGGGTAACGCCAGCGCCGTCTCAGTTCAGACGAGGTGGGCGATCTTCATCGGATTGCCGTGGCATCGACAGGCGGGACGCGTCAGGGTCGGACACCGGCATGCTGTGCGCGGCAGCCGCGGCTGCGTTTGCCGCATCCTCCTGCGCATAGCGCCGATACGACGCTAGGCCGAACGGCAGGGAGCCGAGATAAAGCAACGTTCCAACCGTCAGAACTTCCCACGGATAGCTGATGAGAAGCGCGACGACGAGCACCACGACGATGAAAACCGGCAGCACCATCTCCGGTGGCACGCGCGTTCCGAGCTTTTTGCCTGAGAACACGGGCAACCGCGAAACCATGAGGAAGCCGATCGCCAGTGTGTAGATGAGCGTGAGCGGCATGGTCGCCGTCATCGGCACGCCAAGGAAACTCAGATAGATCGGCAGAAGGACCGTGATCGCACCGGCGGGCGCGGGAACGCCGGTGAAGAAATTCGCGCCCCAAGCGGGGCGATCCGGATCGTCGATCGCCACGTTGAAACGCGCAAGGCGCAAGCCCGCGCAGATGGCGAACACCATGGCCGCGATCCAGCCCGCGGATTTGAGGTCGTGCAACCCCCAGAAATACAGGATGAGGCCGGGCGCGACGCCAAAATTCACAAAGTCCGCCAGACTGTCGAGCTCGGCACCGAACCGCGACGTGCCCTTCATCATGCGTGCGACGCGCCCGTCGATGCCGTCAAGCGCCGCGGCAAAAACGATGGCGCCAAGCGCAATCTCGAGTTTGCCCTCGACCGCCATGCGTATGCCGGTCAGGCCGGCGCAGAGCGCCAGCAGCGTAATGAGGTTCGGCACCAGCGTGCGGATGGGGATGGCGCGCAGGCGCGCGCGACGCGCTTCACGCCGTTCGAGGTCTGACAGGGGGCGGATCATCGACGTAATATAGGGGAATTATTCGCAAACAACCACTTCGGCTATAGAGGGTTCACGCTCCCACCCTGAAGCCAAACCGACCGAGCCATCAGGCCTGCTCGAGAGCCTGCTGGTAGGCGCGCAGGAGCGCCGAGGGTGACGCCCGGTCCCCCCGCCCCCGCCGATGGCGCATGCGCAAAATGGCCGAATAGCCGTTGAGCCTCACGCCTGCTGCCCGGCAGACGAGAACGACCGGCGCATCCGTATCAGCGCCGAGCACGCATGCGACCTCGTCGCCATCGAGGCGCGCGCGCATGGCGAGCAACATTGCGATATCGCTTTCGCGATCCTGATCGGCGAGCTCGATCACCGCATCGTCGATGGCGACCAGGCCGTGCTGCAGGTCGTCTTTGATGTCTTCAAACGGGCGATGTGTCACAGCATTTCAAGTCAAGATTGTCCTGCGGGAATCATGCCGCATCAATTCCATCGATCCGGCTAACGCGGTGCATGCTTTGACGTTAAAGGATGCTAACGCTGAAGGCAGAGTTGCGGCCGCACGCCTCCGCTTCGCCACGGTCTCAGCCGACGCGATATCCGTCCTGCGCAGACGATGGCGCGGCGTCCATCTCCGCGATCACCGTTTCGCCGGCGATAGCGGTCTGCCCTTCAGCAGCGAGAATGCGCGATCCCTCTGGCAGGTAGACATCGACGCGCGACCCGAAGCGGATCAGACCGATGCGCTCGCCGGCGCCGAGTTGCTCACCCTCACGGACGAAACAAACGATGCGGCGGGCGATCAACCCGGCAATCTGCACGACGCCGATCCGCGCCTCGGC
>JAFKKS010000168.1:15262-54747 GCA_017304555.1 Hyphomicrobiales bacterium
GGCGATCAGCCCGGCAATCTGCACGACGCCAACCCGCGCCTCGGCGGTCGCGATCACGAAGCCGTTGCGCTTATTGTCCTCGCTCGCCTTGTCGAGATCGGCGTTGAGGAACTTGCCGGGCCGGTAGATGATCCGCTCGATACGCCCGGTAACGGGCGTGCGGTTCACGTGGCAATCGAACACGCTCATGAAGATCGACACCCGCGGCAGCGGTCGCACGCCGAGATCAAGCTCCAGCGGGGGAACGGCGGCGGAGACGTTACTGACAGTTCCGTCGGCCGGCGAAATCACCGCGCCGGCCCTTATCGGCGTGACGCGCAGCGGATCGCGAAAGAAGTACGTGCACCACCCAGTGAGCAACAGGCCAAGATAGCCGAGCGGCGTCGACAGCAGAAACAGGATGACGGCCAGCGCCGCGAACGCGCCAATGAAGGGATAACCCTCACGGTGGATGGGCACGAATTGCGCACGGATCGATGCGATAACGGACATACGCTGCTCAAATCCCTTCCGACCTTTCACGCGACGGCCAGTATCGCTTAGGGGCCCGCCACGCGGAGCGGCATGCCATAGCGGAGGTTGCCGCCGCGCGCCAGCGCTCAGCCTAGCCGTTACCCGACGACGCCGACCCGCTCGGCCACCGGAACGTCTCCGACCGGCGCTGCGCCCGTTGCGGCTTCCGCCACGGGCGGCGGGTCGCGGTTGGGAGCCACCCGCTCCTCATCCGTCCGCGCCAGGGTCTCGCGCGCCGCCTCGGCTTCGCGCTGACGGTTCCACATTCCGGCATAGAGGCCATCCTGCGCGAGTAGCGCCTGATGTGTCCCGCGTTCGACGATCTGGCCTCCGTCTAGAACGATGATCTCGTCCGCGCTTACGACCGTCGAGAGGCGGTGCGCGATGACGAGCGTCGTGCGGCCACGCGAGACGCGGTCGAGCGCGTCCTGGATTTCCTTCTCCGTATAGCTGTCGAGCGCGGAGGTCGCCTCGTCGAGCAGCAGAATCGGCGGCCCCTTCAGGATGGTGCGCGCGATTGCCATGCGCTGCTTTTCGCCACCCGAAAGCTTCAGGCCGCGCTCACCGACCTCGGTCTCATAACCCTTCGGCGTCACCTTGATGAAAGCGTCGATCTGCGCAAGCGCCGCCGCCTCCTCCACCTCTCGGTCGTCGGCGTCCCATTTCCCGTAACGGATATTGTAGCGGATGGTGTCGTTGAACAGCACCGTATCTTGCGGAACCATGCCGATCGCCGCGCGCAGCGATTGTTGCGTGACATCACGGATATCCTGCCCGTCGATCAGGATCTTCCCGCCCGTCACCTCATAGAAGCGGAACAGCAGACGCGAGAGCGTCGATTTTCCCGCGCCGGAGGGACCGACGATCGCCACGGTGCGGCCCGCCGGAACCTCGAAGCTGATACCCTTGAGGATCGGACGCTCTGGCTCGTAGGCGAAGCGCACGCCCTCGAACCGCACCACGCCATTTGCGATCATCAGCGGCGGCGCGCCCGGCTTATCTCTGATCTCGGGATCGCGGCCGAGGATCAAGAACATGCTTTCGATATCGATCACCGCCTGCTTGATCTCGCGATAGACCATGCCCATGAAATTCAGCGGCTGATAAAGCTGAATCATCATCGCGTTGATCATCACGAAATCGCCGACCGTCTTCGTTCCGCCGACGATCTCCGGCACGCACATCACCATCGCCGCCGTCAGACCGGCAGTGAAGATCGCGGCTTGCCCGGCATTGAGGACGGCAAGCGACGTGTAGGACTTCACGCTCGCCTTCTCATACCGCGCCATCGTGCGGTCGTAGCGTTCGGCTTCCCGCTGCTCGGCGACGAAATATTTGACCGTCTCGTAGTTCAGAAGCGAATCGATCGCCTTGGTGTTGGCTTCCGTATCGCTCTCGTTCATGCGGCGGCGGATGCCGATGCGCCACTCCGTGGCGTAGTAAGTGTACGCCATGTAGACGGCGACGGTGATGAGCACGACGACGACGTAGCGCCAATCGAACTGGTACAGCAGCACGCCGACGATCAGCGCGACTTCGATGATCGTTGGGATGAGCTGCAGGATCACCATCCGCACGATCACTTCGATGCCGTTGCGGCCGCGCTCTAGTACGCGCGTCAGCCCGCCGGTCTTGCGCTCCAGATGGAAGCGCAAGGACAGGAGATGCATGTGTTCGAAGGTGAGATTGGCGAGGCGGCGCACCGCGTGCATCGCGACCTTGGCAAAGACGCCATCGCGCATCTGCGTGAGCAGCGCCATCAGCACGCGCGAGCCGCCATAGGCCACCGTCATCGTGATCGGCGCCGCGACGACCCAGCCTAACAGCGAAAGGCCGTGCGCTTGCCCCGGACCTTCGGCCAGCGCGTCTGTCGCCCATTTGAACGTGAAGGGAACGTAGATGGTCGCGAGTTTGGCCAGCACCAGGAAGCCCATGGCCACGACCACGCGCCATTTGAGGTCGCGCCGGTCGGTCGGCCAGATATACGGCCACAGATGGATCAGGGTCGGGATCAGCGCCCCCCGGGCGCCGTCCGCCCGCCGCTTGGGAGCGTCGCGCGATGAGGTATCGGTCATAGGGCTGGCATCGAGGCTGGCGTTCCGGACGTTCAAGGGCCGCCTATAGCGGCCAAAAAGTCCCGTCCATATAAGGCCTTGTCGCCGCGGGTGATATCCCCTGCCTTGTTTTCCGCCACTTGCGATGCCAAATCGCAGCTATGGAAACGATTCGGAGCATCTGCGTTTATTGCGGATCCGGCCCCGGCAACGACCCCGCGTTTATCGATGCGGCGCATGCCTTCGGGGCCATTTTAGCCAAGAACGATATCACGCTTGTCTATGGCGGCGGCTCGCTTGGGTTGATGGGCGCGACCGCTCAATCCGCGTTGGAGCATGGCGGCAAAGTTGTCGGCATCATTCCCGAGTTCCTCACGGACCGGGAAAAAGCGCTCACGCACGCGCATGAGATGGTCGTTACGCGCGACATGCATGAGCGAAAGCGCATCATGTTCGAGCGCGCCGACGCTTTCGTGGCGCTGCCGGGCGGCATCGGCACGCTGGAGGAGCTTGTCGAGCAGCTCACCTGGGCGCAGCTCGGCCGCCATCGCAAGCCGATCCTCATCCTCAACACCAACGGCTTCTGGAACCCGTTCTCGGCGCTGATCGAACACATGTCCAAGAACGCGTTCATCAGGCCTGGCCTCAACGTGCGCATCCTCACCGCCTCAAAGCCGGAGGAAATTCTGCCCAAGCTGCGGGCTGCCGCGCCGGCGTCGAAGGAGGTCGAGGCCATCAAGGCCGCGACGATCGTCCAGCAGATGTGATCTGCGGATGAACGCGGCGACAACCGACGCTCGCCGTCAGGCCGGCGCGTTCGATTTCAGAAGCTTGTAGACGATCGAATCCATCAGCGCCTGGAACGACGCATCGATGATGTTCGGCGAAACGCCGATCGTCGCCCAGCGCGCGCCGGTTTCGTCACGGCTTTCGATCAACACGCGCGTGACCGCCTCCGTGCCGCCGTTGAGAATGCGCACGCGATAGTCGGTCAGCTCAAGTCCACCGATGAACCGTTGATATTTGCCGAGGTCCTTGCGCAACGCGACGTCGAGCGCGTTCACCGGGCCGTTACCCTCCCCGGCCGAGATCAGCGTCTCGTCGCCGACCTTCACTTTCACCACCGCTTCGGCAACCGTCGTCAATTGCCCGATGGCGTTGTAGCGCCGCTCGACATTCACCTTGAAGCGCTCGACGGCGAAGTAGTCCGGCACGGTCCCGAGCGCGCGACGCGCCAGCAGCTCGAACGATGCATCCGCCGCTTCGTAGGCGTAGCCGGTCGCTTCGCGCTCCTTCACCGTTTCGAGCAGGCGTCCGATCCGCGGATCGTTCTTGTCCACGGAGATGCCCACACGCTCCAGTTCCGCGAGGACGTTCGAGCGCCCCGCCTGATCCGATACGAGCAGCTTGCGGCTGTTCCCGATCGCATCCGGCGTGACGTGTTCGTAAGTCGCGGGCTCCTTCACGATGGCCGACGCATGGATGCCCGCCTTGGTCGCGAACGCGCTATCACCGACATAAGGCGCGTGCCGGTTCGGCGCACGGTTGAGCATCTCGTCGAGCGTGCGCGAAACATGCGCCAGCGTCTTGAGCTTCTCTTGCGAAACGCCAATCTCAAAACGGTCCGCGAACTCCGATTTGAGCTTTAGCGTCGGGATGAGCGATGTGAGGTTGGCGTTGCCGCAGCGCTCGCCCAACCCATTGAGCGTTCCCTGGATCTGACGCGCACCGGCACGCACGGCAGCCAGTGAATTCGCGACCGCCTGCTCGGTGTCGTTGTGCGCATGGATGCCGAGATGATCGCCGGGAATATGTTTTACGACGTCCGCGACAATCGTCTCGATCTCATGCGGCAGCGTGCCGCCGTTGGTGTCGCACAGCACGACCCAGCGCGCGCCGGATTCATAGGCGGCCTTCGCGACGCCAATAGCGTGCGCGGCATTTGCTTTATAACCATCGAAGAAATGCTCGCAGTCGAGCAGGACCTCACGCCCCTTCGCGGCGGCAGCTTTTACGCTGTCGCGCACCGAAGCGAGATTTTCCTCCGGCGTCGTCTCGAGAGCAATCCGGACGTGATAGTCCCACGCTTTGGCGACGAAGCAGATGGCGTCCGACTTCGCCTCAAGTAAACCAGCAAGACCGGGATCGTTCGACGCGGAACGACCCGGCCGACGTGTCATGCCGAATGCTGTGAATGTCGCCGCCTTGAAGTCACGCGACTTGCCGAAGAATTCCGTGTCGGTCGGGTTTGCGCCGGGGTAGCCGCCCTCGATGTAGTCGACACCCAGTTCGTCGAGCATCGCCGCAATCGCGAGCTTGTCGTGCAGCGTGAAATCGACGCCGTTGGTCTGCGCGCCGTCGCGCAACGTCGTATCGAAAAGATAGAGCCGTTCGCGCGCGCTCATCGGGGGCTTTTCCTATTGGTCCGCGCGGGCAAGCCGCTTTTCCATCGTCGTATTGGCCAGCCATTCGCCGCCACGCATCACGGTGTTGCGCTGTCGGCCGACATATCCGCGCTTCTCGAAGAATGGGCGCGCCGTCTCGCTCGCATCGACCGTCAGCGTCTTGGCGCCGCGCGCCGCCGTCAACTTCTCGATCGCATCAACGAGCATCGCGCCGACGCCCTGCCCGGCAACGGCCGGATGCACGTAGAGCAGATCGATCTTGTCCGGCCCTTCCATCGACAGAAAGCCGATAGGCGAGCCTTCGACCGTGGCAACGAGCGTCAGTTCGCGGCCGAAACGTTCGGCAAACGCCTGCTCATCATCCGCCGCGGAGGCCCAGGCGTCGCGTTGCGCGTCGTCGTAATCCTCGCCCGTAAGGCCGGCGATACTGGCGCGGAAGATCTCTGCGAGCAGCGGCGCGTCTGCAGGCAGAAAAGGCCGCAGCGCATACGTCGGATGCGCGCGCGCACTCATCGCGCAACCTCCCAGGTCGTCCCGTCCTTCGAATCCTTCAGCACCACACCCATCGTTGCGAGTTCATCGCGAATACGATCGGACTCGGCGAAATTCTTCGCTTTGCGTGCCGCGTTGCGCGCCGAAATCAACGACTCGACGGTCGCCGTGTCGACGCCTGCACTTTTCCGCGCTTTCCAAGCCGCCGCGCTCTCTTGCAGCAAGCCCATGAGCCGCAGCGACCCGGCCAATTCCTCGCGCGCCAACGCGTCACCGCCTTGCGCCAGACTGCGCAAGCCGTGCAACGCCGCAATTGCCTGCGGCGTATTGAGATCGTCGGTCAGCGCCTCGAGCACAGCGCCGGAGATCACTTGCGTCTCGATATCGCCGGCGATCGCATACCAATCATCCAGCGTCCGCCAGCTTTCTTCCATGCCCTTCACGGTCCAGTCGACCGGCTGGCGATAATGCGTGCGCAGCATGTTGAGGCGAAGCACTTCGCCCGGCCAGTCCGCCAACAACTCTCGGATCGTGACGAAGTTGCCGAGCGACTTTGACATCTTCTCGCCTTCGACCTGCAGGAAGCCGTTGTGCATCCACACCTGTGCCATGAAGGGCGCATCGAAGGCGCAGCGTGTCTGCGCCACCTCGTTCTCGTGATGCGGAAAGAGGAGATCGATGCCGCCGCCATGGATATCGAACGTCTCGCCGAGATGCTTCCATGACATCGCTGAGCATTCGATGTGCCAGCCCGGCCGGCCGGGCTGCGTGATGCCCGCGCCAGCGATCATCTCGTCGAGCGGCCGGCGCGACAACCGCCCATAGTCCGCCATGGATGGCACGCCGAACAGAACATGCCCTTCGGCGACATAGGCATGGCCACCGGCGACAAGCCGTTCGATCAGAAGCTTCATCTCCGCGATATGCTCGGTCGCGCGCGGCTCGACGGTCGGCGGCAGGCAGCCGAGCGCCTTCACGTCTTCTCGGAAATTGGCGTAGGTCGTCTCGGTCAGGTCGCGGATGGTGATGTCGCGCTCAGCGGCGCGCGCGTTAATCTTGTCGTCCACGTCCGTGATGTTGCGGACATACTTGACCCGATCGTCGCCGTAGAGATGGCGCAAGAGCCGGAACAGCACGTCGAAGACGATGACCGGCCGCGCGTTGCCGATATGCGCGAAGTCGTAGACCGTCGGCCCGCACACATACATGCGCACCCGCCGCTCGGCCTCGGGCAAATCTCCCTGCCAGTCGAGCGGAACGAAGGCTTCCTTGGTTCGCGTCAGCGTATTGTAGAGCTTGAGATCCATAGGGACATCCTGCCTCGCCGGCCGGGCGTCCATCTCTTCGGTGAAAAGAACGGGCCTCAGCCAGCTTGGACGCTAGCTGCAAATAATCGCCACGACGTTGACGGGCGCATGAGAGGAACCGTTCATGGGGCGGCACAATGCTTACGGTTAAGGCGGTGGTCAAGCAGGGAGATGCCGGATTCGGCGACCCCGGTCACCATTTCGCCACCATATTGCCTGCAACCGGGTCGTTTCCTTCAAGTTTTAGTCGTTTTGGTTCGGGAACCTTAGGCGGCTGGAGGGAAGTTCACACAGCATCGAACCAATCCCGGCCCGGTGCGTTCACATAGGCTGGCAAGGATGCCGGCCGTTAGGATCGAGCCTCGGTAGACCGGCCAAAGCTGACAGCGAGTCCAGAATGAGCCCGCCCAAGCCCTTCGTCGAATTGGAATTACGCCCCGTCGAGGCGCCCTCCTATGCCACGGAAGGCGCGCGCGTGTTCATGCTGCTTCCGACGGTCGACGAACTGCTTGGTGTTCCTGCCTTCGGCCACCCCCGTCCCATTACGCTGCCTGAGGGTAGCCGCTTACGTGGCGGCTGGGCGATCATCGGCCAAACGAAGCGCCACCCGGACTGGACTGTGCACTAAAGCCCTGTGCATTAAGCCTCCTGGCGCTCGCCATATCCCGGCCGCGGATGTTAATCGCCTCTTAACGGCTTCGCTCAATGATGCGCATCCGTTTCGATGGATGCCTGATGCGTACCGTACTCCTCCCGCTCGCCGCCGTTGTCGCGGCGCTCTTCACCCTCCCCGCCTCGGCCGAAAACAAGACGTTCGTCATCGCCAACGCCTCGGACGGCTATGGCGTCGACCAATGCCTTACGACCCATGCGCGCTGTGGGACGCTTCTCGCGGACGCCTATTGCACGGCCCACGATTTCCGTCAGGCTGCCTCGTTCCACAAAGTCGAGACGGCCGACGTCACCGGCACGGTTCTCGTTGCGGACACGGCGAAACCGAAGCCCGGACACGACATCTTCATCGCGATCGAATGTAGCCGCTGACCGCGCGACATGCGGTGTCGCTCGTAAAATTACTTCTCCAGCCAGTCCGCACACTTCGCGAGCGGCGCAGTGTCCGCGCCCCAAGGCATGATCGGCACCGACGACGTCGAGTTCTTCGGTGAGCCCTCAATGATCCGGTCCGAATAGACCATGTAGACGAGAACATTCCGCTTCACGTCGCAGCCGCGCACGATCTGCATCTTCTTGAAGAAGAGCGAGCGCCGCTGGCGAAACACATCGTCGCCCTGCTCGAATTTTGCCTTGAAGCGGATGGGGCCCGTCTGCCGGCACGCCAGCGAGATATCGGAGGTCTCCTCCGCAACGCCGATCCAGCCCTTGAAGCCACCCTTCTCCGCCGCCGTGAAATGACAGGCAACGCCTTCCACGACAGGATCGTCGATCCCATAGGTGGCAAGCTTGTCGTTGGGGCTCAGCCACTTGAACACCGTGGACTTCTTGAAGATCAAGTCCGGCTCTTCCGCGGCGCGCGCCGGAGCGAACATGGCGCCGGCCGAGATGAACACGATGGATAAAGCGGCAACGAACGCTCGACAGCGCATGCAGAACCTCCCTGTCACGCGAGCCTATATGGGGATGGCCATGCGCTCATGCGAGAGAGCGCATACTCACGTCTTTCCGGCAGATTGAGCCGAGCGCGCAAGGGCGATCGCTTCACGCAGCACACCAAGATCGCCGACATGGTTCGCCAGAATGAGGACGAGCCGCGCATTGACGTCAGCGCTCTCCGCCTCCGACAAGCCGCGATGCGCGTCGATGAGCGCGACGTAGGCGGCGTCCGGATCGGGAAACCGCGAGGCCGTCGTCAGCGTGCCCATCCCATGCATCCTTTCGGTCAACCCTGAGAGCGGCCCAGTGCTCGCGCCAGCGCTTTGTCCAGCTTGCCGCGATCGAACGCGCGCCACCGGGCGGCGAGGTGCTGGTCGGGGCGCAGCAGAAACACGGACCCGGGCGTCGCGTCGTAGCGTTGCCGAAACAGCCCGGCGGTGTCCACATTCGCATCGATCACGGTCAGCCCGATGTCCTTCGGCAGGCCTTGCGGTGCTGGGCCGTCAGCGCAGATCAGATGGAACCCGCCACGCAACCGCTCCAGCAAGAACCCGTCGCGACCGTCGATACGGATCGGTGCATCGGGCGCCGGCGCGCCAAGCTGCGCCGCCCCAGCAAAAAGGTCTTCATCCGGGGTCGACAGCGGCGAGGCATGGATCGTCGCAACCGACAATCGCCCGGAATTCACCATCCGGCGCGCGAACTCCACATGCGGCGCCAGCGCGAGTACTGCGTTGCGCAGACGATGTTCAGCGGACGTACGCGGCGCGATGAAGTCGGTCGAGCGCGTCGAATGCGCAATATTCTCGTCGGCCGCCTGCGTGCGCTCCGTATCGTAGCTTCCGATCAGCGCGTCGCCCGCCTCCCCACGCAGCACTGCCGCAAGCTTCCACGCGATGTTCTCAGCATCCTGCACGCCGGAGTTTCCGCCGCGCGCTCCGAACGGCGACACTTGATGCGCGGCATCTCCAGCAAAGATCACGCGGCCATGCACGAAACGCACGAGCCGGCGACAGTCGAAACGATAGATCGAAACCCATTCGAGGGAGAATTCCCGGCCTCCCAGCGCGCGCTTGAGTCGCGGAATGACGCGCTCCGGCTTTTGCTCCTCGATCACATCCGCCTCCGGTCCAAGCTGAAGGTCGATGCGCCAGACATTGTCGGGCTGGCGATGCATCAGCGCCGACTGGCCGGAGTGAAATGTCGGATCGAACCAGAAGCGCCGCTCGGTCGGCAGGTCCGCTTCCATGCGGACGTCGGCGATGAGAAACTTCTCGTCGAAAGCGACACCCGAAAACTGCAGGCCAAGAAGCGAACGCAAGGTCGATCGCGCTCCATCGGCCGCGATCACCCAATCCGCATCGACTTCGTATGGCCCGTCAGGCGTCTCGATCGTCAACCGCACACCGTCTTCGCGACTTGCAATCCAAACGACCTTGTTCTTCCAGCGCAGGTCAATCGAGGGAATTTCCTGCACGCGATCGACCAGCACCTTCTCTAGCGTGTACTGCTGCAGGTTGATGAACGCCGGCATCTTGTGACCTGGCTCCGGCAGAAGGTCGAACGAATAGGCAAGCGTGTCGCCAAGGAACACTTTGCCGAGTTTCCACGTCACACCGATGTCGCGGATGCGCTCGCCGACACCGAGGCGATCCCAAACCTCCAGCGAACGCTTCGCATAGCAGATGCCGCGCGAGCCCTCACCGATCCGGTCCGCATCGTCGAGGAGAACAACGGGAACGCCGCGCGTGCCGAGATCGATGGCAGCCGTCAGGCCTACCGGCCCCGCGCCGACGATCACGACCGGATGCCGCACGCACGATGGCGCGTCTTGATCGGGGCTGCGCCGATAGTCGTAGCGAAACAGCGTCCGGTGGCTACTCACCCCTGCAGCGCCGCCCACATCTCGCGGTCGCGCTGCGCGGTCCAGATCACCGGCCAGTCGATGCCGCGTGCTTCGTCGTAGGCGCGCGAGACGTTGAACGGCAGGCAGTGCTCGTAGATGGCGAAGGACGAGAACTTCGGATCCATCACCTTGCGCGCATCGTCGAACGCCTGCTTGAGGGAATGCCCTTTGCGCGCACTCTCCGACACGGAACCGTAGAGCGTCGAGAGGAAGTCCCGTGTCATCGCGATGCCCTCGCGCGCCTTTTCACGGGTCGCAAGCGCCGCGCCACGCCCCGGCACGAGCGCCGTGGCGTCGAACGCCGCCAGCGGGTCGAGCGTCGTCGGCCAGTCTGTGAAATGCGCATCGCCGCAGTAGCAGGCGGAGTGATATTCGACGAGATCGCCCGAGAAAACGACGTTCGCGTCCGGCACGTGCACGATCGTATCGCCCGCCGTGTGCGCGCGACCAATCACCGCAATGCGCACCTCGCGTTTGCCGAGCCAGACCGTCATCGTCTCCGGGAACGTGATCGTCGGCCACGTCAGCCCGGGAATGGATTCGACGGCCTGGAACAGCCGGGGAAACCGGCCGATCTCGGAATCCATGTCCTGCTGCCCGCGCTCGACGATCAGCTTACGCGTCATATCGGACGCGAGAATTTCCGCGTTTTCGTAGCCGGAAGCGCCGAGCACGCGCACAGCATGATAATGCGTCAGCAGCACATACTTGATCGGCTTGTCGGTGATCTTGCGCACGTGCGCGATCACATCCTGCGCCATCACTGGCGTCGCCTGCGCATCGACCACCATGACGGAATCGTCGCCGACGATGATCCCGGAATTCGGGTCGCCTTCCGCCGTGTAAGCGTAAAGGCCATGACCCAATTCGTCGAAAGAAACCTTCTTCTGTGTCAGATCGCCGGCGGAGGCGAATGTGGGCTTGTCGTTCATGATGTTGTCCCTTGACGAAAACGGTTCAGAATTCACGCCCCAACTTCGCATCGAGAGAGTAGCGTCCGCCGCCGTTCATCAGGAAATGGAAGACGACGATGGCCCAGAACAACGGATACTCAAGGCCACGATTGTTCCAGACGTAGCCGAATTGCGAGTGGTGAATCACCGCGACCAGAAGAAAGATCAGAATCGGCACACAAGCGACGCGCGTGAACAGGCCCAACGCCAGCAGGATCCCGCCGAAAACCTCCGTGCATGCGATCAGCGTTGCCCATAGCAGGCCTGGAGAGTACCCGCTTTTTTCCAGGAACGCCCCGCTCGCGGTCAGGTTCATCAACTTGGGCCAGCCGTGCGGCAACAGCGACAGCCCCGCCATCAAACGGATGAGGAGTTCGGTCCACGGGGCGGCAGCACGATAGACACGACCGAAGCCTGGAATGATGAGACGCGAATTGCTTACATCGCTCATGACGTCCCTCACATTTTGCGCACGATCTGGTCAATCGCGCCGAAGATAGAACGGCCATCGCGGTCAAGCATCTCGATCCGTACGCGATCCCCGAATGCAAGAAAGGGGGTAATCGGCCGGCCCGTTTCAATCGTCTCGACGGTCCGTTGCTCGGCAATGCACGAATAACCGCGGCCGCCATTCGCGATCGAACGTCCCGGCCCGCCGTCGGGGCCTTTATTCGAAATAGTCCCCGAACCGAGGATCGTGCCGGCCGAAAGCGAACGCGTCTTCGCCGCATGTGCGATCAGGGTGGGAAAGTCGAAGGTCATATCGACACCCGCGTCTGGCCGACCAAAGAGAGCGCCGTTCAAGTGGCTGATCAATGGCAGCGCGAGCTTCCCACCGTTCCAAGCATGGCCGAGTTCGTCGGGCGTCACAGCGACCGGCGCGAAGGCCGAGGACGGCTTGCCGTGGAAGAAGCCGAACCCCTTGCCGAGTTCGCCCGGAATGAGATTGCGCAGGCTCACATCGTTGACCAGGGTGAGCAGGCGGATCGCTTCCTCGGCCTTCGCGACCGGCGTTCCCATCTTGACGTCGCCGAGAACAACCGCGACTTCGGCCTCGAAGTCGATCCCCCAGGCCTCGTCCGCCATCACGATCGGATCGCGCGGCCCGAGAAAGGTGTCGGACCCGCCCTGATACATCAGCGGATCAGTCCAGAACGAGGCGGGCATCTCCGCGCCGCGCGCCTTGCGCACGAGTTCGACATGGTTGACGTAGGCCGAAGCGTCCGCCCACTGGAACGCGCGCGGCAGCGGAGCGGCACATTTTTCAGGCTCGAACGCGATGGACGCAAGGTCGCCTTGCTCCAGTCCGTCGGCCAGCACCGCCAGCCGTGGCGCGGCAGCCTCCCAGCCATCGAGGGCCGCTTGCAGCGTCGGCACGATGGCCGAAGCGTCCGCCGCCCGCGACAGGTCGCGGGAAACGACGACCAGGTGGCCATCACGACCGCTCTTTAGCGACGCAAGTTTCATGGCGCGCCCCGCAAAAATACGGCATGTTGGTCCGGCATGACAGGCCCCGCCGGGCCAAACCGATCTTTCTCATAGGGGTTTTCTCATGACGCTGAAGCGACGGCAATTCATCCAGGCCGCGGCCGCCTCCCTTGCCACCGGAAGCATCGCCGCGCCGGCCATCGCCCAATCCCAGCCCGAGATCAAATGGCGCATGACCTCGAGCTTTCCCAAGCAGCTCGACAACATCTACGGAACCGCGCAGACCTTCGCGAAATATGTCGCGGAGGCGACCGACAACAAGTTCCAGATCCAGACCTTTTCGGCCGGTGAGATCGTGCCCGGCCTGCAGGCGCTCGACGCTGTCACCTCGGGATCGGTGGAAGCCTGCCAGACGCCGCTCAATTTCTATCTCGGCAAAGACCCGACCTTGAGCTTCGCCACAGCGTTGCCGTTCGGTCCGAATGCGCGGCTGCAGTATTCGTGGTGGCACTTCGGCGGCGGCGCCGAGATCATCAACGGCGTCCTCGCCAACTTCAAAGCCATCGCCTTCGCGAGCGGCAACTCCGGCACTCAGATGGGCGGCTTCTTCCGCAAGGAGATCAAGGAAGTCGACGACCTCAAGGGCCTTAAATTCCGCATTGCCGGACTTGGCGGTCAGGTGCTGGCGCGGCTCGGCGTGGTGCCGCAGATCATCGCCGGCGGCGACGTTTATCCCGCGCTGGAGAAGGGTACGATCGACGCCGCCGAGTTCGTCAGCCCCTACGACGACGAGAAGCTCGGCCTGCACAAGGTCGCAAAGTACTACTACTACCCGGGCTGGTGGGAAGGCGGCGCCATGCTGCATTTCGCCGTCGGGCTCGATTACTGGAACAAGTTGCCGAAGAACTATCAGCATATCTGGCTGCAAGCGTGCGACGCCTCCAACAACTGGATGCTTGGCCGCTACGACGTGCTCAACGGCGCCGCGCTCAAGCGCATGATCGGCCAGGGTGCGGAGCTTCGCGGCTTCTCGCAGCCGGTCATGGAAGCCTGCTTCGACGCGGCGCAGAAACTCTACGGAGAACTCGCCGCGAACAACGCCAACTTCAAGAAGGCTCTGGACTCCATGGTGCCGTTCCGCACCGAGCATTATCAGTGGTGGCAGGTCGGCGAGTACTCCTACGATACCTTCATGATCCGCATGCGCAACAAGGTGACAGCCGGCTGACGTAGGAGCGTAATAAATATGACCGCCGCGGCGTGCAGCTGCGGCGGTCATGCGCCGAAATGAGTTATTTCGGCTCGCGCCGGTTCGGGTCGAAGTGTTTCTTCAAGTCCGTCCAGCACGCGATGTAGTCGGGCTGCAAGGCGGGTGACTCCGCCGCATATTTCGTCACCCGCTGGCGGAATTTCGTCTCGAACATGAAGGCGAGCGTGTTGGCGAGCTTCACCGGCTTGAGCTCGACATTGCTCGCATGTTCGAACGCCTGCGCGTCCGGCCCGTGCGGCAGCATCGTGTTGTGCAGGCTGATGCCGCCGGGAACGAACCCCTCCGGCTTCGCGTCGTAGACGCCGTAGATCAACCCCATGAACTCCGACATGATGTTGCGGTGATACCACGGCGGCCGGAACGTATTTTCCGCCACGCCCCACCGTTCCGGAAAGATCACGAAATCAACATTCGCGGTGCCGGCCGTTTCCGACGGCGATGTCATCACGGTGAAGATCGACGGATCGGGATGATCGAACGCGATCGCACCGACAGGCGAAAACCGCCGCAGGTCATACTTGTACGGATAATAATTACCGTGCCACGCTGCGACGTCGAGCGGCGAATGCGAAACGCGCGTGCGGAAAAACTCCCCGCCCCACTTCACAAAGAGTGTGCAAGGTTCCTCGACATCCTCGTAAGCCGCAACCGGCGCCTGGAAATCGCGCGGATTGGCGAGGCAGTTCGCACCGATCGGCCCGCGGTCCGGCAGCGTGAACGCGCCGCCGTAATTCTCGCAGATGTAGGCGCGCGCCGGTTCGCCCAGAAGCTCGATGCGGAAGATCACGCCGCGCGGGATGATGCAGATCTCACCCGGCGTGATGTCGATGACGCCAAACTCGGTACGGAAGCGCAGGCCGTTCTCTTGTGCGACGATCAGCATCTCGCCGTCGGCATTGAAGAAATGCTCGCGCTCCATCGAGCGGGTGACGAAGACCACATGGCTCGCCATGCCCGACATAGCTTCTGCGTCGCCGGCCGTCGTGATCGTGTGCATGCCGGTGATGAACGTGAGCGGCGCCTGCGGGATCGGCATCGGGTTCCAACGCAACTGCCCGATGGGAAGCGCCGTATCGTCCCGCTCCGGCGCCGTGCGCACCTTGCCGCGATCGATCTTCTCGAAGCGACCCGTATGGCGAACCGTCGGACGAATGCGATACAGCCATGAGCGCTGGTTGGTCGCTTGCGGCGCCGTGAACGGCGAGCCCGAAAGCTGCTCGGCATAAAGCCCGTAATTGACTTTCTGCGGCGAGTTGCGGCCGACCGGCAATGCGCCCGGAAGAGCTTCGGTCTCGAAGGTGTTGCCGAACCCCGACATATAAGCGCTTGTCATCCCCTCAATTTAGTCCCCATGCTGCCGCCGTCAACGCGGCCGACAAGCCGGACACGACCAAGAGTTTGAGCGCCGCGGGCCGGACACCAACGTGAATCAGACCCATATCGCCAAGGCCGTGCTGTGGATGTGCGGCACGCTCGTTTCCTTCTCGGTCATGGCGCTTTCGATCCGCGCTCTGTCGCGGACGATGAACACGTTTGAGATTCTGGCGGCGCGCAGTGCCTTCGGCGTTCTCGTTTTCATCGGCCTTGCCGCGCTGCAGCCGCAACTACGACGCCAGATCAGGCTGCGCGAATTCCGGCTGCATGCCATGCGCAACGGCGTCAGCTTCGCGTCGCAGGTCGGCTGGGTCTACAGCCTCACCGTCCTGCCCCTTGCGACCGTCACCGCGCTCGAATTCACCGCTCCCGCCTGGGCCGCGGCATTAGCCGTCCTATTCCTGCGCGAGCGGATCACGCCGGCGCGCATCCTCACCGTTATGATGGGCGTGATCGGCGTCCTGATCATTCTCCGGCCTGGGGCCCTGCCGCTGGAGCCCGGAATATTCGTGATGGTCGCCGTCGCGGCCGGCTTCGCCATCGGCTACATCATCACGAAGAAACTGACGGGCACCGAAACCACATTCGCCATCCTGTTCTGGATGAATGTGATGCAATTCCCGCTCTGTCTGCTGGGAGTCGACCCGACGTTCCTGACGCGAATTGATAGTGCTCAACTCTGGCCGTTGCTCGGCGTCTCGATACCCGGCATTACCGCGCATCTGTGCATGACCAACGCCTTCCGCGCCGGCGACGCCCAGGTCGTCGTTCCGCTCGACTTCCTGCGCCTGCCGCTGATCGCGGTCCTCGGGTGGATATTCTATGCGGAACGCGCAGATGTCCTGCTGTTCGTCGGGGCGGCCTTCATCATCACGGGAATCCTGGTAAATCTCCGCTCGGAGGCCAGGAGATCGCGGGTTGACACAACTTTGCCTTCGCGTTGAGGCAAAGCTTGTTACCGTCCAGAGTGGCGTTTAAGAGCCGGGCAACGCCAGGGCCGAGCAAGGGGACATCGTGGATCGTTTGCGAATACTGCTGGCAATCTCGGCCGGCCTGACGGTCGCCCTGACCTCTCCGGCCCTTCATGCCCAAAACCCCTACCCCGGTGCGTCTCCCCAGGACGGCCGCAGCCCCGCCTGTTCGCGTCTCGAAGCCCAGCTCACCGCGCTCGACCGCAATCCGCAGGACGCCGGGCGCGCCGAGCAGATCCGGCGATATGAGGAAGCGGAGAACCGTCAGCAGCAGGAACTGAACCGACTATCCGCCCAGAGCCAACGCCTCGGCTGCGATCGCGGCGGCGGGTTTTTTCTATTCGGGCGCAGCCAGCCGCCGCAGTGCGACCAGCTCAATCGCCAGATCCAGACGATGCGCACCAATCTCGAGCGCATCACCACCGGCCTCGAGCAGTTGAACGGAAACGGCAACGACCGGGAGCAGCAGCGGCATTCGATCCTGATCGCACTCGCGCAGAACGACTGCGGCCCGCAATACCGCACGGCAGTGTCACGCCAGCGCGGCCTGTTCGACACGCTGTTCGGTGGCGGGGCCGATACCACCGAGGAGCCGAGCGCCACTGAGGCCAATCCGGTTCCGTCGGGCACATATCGGACCCTCTGCGTGCGCACCTGCGACGGATTCTATTTCCCGATCTCCTACGCCACGGTGCCGAGCCGCTTCCCGGAGGACGAACGCGCCTGCCAGCGGATGTGCCCGGCCGCGCAGGCCGTGCTCTACACGCATCGCAACCCCGGCGAGAACATGTCGCAGGCTGTTTCGATTAATGGCCAGCGCTATGCCGACTTGCCGACTGCTTTCGCCTACCGGCAGGCGCTCAATCCGGCCTGCAGCTGTAAGGCGGCCGGCGAGACTTGGGCGCATGCGCTAACCAAGAACGGCGACGAGACGCTGCAGCGCGGCGACATCGTCGTGACGGACGACAAAGCGAAGGCCATGCAGCAGCCAAAGGCCGCGCCTTCACGGCAGCCGCGCTCGGAGAACCGCAGCCGCAACCGCAATTCGAATGCACGGCCCGCAACGGGCCTGCGCGGCAGCGCCGCCACAGCGGCGCCCGCCGAGGCAGCCGCGACATCGCCGGCCGAACCGCCGGCAGCAAACGCTCCACGCGCCATCGGGCCGCAGTTCCTGCCTTCGCGTTGAGATCAGACGTCGAGAGCCATTGAGTTTGCTGAGACCGGCGCCAATATGGCCTCGTCTTTTTTCTGCGGCCGGCCGTCGTCACGAAAACGGTTGACGATCGGATAGCGTCGATCGCGGCCGAAATTGCGCAACGTCACCTTCACGCCCGGCGCCGCCTGCCGCCGCTTGTACTCGGCGAGATTGAGCATGCGGTCGACGCGCAGCACGGTGTCGCGATCGAACCCGGCCGCGACGATCGTCGCTACCGACTCTTCATGCTCGACCAACCGCAACAGGATCTCGTCGAGCACCTCATAGGGCGGCAACGTATCCTGATCTTTCTGATTGTCGCGCAATTCCGCCGTCGGCGGTTTGACGATGACGTTCTCCGGCATCACCGCGCCATCGGGCCCCAATGCGCCGACAGGCTTCCAGCCGTTACGCAGCCGCGAGAGGCGGAACACTTCGGTCTTGTAGAGATCCTTGATCGGGTTGAAGCCGCCGTTCATATCGCCATAAAGCGTCGCGTAACCGGTCGACATTTCCGACTTGTTTCCGGTCGTGACGACCATCAAGCCGAACTTGTTGGAGATGGCCATCAGGATGGTGCCACGCGCGCGCGACTGAAGATTCTCCTCGGTGATGCCACGTTCGGTGCCGGCGAAAAGCGGCGCGAGCGCCGCCTCGAAACCCTCCACCGGCGCGGCGATCGGCACCGTGTCGTAGGGAACGCCGAGCGCGGTCGCGATGCCCGCGGCGTCGTCAAGCGAGGCTTGCGACGTGTAGCGATACGGCAGCATCACACAGCGCACACGCTCCGCCCCGAGCGCATCGACGGCAAGCGCCGCACACAAGGCTGAGTCGATGCCGCCGGAAAGGCCGAGCACGACGCCTTTGAAACCGTTCTTCTCGACGTACTCACGCAGGCCGAGCATGCAGGCGGTATAGTCGGCCTGATCACCCTCGACGAGAGAAACGACCGGACCTTCAAGTTTCCAGCCTCCGTCCGAACGCGTCGCGACGACGACGGCGACGGACTCACGAAAATTCGGCATCTGCGCCGCAAGCGAAGCGTCAGCATTGAGCGCGAACGACCCGCCCTCGAAAACAAGCTCGTCCTGCCCACCCATCTGATTGACGTAGATGAGCGGCAACCCGGATTCCTTGACGCGCGCGACCGCAATGTTGAGCCGCTCGTCGACCACACCGTGCCGGTAGGGCGAACCGTTCGGCACGATCAGGATCTCGCCGCCAGTCTCGGCCAGGCATTCGACTGGCTCCGGTCCCCAGATGTCCTCGCAGATCGGGGCGCCGATGCGCACACCGCGGAAACTGATCGGCCCAGGCATCGGGCCAGCCGCAAAGACGCGCTTCTCGTCAAAGACGCCGTAGTTCGGAAGATCGACCTTGAAGCGAAGCGCGGAAATCCTGCCGTCTTCGAGCAGTGCGACCGCGTTGTAGAGCTTGCCGTTCTCCCGCCATGGCGCGCCGATCAGCATGGCCGGGCCGCCGTCCGCCGTCTCGCGCGCCAGCGTCTCGACCGCCTCACGGCAAGCCGACTGGAACGCCGGCTTGAGCACGAGATCCTCCGGGGGATAGCCGGCGAGGAAAAGCTCGGAATAGACGACGAGGTCGGCCCCTTCGCCGGCGGCTTCGCTGCGCGCACGGCGCGCCTTCTCGACGTTGCCGGCGATATCGCCGACGGTCGGGTTGAGCTGCGCAAGGGCAATGACAAGACGATCGGCGGGACGAGGAGCCATGACCGTGATGTAGCGTGGAGGGAGGTGTCCTACAACGGCAGCCGGGCGCCGCGCGGAAGCTTTCCGCGCGAGCCGGTTTCGACAGTGTCAGAGGCTAGCGGCGGCCGCCAGCGGCCGGGCCTTGTTCAAACGCTCTTCCTTCATCAACTCGGCCACCAGGAAAGCCATCTCGATCGCCTGCTCGGCATTGAGCCGCGGGTCACAGAACGTGTGATAGCGGTCGTTGAGGCCTTCATCCGTGATGGCCCTCGCACCGCCGGTGCACTCCGTGACATTGCGCCCGGTCATTTCGAGATGTACACCGCCGGCGATCGTGCCTTCAGCCAAGTGAACGGCAAAGAAGGTCTTGACCTCCTGCAGGATGCGCTCGAACGGCCGCGTCTTATATCCCGACGCCGACGTGATCGTGTTGCCGTGCATCGGATCGCACGACCACACCACCGTCCGCCCTTCCCGCTTCACCGCACGCACGAGCGCCGGCAAATGCTCCGAGACCTTGTCGGCGCCAAAGCGGCCGATCAGGGTCAGGCGACCCGGCTCGTCGTCCGGGTTGAGGATGTCGATAAGCCGCAGCAGCTCATCCGGCTTGACCGACGGGCCGCATTTGAGACCGATCGGGTTCTTGATGCCGCGGCAATATTCGACGTGCGCGTGGTCGAGCTGGCGCGTGCGATCGCCGATCCAGACGAGATGCCCGGACGTGCAGTACCAGTCGCCTGACGTGGAATCGACGCGCGTCATCGCCTGCTCGTAAGGCAGCAGCAACGCCTCGTGGCTCGTGTAGAACTCGGTCGTGCGCAGCTCCGGGTGGCTTTCAAGATCGAGCCCGCAGGCGCGCATGAAGCCGAGCGTCTCGGAGATGCGGTCGGCCAGTTCGAAGTAGCGGCGCGACTGCGGACTGTCTTTTACGAAGCCGAGCATCCACTGATGCACGCTCGCAAGGTTGGCGTAGCCGCCATGGGCGAACGCGCGCAGCAAATTGAGCGTCGCAGCCGACTGCCGGTACGCCTCGATCTGGCGATGCGCATCCGGCACGCGGGCCGCTTCCGTGAACTCGTGACCGTTGATGATGTCGCCGCGATAGCTCGGCAGTTCCTTGTCGCCGACCTTCTCCATCGGCGAAGAACGCGGCTTGGCGAACTGCCCGGCGATACGTCCGACCTTCACCACCGGCGAAGCCGCCGCATAGGTCAGCACGACCGCCATCTGCAGCAGGACGCGGAAGAAGTCGCGGATATTGTCGGGATGATGCTCGGCGAAGCTTTCGGCGCAGTCGCCGCCCTGCAGCAGGAAGGCCTCCCCGGCGGCAACCCGGGCAAGCGCCTTCTTGAGCTGGCGCGCCTCACCTGCAAAAACCAACGGCGGAAACGTCGAAAGACGCTTCTCGACAGCGGCCAGCTTCTGCGGGTCGGGATACTGCGGCGCCTGCGCAATCGGGCGGGCGCGCCAGCTATCAGGCGTCCAGCGTTCGGGCATCGTCTTCACTCCAATTTCCCGGCCGAACATACCATACGTGTCAAGCCAGACGGCCGCCGGCCCCGGTCGGGGACGGCGGCGCGCTCCAGCATCGGCCGAAATAGGCCCTTCGCATATAATGAAGTGAGGCCGGGGGGAAGCAGAACCTGAAAACGCGGCTCAAAAAGCGACCAATGGAATCAGGGCTTCCGCACCTAGCGCCCCCAAGAAAGGCGGCTATGGCCGGCAAGCGCTCAGCCCGGCCATAACGAAGATATTGAGGCCCGCGCCTGGCTTGGAGTCCGGCTAAAAGTCCGTGTCCTCCTCCTCCTCGGGCCCAGCGGCGGCGCGCTTCGCTTCACGGCTATGCTGCCACATCGCAAAGATGACCGAGATCACCGAAGCCGCGATCAGGCCACCCGAGATCGGGCGGGTGAAGAACAGCCAAGGATCGGGATCGGTCGCAAGCGCTCGAATAAGATTGCTCTCGATCTGATCGCCGAGCACGACGCCGAGGATCAGCGGGGCGAGCGGGATGCGCCCTTTCACCATCGCGTAGCCGATCACGCAAAACAGCGCCAGTACGTAAACGTCGTTCATCGTGTTCGACAGGGCGTACGCGCCGATCACGCACAGAACGAGCACGATCGGGATCAGGATCGCTTTCGGCATCATGATGATGCGCAGCCAGAAGCGCGCGCCAAGCCAGATCACGAGCACCATCAGCGGCAGCGCGACGATATAGGCCGCGTAGATACCGTAGGCGACGCCCGGATGCTGCGTGATGAACAGTGGCCCCGGCTGAATGCCGTGGATCGTGAGCGCGCCCATCATCACCGCGGTAACGGCATCGCCTGGAATGCCGAACGCCATGATCATCATCAGCGAGCCGGCGACGTTGGCATTGTTCGACGACTCCGACGCGATGATCCCTTCCGGGATGCCGGTACCGAATTTCTCCGGTCGGCGGGAGAATTTCTTCGCCTGGTCGTAGGCCATGATATTCGCCGCACTGCCGCCAATCGCCGGAAGCACACCAATCAAAACGCCGACCAGAGTTGACCAAACGAGCAGGAACGGGCGGCTCAGGACCTCCCACAAGGTACCGAGCATCGATACTTGGAGGCTCATGCGCTTAGGCGCCACGGACGCATGATCCTGGCCTGTCGGCCTGATCTGCTCGACGTCGGGCATTAACTGCGCAAAGGCGAAGACGCCGATCAGCACCGGAAGGAACGGCAGGCCACCTTCCAGGAAGTTGAGCCCCATTGTCAGGCGCTGCACGCCAAGGATGGGGTCGGGACCGACCACGGTGACGACGAGCCCGATAGCGCCCGAGAGCAACCCTTTCGTGACCGACTTGCCGACGAGTCCCGCAACCATCGACAGCGCGAAGACGAACAGGGAGAAAAATTCCCATGGCCCGAACACGAGCGCGATGGAAGCGAAGGGACCGGTCAACTCGATCAGGCAGATACCGCCAAGAACGCCGCCAAGCAGCGCGGACCAAACGCCGACCCACACCGCGCGGCCGGGCTCACCCTTGCGCGCCATCGGAAAGCCGTCGAAGGTCGTAGCCACAGCCGATGGCGTCCCCGGAATGCCGAGTAGGCTCGCGGTGATCGAGCCTCCGGCCGAACCGCCGACATAGACGCCGGTCATCGCTGCAAGCCCCTGCAGCGGGTCGAGCCCGAAGGTGAACGGCAGCACCATGATGACCGTCATGGTGATCGTCACGCCCGGCAAAGCGCCGCCGATGACACCGATCGCCGTGCCGGCGACCAGAGGGATGAGATACTGCAGGTGCAGGATCGTCCCGATATGGGTGAGAAGAAGCTCGTAATGGCTCATGCGAACCCCCGAGCTTCAGCAGACGAACGCAGGTGGCGTACGAGGCGTATCCTCATACGCCGCTCCAGTCGCCGCGCGGCAGCAGAACCGAGAGATAATCTTCGAAGATGACGTGGCAGGCCAAGGTCGTGCCGAACGCGACCGCGACGACCAGCAGCCAGCGCTGCCAGGAACGGGGACGATCGAGGATGACCTGCAACACCGCGACGAAGAGGAAAGTCGCGATGCGGAAACCGAGATACGGCAGCAGTAGAACGTAAACCCCGAAGGCGACGAAGGTCGCCAGCACGAGCAGATAGTTCGGCCGCGCGCCGGGCTCGGCACGAGAAGCGGCAGGCGCCGCGGGGGCTGCGGCTCGCGACGTCAGGAGGTCATTCACGATCATGATGGCGCTGAGCAGCGCCATGATGCCGATCACCACGCGCGGATAAACCGCCGGCCCGATCGGCACCATCAGAGCCGGTGGCAGCCCTCGCGTCAAAACCAGAAGCCAAATGCTGATCGCGAGGCAAATAAGCCCCGCGATCCCGTCGCGTCCCAACGTCATGCGCGTATCATTCGCGCTTGAGCATCCCAAGGTCCTTGGTCAGGTCCTTGGTGATCTTGTCGTCCTTCGCGAGGAACGCCGTGTATTGCTCGGCATTCATGTAGCGGACCTCGGTACCCTGCAGCTTCATGGCCTTCGCGAATTCCGGCTCCTGGGTTGCTTTCTGACAGGCATCGCCGAGTTTCGTTTTGACGTCCGCCGGCGTTCCCTTCGGCACCATGAGGCCGCGATTGACGGCATATTCGACGTCGTAGCCGAGTTCCTTCAACGTCGGAACGTCCGGCATTTCCGGGTTGCGCTTCTCCGTCATGATGGCAAGGAACCGCAGCAGGCCGGCATCCACCTTGCCTTTTTGCGTGAGATTGGAGTCGGCGATGTCGATGTGTCCGCCGAGCAGCGCATTCATGCGCGGCGCCGTCCCGTCATAGGGCACGTAGGTGAACTTGATGCCGGCAGCCTTGGCTGCGAGCGCAAGCGAGTACTGGCTGGTGGAGCCGAGCGACGCGCCTGCCTTCACCTTGCCGGGGTTGGCTTTTGCAAACTCGACGAGTTCCTTGAAGCTCTTCCACGGTGTCTTGGCGCCGGCGGTGATGACCGATGGTGTCGCGGAGACAAGGCAGACCGGATCGAACGCCTTGTCGTATTTGATGTCAGTCAGGCCGGCGTAATAGACGGAATGGATGTAATCGTGCGGCGCGAAAATGGTGTAGCCGTCGGGCTTGGCGCTAGCGGCCTCGCGCTCGCCGACCGTGCCCGACGCGCCCTTGACGTTCGCCACGACGACCGCTTGGCCGAGGTGCTTTTGCAGGAGCGGCGCAAGCGCGCGGTAGATCACATCAGTGTCGCCACCGGCCGCCCAGGGCACGATCATCTTGATCGCCCGATCCGGATATGAAGCAGCGAAGGCGTTCCCGCCCATAGCGCCGAGCAGCATGATGCCGGCCAACGTAAGCAGTCGTGTCATGATTCCTCCGTCCCTCGCCGGCTTCTAACGAGCCGGCTCTCTGCGCCCCCATTTCATGCGTTAAACTGCATTACAGCCTAACCAAGCCCATCGTGCCGGGAAAATCTCTGTGATCAAGGGTACAGGCAGCGGCGGGGTATGGAACTTTCGTTCCATACCCAACAAGCGAACGGCCTGCGCAGCCTTCAAGGAGCACATGCACCGCGTGGCTCCATCACTCGATGCTGCGTTGCGGGAGAACTACTCGGCCGCGGCTGCGGCCGACCGGACGTGGGTGCGCGTGACCTCGCGCATCGTGACCAGTTCCTCCGCCATCGTCGGGTGGACGGCCATGGTGGCGTCGAAATCAGCCTTGGTCGCCCGCATTTTGACGGCGATTCCAAGAACCTGAGCGAGTTCGCCCGCGTCGGGGCCGGCGATATGGCATCCGACGACCCGCTTGGACGTTCCGTCGACGACGAGCTTCATCAGCACGCGGGTCTCGCGCCCCGACAAAGTCGCCTTCATCGGTCGGAACGACGTCTCGTAGACCTGGACAATTTTGAGTGTCTCGATCGCCTGAGCTTCCGTCAGACCGACGACGCCGAGTTCCGGCTCCGAGAAGACGGCGGTGGCGACATCGGCATGGTCAACCTGCGTCGGCTTGCCACCGAAGACGCTATCGGCAAAAGCGTGGCCCTCGCGGATAGCGACCGGCGTCAGGTTCACGCGGTTGGTGACGTCGCCGACCGCATAGATGTTCGGCACGCTGGTCCGGGAGAACGCATCGACCACGACCGCACCGATCGGCGTGGTCTCAACACCGACGTTCTCCAGACCGAGGCCGGCCGTATTCGGGCGGCGGCCGATTGCGAACATCACCGTATCGACCTCGACGCCGATCGCGCGCCCTTCCGAGTCGTCGAGGGAAACGGAATAGCCGGTCGGTCCCTTCTCGATGCGGCTAACCACGCGGCCGCATTCGAACCTTATCCCGCGGCTCTCCATTTCTTTCCGCAGGTGGTCTCTCAAGCTGTCGTCGAAACCGCGCAGGACATTCTCGCCGCGATAGACCACCGTCACTTCACTGCCGAGGCCGGCGAAGATGCAGGCGAACTCGACCGCGATATAGCCGCCGCCCTGCACCAGGACGCGGCGCGGCAGCTGCGGAAGGTGAAACGCCTCGTTCGATGAGATGGCGTGCTCGATGCCGGGAATGGTCGCGCCGTGAAACGGTGCGCCGCCCGTCGCGATCAGGATGTGCCCGGCGCGAAAACGCTCGCCGGTCCCAGGCATCACGACCGTATGCGCATCCTCGATAATGGCGCGTCCGTTATGGACGACGACGCCCGCCTTTTGCAGGTTGCGCGTATACGCCCCCTCCAGCCGGTCGATCTCGCGATCCTTGTTGGCGATCAGCGTGGGCCAGTCGAACGAGGTTTGCGGAACCGTCCAGCCGTAGCCGGCCGCATCCTCGAAATCCTGCGAAAACCGCGATGCGTAGACGAGCAGCTTCTTCGGCACGCAGCCGCGGATCACGCAGGTTCCTCCAACGCGATATTCCTCCGCGATCGCGACTTTCGCGCCGTAACCCGCGGCGATGCGCGCGGCGCGCACGCCGCCCGAACCGGCGCCGATGACAAAGAGATCGACCTCGGAGACACCCATGATTGCGCCTTAGAGCGTGTGGCCTCGCTTCTTCATCTCGGCGCGCATCTTGGTCAGGATCTCTTGCGAGAACTGATCGGCCCAGGTCTGGATATTCGTCATGCCCTGCTCGAGCACCTGCGGCTCGACCACGATGAGCTTCTGCCCGAGCGGCGACTTGTAGAATGTCACCGCGTCGCGCAGCTCCTTCTCGGTCATCTTCTCCGCATAGGTGCGCGCGAGCACATTCTCGACCTCGGCGCGCTTGCCGTCATATTCGGTGTGCAGCTTCTGCGCGACCTCGTTGAGATCTTTGCCGAGGCTCGGATTGGTGCGCAAGAACATGTTCTTGGCCGTCTCGATGACACCCGGCACCACCGGATCGAACATCGTCGTCGCGCCCTTCGCGGCAATGAGCTCCTTGGCCGCGGCGATTGCCCCTGCGCTCGGTGCCGTCTGCGCCTCGACATTCACGCTCGCACCGACCGTAACGGCGACGAGCAAAGCGGCGCCGGCGAGACGCGTCAGCATCGATCGCGACAGAATCGACGAACGTCCGATCGCAACCAAATTCCGCGTAGGAGACGACATTGAAACACTCCTTGAGAAAGACCGCGCCCCTCAGGCCCGCTCGATTGACTTTATGCCATCAGGGCCCGCAAGAATGGCGGTATCGGCCATTCCGATGAAAAGCCCATGTTCGACCACCCCTGGTATCACAGATAAGGCCTGTCCGACCGCCTGGGGCGCTGGTATCCGCCCCAGCTTCGCGTCAAGGATGAAGTGGCCGCCGTCCGTGACGAAAGCATGGCCGTCCTTTCCGCGCCGCAGGGCGCAAGGCCCCACGCAATCGACCGCCGCCAATGCCTTCTCGATCGCGATTTGCGTCGCGGCAAGCCCGAACGGCATGACTTCGATCGGCAACGGAAAGGCGCCGAGAACAGGCACAAGCTTCGACTGATCGGCGATCACGATCATGCGGGCGGAGGCCGCGGCTACAATCTTCTCGCGCAGCAGCGCCCCGCCGCCCCCCTTGATCAGCGCAAGATCCGGCCCGATTTCGTCAGCCCCATCGACCGTCAGGTCGAGTTCCGGTGTCTCGTCCAGGGTCGTCAGCGGCACACCCAATTCCTCGGCTTGCCGCTTCGTCGCCTCGGACGTCGGCACCCCGACGATATCGAGGCCCCCACGCACCCGCTCCGCCAATAGATCGACGAAGTGCCGCGCGGTCGACCCGGTCCCGAGGCCAAGCCGCATGCCCGGCTGAACCGCCTCCAGCGCGCGCGCCGCAGCTCGGCGCTTTTCTGCTTCCACGTCCATGACTTCCCTGCCCCAGCGACCGCAACGCTTTAGAAAACCCGGCGTCGCAAGGCAAGGCGGTCCGGGCGGGAACATCTTGCAGAAACGCCGGAGCGCCGGTAGCGATGGCGCCATGTCACAGCCCATCATCGCCTTCGATCTCGACGGCACCCTCGTCGATACCGCACCGGACCTCATCGCCACGCTCAACGAGCTCCTCGTGGACAACGGCATTTCCGCCGTCGCCTATGACGAAGCGCGCACGATGATCGGCGCCGGCGTCAAAGCGCTCATCAAGCGGGCGCTGACCGCACAACACGTCCAAGCGTCGGACAAAGACATCGACGCGCTGTTTAAGACCTATGTCGAGCGTTACGCCGCCCGCATCGCCGAGCTTTCACGCCCCTTCCCGGGGCTTGATGAGGCCCTCGATAGTCTTGCGGCGGAAGGCTACCGCTTCACCGTCTGCACCAACAAGCTCGAGTGGCTGAGCACCCGCTTGCTGGATGCGCTCTCGCTCACCCCGCGGTTTGACGCAATCTGCGGCCAAGGCACGTTCGATGTGATGAAGCCGCATCCGGACATGTTCCGCCGAACCATTTTGCAGGCGGGAGGCGATCCGGGGTGCGCGATCATGGTGGGCGACTCCGGAACCGACATTAATACCGCACGCGCAGCGAACGTACCGGTGATCGCGGTCGATTTCGGCTATACCGACGTTCCCGTCAGCCAGCTTGGTCCGGACAGGATCATCAGCCATTTCAGCGACCTACCGGCCGCCGTTCGCGAATTGCTGCCAGCGGGCGCGATGGCGAATCGCGGCGAAGCCGCATCCTGACGCCTTGTTGCGCGAAAATTTGCCCCCTCCTATGGTGATGGAAAATGGGGGAGCGGCCAATCGCCGCCTATGGGGTATTGCGTCATGGTCCGGTTGAGCGGCGTGTTGGCGTGCGCGCTGATGTTGGGCGGCTGCGCGTCGTCATCGGTTTCGTCCTGGATGCCAAGCATGGATGCGTTCAAGGGCGGAGGCGGCGCCGCCGAACTTCGCTTAGATTCGGAGCCGCCGGGTGCCGAAGCGCGCGTCGCTGCCGGGCTGGCCTGCCACACGCCTTGCTCGCTTTCCGTGCCCGCAGCCGACACCAGCGTCACGTTCAGCGCACAGGGCTTTCTTCCGGTGTCGATCCCGGTCCGGGTCTTGCTGCCGGGCGATCCACGGACGGATCCGAATGCGGTGACGGGGGTCACCTTCGACCCCAATCCCGTCTCCGCCATACTGGAGCCGGCTCCGCCCCCGCCTCCTCCGCCAAAGAAACATCGGCGCGCGAAGCGGCGGCCACCCCCACCGCCCCCGCCTGCCGCTCAACCGACGACGGCGCCGCCGACAATAATGCAGCCACCGTTACAGCCCTCGCTGCAGCCACCCCCATCGCCGCCGCCACGATCGCCAGGTTAAAGGACATTCCAGCCGTTTGCGGAACGGGGAATGATCGCCGCGGCTTGACACCTCAAGCGCGACCGACCATTACAGCGCCCACCTGATCGGCCCGGGCGCTTAGCTCAGCGGGAGAGCGTTCCCTTCACACGGGAGAGGTCGTAGGTTCAATCCCTACAGCGCCCACCATCAAAAGCCTTTTAAATTAAGGTTTTTCAGCCTCCCGCAATTCCCTCGAATACGCAAAGTCACGGAACGCGTCGCGAACATGACGCAAAGACCCGTGTAAAATCCGTGCGATCTGTTCGCCAATCGTTTCTCGTCTCAAGACGCTGCAACAACCGCTCTATCAGACAAGAAGGAAGCGAGGTTAGCCGGCGACACACGCCGCCGTTGCGGCATGCCAGCGCGACTGACGTCACGGGACGCAGCAGCCCTGGATAACGAAGCATCTTGCTTGCACTCGCACTGCTTGAAGCGAACACTCGCCCGCCATGAATCTGCCGACCCCAAACATCGATATTTTGATTGACCAATTGGAGCGTGCGCCCAGGCCCGATCCTGAGTTGGATTGGCAGATTTATATTCTCCTCAATCCCAGCGACGCGAGCGTGCTCGTCACGCAACGCTACATATACGAGAAGCCATATACCGCCTCCGTAGACGCCGCACTGGCACTGGTACCGCCGCCCGAAAAAGGGCGATGGAGTCTTGAGCTCATGCATCCGCCGTCGACTCCACTACGTCCAATCGGCTCGAATGGAGCCTACAAGGCGATCGTCGGACACTGGGGAGATGATCAATGCGTAGGGCGCCACGAGCGCGCAGCGATCGCGCTTTGTATTGCCGCGCTCAAAGCCCGCGCCCGAGAAGCTGGGAAGTAGCGGCTGCGGGCAATCCGGCCGCGACCAAATCCCTCCTTGGACGAAAGTACACCGCATAGCGCCCTCATTGTGCCGTCACGAATATGATTGACTCAGTCAATTAATTCAATTGACATAGCACTCGCTTGCAAACCATGAGAGCGTTCATGACCAGAGGCTCATCGGCTCTCGAAGAGCGCATCGCCGCCGTACGGCGCTTCACACGTTTTTACTCGCGTCACCTCGGCCTGCTGCAGGAGGAACTCCTGACGAGCGGCTTTTCACTCACGGAAGGGCGCGTGCTTTACGAGTTGGCACATCGCGATCCGACCACGGCAACGGCACTCGCCGCCGACCTCAATCTCGACGCGGGCTACCTGAGCCGCATCTTGCGTCGTTTCGGTGAGGCGAAGCTGATCAGCAAGAAAAGCGCCGCGGGCGACGCGCGTCAAAGCCTGATCGCGATCACCGCGAAAGGGCGGAAAGCGTTCGCACCACTCAACGAAAGCTCTCGCACGCAGGTTGCGGCGATGCTGGAGTCTCTCAGTCTCGACGAACAGGCACGCCTCACCGCCGCGATGACGACGGTCGAGGGGCTGCTGCAACCAGCGGCCGAGGCGCGTCCACCAGTGCTCCTGTTGCGGCCGCATCGCCCTGGCGACATGGGATGGGTGACATCGATCAACGCCGCCCTCTATGCGCAGGAACATGGGTGGGACATCAGCTACGAATCCCTGGTCGCGAAGATCACGGCCGAATTTATCGACAACTTCGACCCGCGAAAGGAGTCATGCTGGATCGCGGAAATGGATGGTCAACGCGTTGGATCTGTATTCGTGGTCAGGAAGAACGATACGATCGCGAAGCTACGCCTGCTCATCGTCGACCCGAAGGCGCGCGGTCTTGGTCTCGGTGGCCGTTTCGTCGACGAGTGCCTCAGGTTCGCAAAAAGCGTCGGCTACAAGCGCATGACGCTGTGGACACAAAGCTCCCTCACCGCGGCGCGCCGCATCTACGCCAAAGCTGGCTTTGAGTGCGTCGCAAAGGAGCCGCACCATTCTTTCGGCGTCGATCTCGTTGGGGAGACTTGGGAACGCGATTTGTAACGAGGCCGCCGTCATGCGCGACCTCAATCGACGCGTTCGCATGACCGGACCAGGTCTGGCGCTCCTTTCCGCCGCCGCAACCGGCGTACAGGTCGGCGCCGCGATCACGGCCACACGGTTCGTCGCGCACGACATTTCTCCCGTCTCGCTGGCGTTCTTGCGGTACGCTATCGGCGTCGCCTGCCTTGCGCCTTTCCTCGTTTTCACCCCGATCCGATTGGCGCGGCGTGACATCATCCCGATTGCTTTGCTCGGCATCGGCCAATTCGGCATCCTGATCGCGCTGCTGAATGAAGGGCTGCAATCGGTATCGGCCGGGCGCGGCGCACTCATCTTTGCAAGCTTCCCCTTATTGACTCTCGCCTTCGCGGCCCTTGTCGGCCATGAACGCATCGGCCTTGCAAAGCTCAGCGGCATCGCGTTGACCCTTGTCGGCGTAGCGCTCGTGGTTGGCGACAAATCGACGAGCGAAAACACACTGACCGGTGAACTGCTCATCCTCGCCGCTGCCGCGGCCGGCGCAATTTGCAGCGTGCTGTATCGCCCATATCTGCGCCGTCACCCGACGCTGCCTGTCAGCGCCTTCGCAATGGCCGCAGCCGCGGTGGCACTTTTTGTGCCGGCGCTGCTGACCGATCTCACCTCTGCAACTATGCATTTAAACGGTCGCGCATGGGCTGCGATCCTGTTTATTGGCGTTTCGTCAGGCTCGTTTTATGTGCTGTGGCTATGGGCGCTGAAGACGATCGCGGCGACGCGCGTCACAATATTCCTCGCGCTCTCGCCGATCACGGCGGCATTGCTCGGCCATACGTTTCTCGGCGAGCCGTTGACCTTCGGTCTTCTTCTGAGCATCGCGTTCGTTGCGGCCGGACTGTGGGTTGCCAATCGGGCTGATTAACTCAGCATCTCTCGCATCCGACGCCTTGAGACATCACGCCGACGGCGGCTTTTTCTCCTCGACGATCTTCTCCAGGAGATCGTGAACGGCGTCGGCCGCGGCGGTCGAGGGCGGCGCGGAGCGGCTCAGCCAGAAATTCAAACCGAGCGAAAAATCGTCGATGCGGCTCGCCCGCGCGACGCCGGCGTGAAGTTCTTCCTGCCAGGACGACAGCGGATGGATCGTCGCACCGAGGCCCGCGATGACGGCCGAATGCATCATCGACACGGAATCGATCTCAGCGACGACGTTGGGCGTGATCTCAGCCTGACGGAAGACCGCATCAAACAGGGCGCGCAAGGTCTGCCGCGAGCTTGGCAGCAGGATCCGCAGCGCGCCGAGATCAGCAAGACGAACGGAGGGCGCAAGCCCAAAACTGGACGGGCTCATGAGGTACAGCTCTTCTCTGTACATCGGCACCGAGCGCACACCGGCACGCGCCTCGTTGCGCAGCAGCGTCGCGATGTCGAGTTGACCGTTGATGACGCGCTCAGTGAGTTCGCCCGTCATGCCCTCAAGGAGCACGAGACGGATTTGCGGGTGAAGTTCTCGCACGGCTTGCATCAAGGCCACGCCGAAATGCGCGGCCGTGCCAGCCGTGAACCCCACGGACACCGTGCCGGACAGCTGCCCCGACTCCGCCGTCACGGCGGTCCTCGCCAGGGCAACCTGACGCAGGATGATCTGCGCTTCGCGCAGCATTGCCTCGCCTGCCGCGGTCGGCTGCACGCCTGTCCGCGTGCGGTCGAGGAGGCGAATCTTGAACTCGGCCTCGAGGATGGCGAGCTGCTGACTGAGCGCCGCCTGGCTGAGGCCGAGCCGAGCCGCCGCGCGTGTAACGCTGCCGGCCTTGCAGATGGCCACGAAATACTCCAGCCGCCGCGTCTCCATGCCGGAAATTCCATTCGAGAACGCCCGAAAAGGGCTCAAAAGCAACATGCGGCTTGTAATAAAATTAGTGAGTTAAATCAAAAGCCAAATTTTTCCCTTATGGCTCCATTGGCACTCCGTGTTTCCGCAACGCCCGTTCGCCTTCGTAACGTGGCGAGCATAGCCGAGGCGGCAGGACAATCGTCACTCCTTGGCCGCTCGAAATAGCCAGGGGAAGCGCGTGTCACCTTTTGAAGGCTCAGCCGTTGCCTATGATTTTCACCGGACCCGCAATGTCGGGGTCGCGATGCGTGACGGCACGGTCTTGTCGACCGATGTCTATCTGCCGGCGCTGAAGGGCAAGCCTGTCGACGGCGCCTGGCCGGTCGTTCTCGAGCGCACGCCATACGACAAATCGCGCCGCGTTTCGCACTCACAGACGGGACGCTACTTTGCGCGCCGCGGTTACGCCGTCGTCTTGCAGGACGTGCGCGGCCGCTGGTCCTCCGAAGGCGATTTTGAATTCCTTCGCAACGAGGCCGACGACGGCTACGACACGCTCACATGGATCGGCGAGCAGGAGTGGTGCAACGGCAAGATCGGGACCGTCGGCTACTCCTATACGGCGGCGGACCAACAATCCCTCGCGATCAAGCAGCCGCCGCATCTCGTGACGCAGCAACTGTTCGACGGCGGCTACAACTACTTCAACCAGACCTTCCGCCATGCCGGCGCCTGCGAATACGCGATCTTCTTCCAGTACGTGCTGCAGATGGCGCGGCAGAGCAAGGAAGCAGCCGCCGACCCAGAAATCCGCGATGCGCTCGACCGCATGTGGGCGAACCTCGGCAAATGGATACGGCGTCTGCCGCTGCGGCGCGGTGAGTCGCCGCTCCGACTGGTTCCGAAATACGAGAACTGGTTCTTCGACATGCTCACGCGGTCCGACTACGAAGATTACTGGAAGGACTCGAGCATGAATCTGGAGGAATCGATCGATTCCTATCCGGACATCCCTGTCTATCTCGAGACGTCCTGGTACGGCCACCACATCACCGCGACCTTGACGAAGTACGCGGAAATGCGCCGACGCCATCAGACGCCGAAGAAACTGCTGATCGGTACCTGGACGCACGGCATGGAAATGTTCGTGCAATCCTGGGCCGGCGAAGTGGACTTCGGCGCGGAAGCCGCACTCGAGAACGTCAACGACATACGCCTGCGCTGGTGCGACCAATACTTGAAAGGGCTGAAGACCGGACTCGATGACGAACCTCCGGTGCGCATTTTCGTCATGGGCGGCGGCACCGGACGCCGCAATCTGCAAGGCCGGCTCGACCACGGCGGGCGCTGGCGCGACGAGCAGGACTGGCCCCCGCCCGGCATGAAGCCGACGCCGTACTACTTGCATGGCGACGGCAGCCTTTCGACGAAGGCGCCTAAGAAAGCCGCAGCCCCAAGTGAATTCACATTCAATCCCGCAGATCCCGTCCCGACCATCGGCGGGAACTTCCCGGAAAAGGCGATCCCGGGCTTCCTCGACGGAGGCGGCTTCGATCAACGTGGCCGGCCGGATCTCGTCCTCTGCCAGGACACGCTCCCCCTTTCCGCACGGCGGGACGTCCTGACGTTTCGCACGAAGCCATTGGCGGAGGATATGGAACTGACGGGTCCGCTCGTTGTGCGCCTGTGGGTGAGTTCCACGGCGGTCGATACCGACTTCACCGCCAAGTTGCTCGACGAATACCCGCCCAACCCGGACTATCCGGAAGGGTTTGCGCTCAACATCACCGATTCAATCGTGCGCATGCGCTACCGGGATTCGCGCGACAAGGCTGAACTCATGAAGCCAGGCACGGTCTACGAAATCAGCATCGAGCCGCAGGCGACGAGCAATCTATTCGCGCGCGGTCACTGCATCCGCGTCGACATCTCCAGCAGCAATTTTCCGCATTACGACATCAATTCGAATACGGGTGAGCCGCTCGGCCTCGAACGCCGCACCATGGTAGCGCACCAGACGGTTTTCCATGACGCGGAGCGGCCCTCGCAAATCATTCTCCCGATTGTCCCGGCAGGGCGACGATAATGCCCGCCTTGCTGCGCTGCAGAAGCCGAGCGTCCACCTGCTCTCCGCAATCGACACGAAGCGACGCGTGCGGATGGCGACAAAGCGCGCTTAAGATCATACGCTGCGGCCCATGAAGCTCTCTTTGCTTCATCGCCTGCTCAGTTGGGCCGTCACGCTTCTGGCGGTCACGGCGATCGTGTTCCTCGTCCTCGAGATATTGCCGGGCGACCCTGCCCTTGTGCTGCTTGGGCCGGATGCGCAGCCCGACACGCTCGCCGCTCTGCGGCTGCAACTCGGTCTCGATCAGCCGGCTTACATTCGTTACGGCGCCTGGCTCGCCGGCATGCTGCATGGCGATCTTGGTACGAGCTATACCTACGGCATCCCGGTCACCGAACTCATCGGGTCACGCCTGAAGGTGACGATCCCGCTCGCGCTTCTAGCGATGAGCCTCGCGATCGGCCTCGCTTTGGTGCTTGGCATCTATGCCGCGTCACGCCACAACCGCCCCGGCGACTACGGCGTGATGGCGGTCACACAGATCGGCGTGGCAATCCCGAGCTTCTGGCTGGGCATGCTTCTGATCCTCTTCTTCTCCCTGACGCTGCGATGGTTTTCCGCCGGCGGCTTTCCAGGTTGGGAAGCAGGCTTCTGGCCAGCGATGCGAGCGCTGCTGCTCCCGGCATTGGCGCTCGCCGTTGCGCAGGCCGCCGTGCTGGCGCGCGTCGTGCGCGCAGCGCTGCTCGACGTGCTGGGCGAGGATTTCGTGCGGACCGCGCGCGCTAAGGGGCTTACGCGCGCGCAAGCGTTGCGACGGCACGCCTTGCGCAACGCGCTCATTCCCGTCGCCACCGTGATCGGCCTGCAATTCGCGCATCTTCTTGCCGGCACGATCGTCATCGAGAACGTCTTCTCGCTACCGGGGCTTGGACGCTTGATCTTTCAGTCGATCAACCAGCGCGACCTGATGGTCATCAAGAACGTTGTGGTCTTCCTTGCCGCGATCGTCATCACGGTGAACTTCGTCGTCGATCTGTTCTACCTCGCGATCGATCCACGCTTGCGGCACGCGTCATGACGACAATCGCCGAACCGGCCTCCGAAGCGCGCCGCCGCATCCGCCTCTTCCGCTATCCCGGCCTCACGGTCGGCGGAGCAATCGTCGCCACGGTCGTCGGCGCGACACTGCTCTCGCTCGTGTGGACGCCCTATTCACCGCTGACAATGAACATGCGTCAGCGGTTTCAAGGCCCCTCTCTCGCACACATCTTCGGCACGGATCAGTTCGGCCGCGACGTGCTCTCGCTCCTGATGGTAGGCGCGCAGAATTCGCTCGCGGTCGGCATCGTTGCGGTGGCGATCGGTCTTGCCGTCGGCACGGCGCTCGGGCTCTTCGCCGCTGCTAGGCGAGGCTGGGTCGACGAAGCGGTCATGCGCGTCTGCGACTTCCTGTTCGCTTTCCCGGCCGTCCTGTCGGCCGTCATGCTGGCGGCCGCGCTCGGGCCCGGCACCGGCAACGCGATGCTGGCGATCGGCTTCTACAACATCCCGATCTTCGCACGGATCGCGCGCGGTGCAGCGAAAGGCGTGTGGGTCCGCGAGTTCATCTACGCCGCCCGCACGGCCGGGAAAGGCGCGGTCCGCATCTCGCTCGAGCATGTACTGCCGAACATCCTCAACATCATCGTCGTGCAAGCGACGATCTCGTTCGCCACCGCCATCCTCGCCGAAGCGGCACTGAGCTATCTCGGCCTCGGCACACAGCCGCCAGCGCCGAGTTGGGGGCGTATGCTGCATGAATCGCAAGTGTTTCTCTCGCGCGCGCCGTATCTGTCGATTTTCCCGGGGCTGATCATCGTCCTGACAGTCCTCGGGCTCAACCTGCTCGGCGACGGCATGCGCGACGCGCTCGATCCGCGCCATGCACAGGGGCGCTGACATGCCTCTGCTCGACGTGCAGAACCTTTTCATCCGCATCGGCCGAGGCGAAAGCGCAATCGATGTCGTGCGCGACATCTCCTTTAGCGTCGGAAGCGGCGAGATCGTCGGAATTCTCGGCGAATCCGGTTGCGGCAAGTCGCTGACGGCATTTTCCGTCCTCGGACTGCTGCCGCAGGGCTTGAGTGCGGCGGGTCAGATCAAATTCGACGGACGTGACCTGCTGAGCCTCGGCGAGCAAGACTTATGTGCGTTGCGCGGCAATCGGATCGGCATGATTTTCCAAGAGCCGGCGACAGCGCTGAATCCGGTTCAGACAGTCGGCGACCAGATCGCCGAGCCGTTGCGACTGCATACCGGCATGGGAAAGCGCGAGGCGCGCGCCGAGACGCTGCATTTGCTCGAGCGCATCCACCTGCCGAATCCGCGCGCAGCACTCGATGTCTATCCGCATCAGATGTCAGGCGGCCAACGCCAGCGCGTCGTCATCGCCATGGCCCTTGCCTGCCGTCCAAGCCTCCTGATCGCGGACGAGCCGACGACGGCACTCGACACAACCGTGCAGCGCCAGATCCTCGATCTGCTGTTGGACCTTGTCGACGAAACCAAGAGCGGCCTTCTGTTGATCACGCACGATATCGGCGTGATGGCGGAGATGACCGAGCGCGTGCTCGTCATGTACGGCGGGGTGATCGTCGAATCCGGACCGACGGAAAAAATTATTACCGACCCAGCGCACCCCTATACGCGCGCGCTGCTGCGTGCGGTGCCACAGCGCGCGCTCGGCTACGATACGTGGCTGGAGTCGATTCCGGGAACGGTACCGGCGCCATCTGAACGGCTGCGCGGCTGCCTGTTTCGCAGCCGCTGTTCCCTCGCTGGGCCTGAATGCGAAGTCCAACCTGATCTAATTCCACGCGGGCCTGACCGCGTCGCTGCATGTTGGCGTCTGCCGCAAGTCGATGGGAGCGTGCCGGCATGACCGACGCTCCCGTACTCGAACTCGACAACCTGATCCTCGACTATCCGCTGAAACGCGAAAGCCTGTTCGCGGAGCCACGATCGTTGCGCGCTGTCGACGGCGTCTCATTCGCAATCCCGCGCGGCCGCGCCCTGGGACTTGTCGGAGAGTCCGGTTGCGGCAAGACATCCGTCGCCAAAACCGTCATGGGCCTTGAACAGCCGACGGCTGGACACATCCGAATCCTCGGACGCGACATCGCCACCATGCCGCGGAGAGAGTTGCTAGGCTTTCGCCGTCACTTCCAAATGGTGTTTCAAGACCCTTACGGCTCGCTTGACCCTCGCCACACGGTTGGCCGCATCGTTGCCGAGCCGATGCGCACGTCGATTGCCAAAGCGCGCAAGGCGGCCGACGAAGCCCTGGAAGCGGTCGGACTATCGGCAGGTGACGCCAAGAAATATCCGCACCAGTTCTCCGGCGGCCAGCGTCAGCGCATCGCCATCGCTCGCGCTCTGGTGACGCGCCCGGAGCTTGTCGTCGCCGACGAACCTGTCTCGGCGCTCGACCTTTCGGTGCAAGCGCAAGTTCTTAATCTCCTGCGTGAGTTGCGGGAGACTCTCGGGCTGACGTATCTCTTCATCAGCCACGACCTCGCCGTGGTCGAATATGTCTGCGAGGATATCGTCGTCATGTTCGCCGGCCGCATCGTCGAGCGCGGCGCGACGCGGACCGTGCTAAGCGCGCCGGCGCACCCCTACACCGTCGCCCTGCGCGAGGCGATGCCGCGTATCGATCGCGCCGGCGGCCGGCGGCGGCGCGCGTCCCGCACGGAAGATAAATCCGACGCGACGGCCAACCGCACGGCCGGCTGTCCCTATAAGCCACGCTGCGCCCTCGCCATCGAGCGTTGCGGCGTCGAGGCGCCGAAGCTGAGGTTGCTGGCAAACGGCCAGGAGGTCGCCTGCCATGTCGTTTGAAACACATTGCTTTGTTTGAGGAGAGAACGAATGAAATCGAAAGCTATATTTGGAGCCTTGCTGGCTCTCGGGCTGGCCAGTATCGCAGCACCCGCACAAGCCGCGAAGGATCGGGTGATCATGGCGCTGGCGATCGAGCCGCCGGGCCTCGACCCAACGATGCAGGCCTCGACCGCGGTGAGCGAGGTCACGTGGATGAACATCTACGAAGGGCTCACGCGCTTCGACGAGAACGGCAAGATTCAGCCTGCGCTGGCGGAAAGCTGGACGCAGGAAGGCAACAAGGTCTTCACCTTCAAATTGCGCAAAGGCGTGAAGTTTCACGACGGCAGCGACCTGACTTCGGCCGACGTGAAGTTCACGTTCGAGCGCAACGTGTCGGCCAAGAGCACCAACAAGCGCAAGCGCGTGTTCGCCAACATGGCGTCGATCGAAACGCCGGATCCGCTGACGGTGAAGATCACGCTGAAGACGCCGTCCGCGCTGCTGCCGTTCTTCCTTGCCGAGGCGACGGCCGCGATCCTTTCGCCGAAGACTGCCGAGAAAGACGGAACTAATCCAGTCGGGACAGGCCCTTATAAGTTCGTGTCGTGGACACGCGGCGATTCACTCAAGCTCGAACGTTTCGCCGACTACACCGGACCGATAAAGCCGACGATCCAACACGCGACCATCCGCTTCATCAACGATGAGAACGCACAAATCGCAGCGCTCCAGGCTGGCGACGTCGACTACGTTCCGGTTGTCGGCGCGGTGGAAAGCGTCGACGGCTTCAAGGGCGGCGACCGCTTCCAAATCCTGGCCGGGATGACCCAGGGCGTCATGTTCCTCGGGCTCAACAACAAGCAGGCGCCCTTTACCGACTTGAAAATCCGGCAGGCGCTTTACCACGCGCTCGACCGGCAGGCCATCAATCTCGGCACGCATAACGGCTACGGAAAGCCGATGGGCGCGCAGATGACGCCGCTCAACCCGTATTGGATCGACACGTCGAATATCTACAAGCACGACATGGCGGCAGCAAAGAAGTTGCTGGCGGAGGCGGGCAAGCCGGACGGCTTCGAGGCGAACCTGAAGATCCTTCCGATCCCGTCGACACGCCGTGCGGCCGAAATCATCGCTTCGCAGCTTGCCGAGGTCGGGGTGAAGGTCCGCATCGAAGTGCTTGAGACCGCACAGTGGCTCGAAGTCGTTTTCCGTAACAAGAATTACGACATGACTATTCTCTCGCAGCAGGAGCCCTGGAGCATCCTCAACTACACCGATCCGAAATACCTCTATCAGTACGACAGCGCCGAGTTTCGCAAGCTGATCAACGAGGCGGAGGCAAGCACGACGGAAGCGGGCTTGAAAGAAAAGCTCGCCGCCGCCCA
>JAFKKS010000497.1 GCA_017304555.1 Hyphomicrobiales bacterium
AGCCACATGTCGATGCCGCCGAGCATGACGCCGATCGCCGTCCCGAAGCGCGACCACAGCGGCTTGACGTTGCGCACCTTCCAGAGGTCGCGGCCGATCGCCGAGCTGCGCCACTGATCCTCGTACTCGCGCAATTCGTCATTCGCGCGCCCAGCGGCGATGGCGGCCGCGACGTGCTCGGCCGCCTGCATGCCGGAGAGCATCGCGTTATGCGAGCCCTTGATGCGCGGCACGTTGACGAAGCCGGCCGCGCAGCCGAGCAGCGCGCCGCCGGGGAAGGTGAGTTTCGGCACCGATTGATAGCCGCCCTCGGTGATGGCGCGCGCGCCGTAGGAGAGCCGCTTGCCGCCCGCGAAAGTGTCGCGCACCAGCGGGTGCGTTTTGAAGCGCTGCAACTCGTCGAACGGCGAAAGCCACGGGTTGCTGTAGTTGAGATGCACCACGAACCCGATCGACACCAGGTTGTCGCCCCAGTGATAGAGGAACGAGCCGCCGCCGGTCTTGTTGTCGAGCGGCCAACCGAACGTGTGCTGGATCAGGCCGGGCTGATGCTTCTCCGGCGCCACCTGCCAGAGTTCCTTGAGGCCGATGCCGAATTTCGGCGGCTCGCTGTCTTTG
Source organism: Hyphomicrobiales bacterium (assembly GCA_017304555.1). Classification (GTDB taxonomy): domain Bacteria; phylum Pseudomonadota; class Alphaproteobacteria; order Rhizobiales; family Xanthobacteraceae; genus JAFKKS01. The sequence goes on from JAFKKS010000497.1 coordinate 619, forward strand.
GCGAGATTGTAATGCGCGATCAGCGTCTTGGTGAGGCTGCCGCGCGCGCCTTCGGCGAACAGCGTGTACTTGGCGCGCAGCTCCATGCCGCGCGTGAAGCCGCTCGTCGGCTGGCCGTCCTTGCCGATCCCCATGTCGCCGGTGGCGATGCCGGCGACGGCGCCGTTGTCGTCGTAAAGGACTTCGGCGGCGGCGAATCCGGGATAGATCTCGACGCCGAGCGCTTCCGCCTGCGCCGCGAGCCAGCGGCAGACATCGCCGAGCGAGGCGATGACGTTGCCGTGGTTGTTCATCAGCGGCGGCATCATGAAGTTCGGCAGGCGCAGCGCCCCCGATTCGCCGAGCCAGTAGAAGCGGTCGTGCTTGACCGGCGTTTTCATCAGCGTGTCGTCGTTGCGCCACTCCGGCACGAGCTGGTCGAGGCCGACCGGATCGATCACGGCGCCAGACAGGATGTGCGCGCCGACTTCCGAGCCCTTTTCCACCACCACAACCGTGAGGTCGGGCGCGATCTGCTTGAGCCGGATGGCGCAGGACAGCCCGGCCGGGCCGGCGCCGACCACCACGACGTCGAATTCCATCGCTTCGCGGGCAGGCAGTTCGGCGTCGGTCATGCGGCACTCCAAGATTAGAGGTATTTCAACGAAGTGCAGGCGTCTCCGCCGCTTGTCAACGGAGGGGCGGCCGAAGAGGACGGTTGGTCGCGGGCGCGTCTTTGCTACACTACCGCGGCCATGTCGATTGATCCTGCCGTCGCCCGGGAACTTCTCACCTTTTACGCCGAAGCGGGCGTGAGCGATCTCGTGGGCGAGACGCCGGTCGACCGCTTGGCGGCGGGCTTCGACGAACCTCGCGCCGCGACCCCGCCCGCCGACCCCTCGTCATCCGCGCCTCCGCAGGAGCGGGCGACGGAAATCCCGACGCGGACCCTGCGCCGCCGCGACGCTCCCGCGTCGCCCCCGATTGCGCCGAAGCCGGGCGGCCCGGTGCCGGTCGCGGCCGAAGCGGCGACGCTCGCCGCCCGTGAGGCCGCCGCAAGCGCCGGCAGCTTGGAGGAGCTACGGGCGCTCCTCGAGGCCTTTGACGGCTGCGCCTTGAAGCTCACCGCCAAGCGGCTCGTCTTCGCCGACGGCAACCCGCAGGCGCGGCTGATGTTCGTCGGCGAAGCGCCGGGCCGCGAGGAGGACATCGAAGGGCTGCCCTTCGTCGGGCCGTCCGGACAACTGCTGGACCGGATGCTTGCGTCCATCGGCCTGGACCGCACCAGCGTCTACATCGCTAACATCATCCCCTGGCGTCCGCCCGGAAACCGCGATCCGTCCCTGCAGGAAACGCAGATCTGCCTGCCGTTCATTCGCCGTCAGATCGAACTCGTGGCGCCGGACGTGCTGGTGACCCTCGGTAAGCCGTCGACCGCGGCGCTCCTCGGCATCGCGGACGGCATCCGCCGGACGCGCGGGCGCTGGATGACGTATCAAGCCGGCGAACGCGACATTCGCGCGATGGCGACGTTCCATCCGGCCTATCTGCTGCGCCAGCCGCTGGAGAAGCGCCACTCCTGGCGTGATCTGCTGGCGATCAAGAAGGCGCTGGAATCGTAGCCGCGATTCTTGATCCGTCATCCTGAGGTGCGGGGCGCGACGCGCCGAGCCTCGAAGAGCCTGCCCCGGACTTGATCCAGGGACGACGGCCCGTGTCTTGACCATCCTTCGAGGCTCGCCTTCGGCGAGCACCTCAGGATGACGGAGAGAATTGTTCCCACGCAGAGAGTTGCTTCGCGCGGCAGGCTCATTCCTTCCGCATATAAGGCGGCGGCCCGCCGGCCAGGAAATCCTCGCGCGGCGGCGCGAACACATCGATCACCTGCGTGTCCTCGTGGAACCAGGCTTCATGCTCGATTCCGCCGGGAATGACGCCGACGTCGCCGGGGCCGCAGACGCGCCGTTGGTCGCCGATGCGCATCTCCATCTGGCCGGAAATCATCCAGAACATCTGTTCGTGCGGATGCGCGTGCGCCGCGGCGTGGCCGCCCTTCTTGATGTCCCACCAGACCAGCATGGATTGATCGCCGGACAGCGTGCGGCGCGTGATCTTGTCGTTGATCTGCTCCACCGGCAACCAGTCGAAGGATTCGAAGCCCGACAGTTTCGGCATGGTTTCCTCCTGTGTTCGGCCTCGTGGCGATCATCGTCGCGGTGCTCACGCACGCCGGGCGATCATAGTGCAACCAGAAGCGCTCCGACCGCGATCAAAGCGACGCCAAACCAATTCAGCGGCATCAATTTCTCGCCCAGAAAAAGGACGCCGAAGATGGCGACCAAAACGACGCTCAGCTTGTCGATCGGAGCGACTTGCGCGGCGTTGCCAAGCTTGAGCGCACGAAAATAACAAAGCCATGACGCGCCCGTCGCCAGTCCCGACAAAACGAGAAAAAGGTAGGTCCGCGCCGAAATTGAGGCCGGATCGCGAAACTGCCCCGTCGCGAAAACGATCATGGCGATGGCGGCCAGGATGACGACGGTGCGGATGAGCGTCGCAAGATCGGAATTGATCGCCTCGACGCCGACCTTGGCGAAGATCGCCGTCAGTGCCGCGAACGCCGCCGAGGCGAAAGCCCAGAACTGCCACGAGGAGAGGACGCTGCCGGTCGGCATGGTGCAAGTCCTATCCTGCTACGGCGAATTTGATCGCGAACAGCACCGCGAGAACCATCACCGCCGGCGAGGCTTCATGCACTTTGCCGGCGATGATCTTGATCAGTGTGTAGGTGATGAAGCCAAGGCCGATGCCGGTGGCGATCGAATAGGTCAGCGGCATGGTCACGGCGGCGACCACGGCCGGCGCGTATTCCGTCGCGTCCTCCCAGTCGATGTCGGCGAGGCTGCGCGCCATCAGGCAGGCAACATAGAGGAGCGCTGCGGCGGAGGCATAGGCCGGGATCATGCCGGCGAGCGGAGCGAAGAACAGCGCCAGCAGGAACAGGATGGAGACGACGGCCGCCGTCAGCCCCGTGCGCCCTCCGGCAGCGACGCCGGACGCGCTCTCGATATAGCTGGTGGTCGTCGAGGTTCCGATCAGCGATCCGAACATCGCGGCGAAGGAATCGGCGATCAGCGCCTGCTTCATGCGTGCGAGCTTGCCGTCGACCATGAGGCCGGTGCGCTGCGTCACGCCGATCAGCGTGCCGGCATTGTCGAACACGTCGACGAACAGGATCGAGAACACGACGACCACGAACGACAGTTCGAACGCGCGCGAGAAATCGAGTTGCAGGAAGGTCGGCGCGAGCGAGGGCGGCATCGAGACAATCCCGCCGTATTTCGCGAGCCCAAGCGGAATGCCGATCACCGCCACGATCAGGATGCCGATGAGCGTGCCGCCGGTGATGCGCCGCCGGTCGAACGCGGCGATCAGCCGACCACGGTGCCGCTCGGATGCGGTGACCGGGTGATCGTGCACGCCTGCGATGCTATCCGGCGTGTCTGCGTGGGCTCGGCTAGCGGAATTGCCGGCCGGCATATCGACCGGATTGCCGCCGACCGTGGTCGCAGCCGTTCTGGGGTCGGCCGTCATCCACGCGGGGTGGAACGCGGCGGCCAAGGCGATCGGCAATCGGCTGGTGGCGAGCGCGCTGATGGGCGCGGGGTACCTGATCTTCGGCGGGCTGTGGTGCCTCGTCGCGGTGGTCCCGGCGGCGGCCAGCTGGCCGTATCTGATCACGTCCGTGGCGCTGCAGACGGGCTATCTGCTGTTGCTCACCGCGGCCTACGCGCACGGCGAGTTCCGGCAGGTGTATCCGCTGGCGCGCGGCACGGCACCCGTTCTGGTGACGGCTTTCTCGCTCGGATTCCTGGGCGAGCGGCTCGCGGTGTGGCAGTTGGTGGGGATCGCTTTCGTCGTCGGAAGTCTGGCTGTGCTCGTCGGGTTGCCGCGTCGCTTCGCCCGCGGCAAGGGTTCTCGGGCCGGCCTGCTGCTGGCGGTTGCGACTGGCGTGGTGATCGAGACCTACAGCCTGGTGGACG
>JAFKKS010000498.1 GCA_017304555.1 Hyphomicrobiales bacterium
GGATGTCGACATTTCCTCCCAATTCGTGTTTGGCGCTGGCTTCGATCATCTTGGTGCCAAATCCCACGCGGCGAGAGCGTACGAGGCCCGGAACACCCGTTTCCCGCCAGGTCAGCCGGACGAGGCGGTCAGGCTCAGGAGAAACGCTCCATTCGACGAAAATGCGACCGGTCGGCACCGACAGAGCCCCATATTTTGCCGCGTTGGTTACCAATTCGTGAAAAATCATGCTCATCGCCAAGGCCGCCTTGGGGGGCAGGAGGACCGGCGGCCCTGACATGACGATCTGGTCCGGCGGGGGAGCCGGCTCCGAACCTTCCACGGAAGGCTCGGATTCGACCCCGGCGGGGAGCAGTTGGTCTTCCCCGGTGTGGGGATGCGCGTAAGGCCCCAGGAGGTCCGAGGCGATGCGCGATAACGGCATGGCCCGCCAGTTGCCCTCGGTCAGCAGGGTGTGGGCGCGCCCGAGGGCGCTCAGCCGAGCCATGAAGTTGCTGTTGAAGGCGGCGATGGAGCGGCTGGTGCGGGCGGTCTGCGCGGCGATGCCGGAGACCACGGCCAGCATGTTCTTCACCCGGTGATTGAGCTCGGCCAGCAAGAGATGCTGGTGTTCCTCGACCCGTTGGCGCTCTGCGAGCTCTTTCTCCAGCCGCTCATTGGTCTCCGCAAGGGTCTTGGCCTGCTCGCGTAACGCTTCCTCGGCCCGGCGGCGCTCGAAGACCCGCCCGACTTGCGCGCCGATCGATTGCAGCGCCAGCATCAGGTCGTAGTCGGGGGAGGCGGTCTTGTCGTTGAAGAACTCGAAGACGGCGATGATGCGGGCGCCGACTTTGATCGGGAGTGAGAAGGCGGCGCCGATGCCGGTGCCTGCCGCCAGCGCGCGCGGACCGTTGGGGTTTTCGTGGACGTCGGCAATCCATTCGGGACGGCCGCTGTTCCAGACCCGCCCGGGCATGCCTTCGCCGGGGCTGAAATAGGTCGCCTCCGTCAACTCGCGGAACTTGCCGTATTCGGCGAGCTTCGAGCCATGCCAGATCCCCGATGGCATTAGCACTACAGGCTGCGACTCGGTCGGTAAGTAGATGTGGCCGAGCGGCCAGCCAGCGAGCTCCTGCATTGATGCGAGACTGTGCCGCAGCGCCTCGTCGAAAGAATGCGATTCCCCTGCGAAGCTGATGACGCGATGCAGGATTTCCGCCTTGTGTGCCTGCTGCGTGCGGAATTGCTCGTCGCGCTTGCGGTCGCTCAGGTCGCGCAGCGTGACGATGAAGGTCCACTCGTCATTTCGGCGGAGCGGCGAGATCGTCAATTCGACCGGGAGTTCCGCCCCAGACTTCTGCGTCGCCGTGACCTCGATGCGGCGATTCATCAGGTTGCTGGCGCCGCCGCGAAGGAACCGCTGCAGACCGGTGGCGTAAACGCCCCGTTGCCGCGCCGGCACGACCAATTCGGTGAGCGGACGCCCGACCGCCTCCTCTTGGCTCCAATGGAACAGATGCGTACTGCGCTGCGTCCAGTGCGTGACCAGGCCGCGGGCGTCCATCACGACCACGGCGTCCAGGCTCGTTTCCAGAAAAAGACGAATCGGATCCGAGGGTTCTGGAGAACTGTTCACATGTAATTCCTCGGGGACAACGGGGCGATTCCACTCTTTCGATCTAGCCGTGAAGCGGACGCTAAAGCAATGTGACCCTGCGGGCTGCTCATGCCATAAACGGCGAAGTTCGACCGGATTGTTGCACCCATGAATGACATTGTCTGCGTCTCGCCTGTCGACGGCCGGGAGGTTGTGCGCCGTGCGGCCATGGCGTCGGGCGCGATTGCGCAGGCTGTTGCGGCCGCGCGCAAGGCGCAGGCCGCGTGGAAGCACGTTCCGATCACGGAGCGCGCGCGCCTGCTCTCCGGCATGATCGACGCGATGCTTGCGATGCGCGAGGACATCGCGCCGGAAATCGCGTGGCAGATGGGCCGTCCGATCAAGTATGCCGGCGGCGAGCTCGGCGGCTTCGAAGAGCGCGCGCGCGGCATGATCGCGCTGGCGGAGAGCGCGCTGGCCCCGATCGTGCCGGACGCGAAAGCCGGCTTCACGCGCTACGTGAAGCGCGAGCCGGTCGGCGTCGTCCTCACCGTCGCACCGTGGAATTATCCGTATCTCACCGCGGTCAATTCCGTCGTGCCGGCGCTGATGGCGGGCAACGCGGTGCTGCTCAAGCACGCGGCGCAAACGTTGCTTGTCGGTGATCGTTTCCAGCAAGCGATGGACAGAGCCGGGCTACCGCGCGGGCTGTTCCAGACCGTGACGCTCTCGCATGGCGACACGCTGGATCTCATCCGCTCCGGCATGATCGATCAGGTCTGCTTCACCGGCTCGGTCGCGGCCGGCAAGGCGATCGAAGGCGCGGCGGCAGGGACGTTCGCGGGCGTCGGGCTTGAACTTGGCGGCAAGGACCCGGCCTATGTCCGAACCGACGTTGATCTTTCCCACGCGGTCGAGAACCTCGTCGACGGCGCGTTCTTCAATTCCGGCCAGTGCTGCTGCGGCATCGAGCGCATCTATGTCCACGCCGATGTCTACGATCGTTTTGTCGATGCGTTCGCGGCGCTGACGCAGCAGTACGTGCTCGGCGATCCGCTCGACCCTGCAACGACGCTTGGCCCGATGGCGCAGCCGCGCCTCGCCGCGACCGTGCGTGATCACATCGCGGAGGCGCAGGGGAAGGGCGCGCGGGCGCTCATCGATACCAAGGCCTTCGCGCGCGATGCGGTGGGTTCTCCTTACGTCGCGCCGCAGGTGCTGACGAACGTCGATCACGGCATGAAGGTGATGATGGAGGAGACGTTCGGCCCGGTCGTCGGCATCATGAAAGTCGGCGACGACGATGAGGCGGTGCGGCTGATGAACGACTCGCCGTATGGGCTCACCGCGTCGGTGTGGACGCGCGACATGGTCGCTGCCGAGCGCATCGGCGACCGCATCGAGACCGGCACCGTCTACATGAACCGCTGCGACTATCTCGACCCGGGCTTGGCCTGGACGGGTGTCAAGGATACCGGCCGCGGCGCGACGCTATCGCGTGTCGGTTATGAGAGTTTGACCCGGCCGAAGAGTTTCCATCTGCGAGAGGTGTGACGCGGCCTCGTTTGTGTGCTGTTGACTCAGCATCTTATCGAGGCCGTCATGCCCGCACTTGTTGCGGGCATCCACGTCTTCCTTTTTTCGTTGCAAGAAAGACGTGGATGGCCGGGACAAGCCCGGCCATGACGGAAAATGTCGAATGGCCATCCTTCGAGACGCCCGCGTTGCGGGCTCCTCAGGATGAGGTTTGGGAGAGAAGGGCGATGCAACTGCGCGGCAACTGGAATTTTCCGACGACGGTGCGCTTTGGAGAAGGGCGCATCGACGAACTGCCGGAGGCGCTGGTGGCGGCCGGCATCAAGCGTCCGCTGCTGGTCACGGATCCGACCGTCGCGAAGATGCCGATGACGGCGGATGTGGTGGCGAAGCTGAAAGCTGTGGGCATGACTGTCGCGGTGTTCTCCGACGTGCAGCCGAATCCGGTCGAGGCGAACGTCAAGGCGGGCGTCGCCGCCTTCAAGTCCGGCGGGCATGACGGCGTCATTGCCTTCGGCGGCGGCTCGGCGCTCGATGCCGGCAAGCTTGTCGCCTTCATGCACGGGCAGACGCGGCCGGTGTGGGACTTCGAGGACGTCGGCGACTGGTGGACGCGCGCCGACGCGTCGAAGATCGCGCCGATCGTCGCCGTGCCAACGACGGCCGGGACCGGCTCCGAGGTGGGCCGCGCCGCGGTCGTCACTAACGAGGAAACGCACACCAAGAAGATCATCTTCCATCCGGCGATGATGCCGAAGGTCACGATTTGCGACCCGGAGCTCACCGTCGGGATGCCGCCGATCATCACCGCCGGCACCGGCATGGACGCCTTCGCGCACTGCCTCGAAGCCTATTGCGGGCCGTTCTACCACCCGCTTGCGGACGGCATCGCGGTCGAGGGCGTGCGGCTCGTGAAGGAGAATCTCGCGCGCGCGACGAAGAACGGGCAGGACATCGAAGCGCGCGCCAATATGATGGCGGCGGCGGCGATGGGCGCAACCGCGTTTCAGAAGGCGCTCGGCGCCATTCACGCGCTCTCGCATCCGGTCGGCGCGCTCTACAACACGCATCACGGGCTCACCAACGCGGTCTTTATGCCTTACGTGCTCGCCTTCAACCGCGCGGCGATCGAGGAGAAGATCGTCCGGCTCGCCGCTTATATCGGGCTCAAGCCGTCGTTCGATGCGTTCCTAGACTGGGTGCTGGCGTTGCGGAAAGAGACGGGCGTGCCGCACACGCTCGCGGGCTTGAAGGTGGACGGCAAACAGGCCGACCTGATCGCCAAGATGGCGCCGGACGATCCGACCGCCGGCGGCAACCCGGTGAAGCTCGATGCGGCGGCCGCGCGCAAGATCTTCGACGCGGCGCTTGAGGGAAAACTTTAAGCCGCGGCGTGCTGCTGTGCGGGCTCAGAATTTGAGTCCGCGGGTCGCGCTAAGACGTTGATTTTGAATCGGTCGTGGTCGGGATTGCGGTGCGCCGCTCTCGCTCCCTCCCCCTGAAAGGGGGAGGGTCGGGGTGGGGGTC
>JAFKKS010000499.1 GCA_017304555.1 Hyphomicrobiales bacterium
GTAATGCCAAGGGTACGACTATCGGAAATTCTGGCCTCGGGGCAGGCGGGTCGGCCGGCGGAATAACCGGAGCAGGGCGGTTTCAATGGAAACCAGATGGTTCTCCGCTTTTGGATGGAAACGGAAATCCTGTTCCGACGCCTGGCGGGCTTCCGCTTCTGGGAACGGCTGCCACACTGGCTTCCGGCGCCGTCCCGTACGGGAGCTTGCTGACCAGCGTGCTGAGAACAAGCGGTGGGGGATCGATCGATGCCCTGATCACTGCGCTGGAAACCAAGGGTGGAGTGCGACGGCTGGCAGAGCCAAACTTGATGGCGCTGTCTGGTGATGCTGCGCGTTTCCTGGCTGGCGGCGAGTTTCCGGTACCGATACCGAACACGACGACCAATGGCTTTCCTACTGTCACCATCGAATACAAGAAATTTGGCGTCGAGCTGGCTTTTGTGCCCACGGTTCTTTCGCGTGGCGTGATCAATTTAAGGGTTGAGCCGTCGGTCAGTGAGCTCGACTTCACCAACGCGATAACCATTCAGGGGACGACGGTTCCGGCATTAACTCGCCGCGACGCGCGGACGACAGTTGAATTGCGTGACGGCCAGAGCTTTGCCATCGCCGGCTTGCTACAGACCCGGAGTCGGCAAGATGTCTCTCAGCTGCCTTGGATCGGCTCGGTGCCTGTCTTAGGCGCTCTGTTCCGCAGCGCGTCTTACCAGCAAGATCAAACCGATCTGGTAATCATCGTAACGCCGCACCTGGTTGCCCCATCGGCACCGGGCCAGAAACTCGCATCGCCGCTTGACTCGCGTCTGCCGCCTAATGATGTCGACTTCTTCCTCAACGGTCAGATGGACGTTCGCAAACGTTACGACCATTACGTCAATTCTGGAGGCGACGTGAAGGGACCTTATGGCCACATCATCGCTCCTGAAGCCCGGCTACCCGCGCCGGCTCGGGTGGCGCCTCTCCCTGCAAGCCAGCCGGTCGTGAAAGCTCTTAACTAGAGGAGGCGGACGGTGACCATAAGGTACCTGACTCTGTTGGCGCCTCTGCTGCTTGGGGGGTGTTACGGGCTCGTCGGCCATGACGAGGTGGATCGCTACTTTCAGCGATCGGAGACCATCACGATAGACGGTGGCGACGCCAAGGCAGTCAACGCCGCTACCCACATCATCAATCCGTGGCCGCGATATGTAAGCGATCGCAGGATTGCGCACGATGCTCGCCGGGTGGGCGGTGCCGTCAAGCGTTACGGCGCTGACGCCCCGGCTCAGCCAGTGGATCAGCTTCCCGACGTTAGCGATCCTGGAAAAGCGATGGGACCGCGGCCTCCTGTTACTCAGAACATAAACGTTAGTGGGGCGGGGGCGCCCGCGGTCGCGATGCCGGTTGGTGGGCGAAATTAAAAAAAGGAGTGCTTCCGGAAAATCGAAAGACGATGTTTTTACAGTTGACTTGCTGTCTGGTGCTGCGGGAAGCGCGTAGAGTTAAGTTTATCAATGCTTTTTTAAACCGTGTAGTAGGTCCGCTGACTGGGCGGGAGACAAAAGTTATGCGGGGCGTCTTTCTAATACTGACCTGTTGCTGCCTGGGGACAGGTTTGGCAGCATGCGATATTACAACGAGGGAAGCTGCAATCGTTGCTCCCGCAAATCCGGCAGGCGGCGACCCCATACAGGAGCCGACCGACGTCAAATATTTCCCCTCCGACGAACCGGTGAGGCTTGGCCTGGAGCACTTCAATCGCGGAGATTACGGGCTCGCGCAGCGTTACTTCAAAGACGCGGTGGAAAAATCTCCGAGGGACGTGACGGCTTGGGTCGGGCTTGCGGCGAGTTACGATCGCCTTCGCCGGTTCGATCTTGCCGACCAAGCCTATGCTCAAGCTGTTAGGCTTGGCGGCGAAACGGTTCAGATTCTGAACGACCAGGGCTACTCGCTGATGTTGCGGGGAGACCTTAGCGGCGCACGCAGAAAATTCATGAGGGCGCGTGCGATGGACCCGGGAAACCCGGTCATCGCCAACAACATCGAATTGCTGAATGGCAGCCGGAAATTCATCGAAAGACCGCCGAACAATCAGCCTTGAGAACGGCTTGCAGCCGGAGATCTGATCTGACCAACGATGAAGGTCTTTAAGACAAGATCAACGTCTTCGATGTTAGTCTTGTCAAATGAGTCGGCTTTTCAAGCTCCAGTTTCTGGGACCGCTAGCTCTGTTCCTGGCGGCTTTGTCGGCCGAGTTGTCGGCATACGCACTCGCACGTATCCCCACGTCTGAAACGCTGTGGTACTTGAATCTAAAGGTGTTTGGCCTTTTTCAACGTAGCCACGAGGCGCTTGGCAGCTACATCGACATGCCAGGTTTTCAGCTTTATTGTATTGTAATACCTATATTTGTGTTGGCCTGCTTCGGACTCGTGGCACGTTCCAAGCTGCCTTTGGCCATTTCGACACAGTTCGCGGCCGGCTATGCAGCTTTTCTGCTAATGGCGTGGCAGAGTCCCGGCCCAGCGACTGCACAAGCGTCGCTCCGGCTAATCGCGGTGCCATCGGGCGAAGGCTTCTATATGCTCGCTGGCATTTTAGTCGCTTGTCTATCATCGTGCGTCATTTCGCATTTGTGCTATCTCTGGCCACTCCGAGCGAAGCTTGATCGCTCCTCCTGAAGCAATTTATTCCGGCCAGCTTCGCCTTTAACTTCGCATGTCTTTCAAGGCGGATGTCCGCGAGAGTGTCGCTAAGACCTCGACGCGCCGTATTTAGTTCGGGCCAAGTACAGCGTCGATTAGCCGGCTATCTCTCCGAACAATAAGGATGGCGCCGTCCTTGATCGCAAATCGAGCGCCTAGCAGCTTAGGTACCTTCTCCGTGACCGCGGATGGAAATGGGATCGTGGGCAACCCAATGGGATCTCCAACATTGGGCAGGGCTGGAGAGGCGCCCGCAATAGGTGCCGGTTTGATATAATCGCGGATGAGCTGGATCTCGTCACGAGAAAGAAGAAGGGGGGCTTTGTCAGCAGGAGCTTCCTGCCGCGTTGGTGGGTCTTTCGGATCAGCATCCTTGATCGCTTGTTTTTGACTTCTCACGATCAGGTCGAGTCTCGCTACGCGTTCATTGAGCGAAAGCGTTTCGCGTTGCAAGCGAGAGAGCTCGGATTTTAGGGACCGTACTTGAAGCAACGCGGCGGTCGTGAAAGCGCCGCTGACGATAACGAGTACGATAAATATCGCCAGCGCTCCACGCCCGACAGTTGAGCCCGATCGTTGGCCCTCTTCCACTAGCCGGTCGGATTTGCCAACCAGAAAAGCCGGGGCATCGGGCGCGAATTCGCTATTCTTGCGCCGAGCGGACAATTGGCTATCCCTCTCGGTTGGCCGGCCTGCTTCCATCGGATTCTCATCGTCCCGTGTCGGAAGATACTTTCAGAGCGAACTCTTCGCCGCCCGGCACGAAGATATCTGCGTCGCAACTATCGGCGTAAGTCAAATTACAGTTAGGCATCACTCGTCAGCCTGCGGGTTATGTGACCTACGAGTTGCCGGGGGACGCCCATCACTCAGCTATCCCTAAAAATTTTACTACGTCGCTTCGCTGTTGGCCCGAGCTTGATTGAAGCCAAGTGCGCCCGATAGTGACTTAGCTTCGCAGCGGCAACACCATCGCAATGAGAACATTATACGGTCGGGGCAGAAATTTTCCAGTTGTGGACAAACGCATCGACGCCCGGCCTAGGTGCGGTCTTTGAGTCAATTTTGGCGTTGGCAAAAATTTCAGAGACCCACGAACAAAACAGCGCTTGTTGGTGCGGACTTGCGTCGTTGCATTCCCGCGCCGCACATGCCGGCATTGCACGCAAATTCGAGTGGAGTATCGAAAGCTTCGGGCATGCTCGCGAAGGCCTGTTTGCGGTCAAGTCCGGGCACCCGCGACAAAATGCAGAAAGGGCTCCGTCGCGCTAATTGGCCAGTCCGCGGATAATGGCGCATTGTAAAAGCAGATCAGCAGAAGCTTTTGAGATGGAGGTGAATGAGGTGCAGATCCTCGCAGCGACGGACTTTTCGACGCGGTCTCATCGCGCATTGCGGCGAGCAGGTCTCTTGGTTCAAGCCGGAGCAAGCGAGCTCACACTCGTCCATGTCGTAGACGACGATCTCCCGAAAAGCCTCGCTGAGATCGAGAAGCGTGAGGCTGAGCGAATCCTCGCAGAACAGATTAGCACCGTACCCGAACTGCACGTTGGAAAGTGCCGATCGATGGTGGTCTATGGCGACCCTTTCGACGGCATTCTGAGGGCGGCGGAGACGACCAAAGCCGACCTCATCGTCATGGGCGCGCATCGTAAGCAACTCTTGCGTGATATCTTTGTCGGGACGACGATCGAACGGGTCATTCGCACTGGGCCGTATCCGGTGCTGATGGTGAACAACGAAGTAACCCGACCCTACGTAAACGTCCTAGCGGCTGTAGATATGTCGGAGTGGCCTGCACCCGGTTCCGAAGACACCGAGTTAGGTGTTTTGATGGAGCTGGAGGTGGGTCATGGAGAGGCGTCAGTTTACGCGGGAGTTCAAGCTTGAGGCGGTGCGCCTGATCAAGGATCGCGGCGTATCGTATGTTCAGGCATCGC
>JAFKKS010000169.1 GCA_017304555.1 Hyphomicrobiales bacterium
GCCAACGCGCTGTTCTATAACGAGCGTACGGCTGACGCCAAGGAGTTCGACCAGGCGTCGCTCGACCAGCCGCTCTCCCGGCGCAAACGTGCCGGCAATGATCGCCCTGCGCAATTTCGCGACGACTTGCTCGCGCAACGTGCCGCTACTGCGAACGATCTTGAGGACGTTGAAGTCGGCGATCTGATCCATCGGTCAAAATCCGTCGAAAGCGCCGCAGCGAAGCTTGGAACAAAGATTGAGCGTCTCGCAACCCGCCCTTCAGCGATATCGCGCCATCGAAAGATCGTCCCATTGGATATTCGGCCGCTCGCCTGCGACGATATCCGCAATCAACCGCCCGGAACCGCAGGCCATGGTCCAGCCGAGCGTGCCGTGTCCGGTGTTGAGATAGAGGCCGGGAATGGATGTCGCTCCAATGATGGGCGGACCGTCCGGCGTCATCGGCCGCAGCCCGGTCCAGAACGTTGCCCGGCGGATATCGCCGGCGCCGGGAAACAGGTCCGTCACCGAGTGTTCGAGCGCCAAGCGGCGGCCGGGGCGCAGGGTGCGGTCATACCCTGACAGCTCCGCGGTACCGCCGACGCGGATGCGCGAGCCGAGCCGCGTGATGGCGATCTTATAGGTTTCGTCCATAATCGTGGACGTCGGCGCCGCCGCTTCATCGACGATCGGAACCGTGATCGAGTATCCCTTCACGGGATAGACCGGAATCGAGATACCGAGCGGCCGCAAGAGGTGCGGCGAATAGCTGCCGAGCGCGACGATGCAGGCGTCGCCGCGGAATTCGCCGGTGTCCGTGAGAACGGTGACTCCATCGCCTGAACGCGCGATCGACTGGATCGACGTCTTGTAGCGGAAATCGACGCCCTTCTGCGCTGCGTGCTCCGCGAGACGCGTCGTGAACATGAAGCAGTCGCCGGTTTCATCGCCGGGAAGGCGCAAGCCGCCGACAAACTTTTCTTGCGTCGCGCGCAGCCCCGGCTCGACGCGAATGCAGCCTTCACGATCGAGTAATTCGTAAGGAACGCCGAGTTCCTTCAGCACCGCGATATCGGATGCGGTTGCATCGAGCTGCGACTGCTTGCGGAACAATTGCAGCGTGCCGAGCGCACGGCCGTCGTAGGCGATGTCGATCTCCGAACGCAGCGCATCGAGCGTATCGCGGCTATATTCCGCCAGCCGCACCATGCGCTCCTTGTTGAGCGCATAGCGTGCGGTCGTGCAGTTGCGCAACATTTGAGCAATCCAAACCCACATGCGCGGGTCGAGATGCGGCCGCACGGCGAGCGGCCCATATTTCATCAGCAGCCATTTCACAGCTTTGATCGGAACACCGGGGCCGGCCCAAGGCGACGAGTAACCGGGAGAGATCTCGCCGGCATTGGCAAAACTCGTCTCGAGTGCCGCGCCCTCCTGGCGATCGAGCACCGTCACCTCGTGGCCCGCCCGCGCCAGATAATAGGCGCTGGTCACGCCGATGACGCCGGCGCCTAGGATGACAACCTTCATGATGCTCTCGCCGTGATGCCGGGAATTAAATGCTCGACCAGAAGCCGGGCTGCGATCGGAAGCTGGCCGAAGCCACGCACGCACAGGCGATGCTGGCGAACGGCCCAGGGTTCATCGAGCCGCAGCGACACGATGCCGGTCACGCGCGACAGGCACGTTGCGATGCGCTCATTGACGAACGCGATTCCGAGATTCGCTTCCACCATCCGGCACGCCGCCTCGGAACTACTGACGCGGATACGCGTCCGCAAAACGCGACCCGCCTCGACATAGGCGCGAGACAACACGGCATCGATGGAGCTGTTCGGCTCCTGATCGACAAGATCGAAATCGAGCAAATCTGAAAACCGAACCGATTTCCGGCGCGCCAACTCGTGGCCTTTCGGGACGACCACGGCGATGCGGTCCTGCTTGTACTTGAAGACCTGCAGATCCGCCGTCGGAAACTCTCCGGCAAAAATGCCGATATCGGCAACATTGTCGATGATCGACTGCACGACGGCGTGGCTCGTCTGCGCCTGAAAACTCACCTGCACCAGCGGGAACCGGTCGAGAAACGCGCTCAACTCTTCCGGCAAGTACCCAAAAATCGTGGATTCGTTCGCCACCACGCGAATGCTCCCCCGCGTTCCTTTGGCGAATTCATGCAATTCCCCTTCCAGGTCGTCGACGGAGCGCAGGATTTCGCGCGCATGGCGTAGAAGCGCGAGGCCTTCCGGCGTTGGCTCCACACCCTTATGAAGGCGATGCAGAAGCTCGATCTTGAACGTCTCCTCCAGAAACGAAATGCGCTTGCTCACCGCGGAATTCGCGATGTTGTAGCGCTCGGCCGCCTTGGTCAGGCTGCTTTCCTCGACGACGGCAACAAAGAGCCGCAGTGTCAGCAAATCCACGCGCGGACTCATAGTAACAAGGCGCTCCACACCACGGCGCCGACCGCGCCCAAACCGGGAATATTGCGCACCGTGGGAGGTGGGAGCAATATCGCCGCGGCCTGAACGCTGCCGGTTAAATGGCGGAAGCGCCGGAATCACAACCTATCGCGCTGATATGGCGCACCCGCCGATCAGTGGGTGCGCAACTCTGAGTGCGCCTTGTCCAGCGTCTTCTTCAGGCGCGCCAGCATCTCGTCCACCTGCTCCTCGGTGATGATGAGCGGCGGCGAGAAGGCCACGCGATTGCCGATGAAGCGCAGGATCAAGCCATTGGCTTTAGCCTGGTCCTGAATGCGCGACGCGCCCTGTAGCGGTTCACGGGTCTTTTTGTTGGAGACGAGGTCGAGGCCGGCAATCAGGCCTACCCCACGCGCGTCACCGACAAGCGGGTGATCCGCGAGCTTTGCAAGGCCCTTCTGGAAATGGGCGCCGACGCGCTTCACATGCTGAACGATATCGATCTCATCATAGATCTTCAGGACTTCGAGCGCGACCGCCGCGGCAACCGGATGGCCGGTATAGGTGTAGCCATGCGCGAAGCTGCCGAGCTTGCCGCTCTGCGCCAACATCGCCTTGTAGACCTTCTCGTTGATGAGCAGCGCCGAGATCGGTTGGATCGCCGCGGAGAGCGCTTTCGCGCACGAGATGATGTCGGGTTGCAGATTGTAGGTCTGCGATCCCCACATATTGCCGGTCCGGCCGAAGCCGCAGATCACCTCGTCCGCGACGAACAGGATGTCGTACTTCTTCAGGATTGCCTGCACCTTCTCGAAATAGGTTTTCGGCGGCAGGATGGCGCCGCCCGCGCCCATCACCGGCTCCGCGAAGAAGGCCGCAACCGTCTCCGGCCCCTCCTCCAGGATCATCGCCTCGAGCGCATCGGCCATCCGCGTCGCGAAGGCTTCCTCGCTCTCGCCCTCATTGTGCCGGCGGTAGTAATGCGGGTTCTCGGTGTGACGGAACTGCGGGAACGGCAAGCCGAAGTCGGCATGCATCTCCGGCTTGCCGGAAGCGCTGATCGAAACCGCCGTGCTGCCATGGTAGGCGCCCATGCGGCTGATGATCTTGCGCTTCTCCGGCTTGCCGATCGCGTGATGGTAATACCAGACGAGCTTGATCGCGGTGTCGTTCGCCTCGGAACCCGAGCACTGCAGCAGCACCTTCGACATCGGCACCGGCGCGATCTGGATCAGCTTCTCGGCAAGGTCGATGGCCGCCTCGTGCGAGTGGCTGCGGTAGCTGTGATAAAATCCAAGCTTGCGGATTTGATCGTAAGCGACCTTGGCAAGACGCTCGTTCGAGAAGCCGAGCGACGCGCACCAGAGCCCCGCCGCGCCTTCGATATATTCGCGGTTGTTGTCGTCGTAGACGTAGATGCCGTCGCCGCGCGAAATCACCATCGGCCCGTTCTGCTCATGGGCCTGCAGGTTCGTTTGCGGGTGAATGTAATATTCGATGTCGCGCGCCCGCGTGGAATTGGCGATTGTCATTGTTCGATGGGTCCTTGTGGAATTGGGGCTACGGCCAAACCGGCCAGGCGCTCCGGAATCTTAATGATTGGCGATCTTACCAATCGTCCTGCATCCTAGAACGCCCGCGCTACGGCGGAATTCTCCGTTTGGAAACGCTGTTTGACGGACGGCGATTGCAAGTTCGATCGCAACTGTTCCTCACGGGCCGCTCCACCGTATCGGAGTAGCGTGAATTTCGCCAGACGCCACCATGCGCGCCAATTCTCGCTTCAGGATCTTGCCGCTCGCGGTCAGCGGGAACGTTTCAACGCAGAGGAAATATTCCGGCATCTCGTAACGCGACAGTTCAAGTCGATGCAGATGCGCCAGGATTTCATCGCCCGTCGGCGCCGTATCGGCGTGTGCGATGACGGCGAGACACATCCGCTCTCCCAGCCTCTCGTCGGGAACAGGAAACGCCGCCGCCTTCAGCACGCCCGCGTGGCGCATCGCGAGGTCTTCAACCTTCGCCGGATGAATGTTGTGCCCGCCCCGGATGATGAGGTCTTTCTTCCGCCCGACGATCTCGAAGTTCTCGCCGACCTGCCGCGCAAGATCGCCGGTCATGAACCAGCCGTCGCGGTTCAGCGAACGCTCGGTCGTCGCCTGATCGTCGAAATAACCGAGCATTTGGCTGGCCCCGCACACGCCGACCTCCCCGACCGCACCAGCCGGAGCCGGCCTGTCCGCATCGTCATGATCCCACAGCGCAATCTCCATGCCATCGGCACAGCGCCCGCAAGTCTCGACGATCACCGAGGTCGGGTCATCGCGGCGGGTGTAAAGAAACGAACAGTTCTCAGTCATGCCGTAGGTGTTCTGCGGCACCACGCCAAGATCGAGCAAGAACTCAGCCAATTGCTGCGGAATAGCCGAACCGGCAAGCTGAAACGCCCGCACGGCGCCAAGGCTCGTCGCATCGCGGCGGCGCAACTCAGTGAGAAGATCGATCGCATGCGTAGGCACGCCGATTAGGTAGGTCGCGCCGGTTTCGATGATGCGATCGAGCATCCGTTTCTGATCGAGCGGCCCATGCAGCACCAGTTCACCGCCGCAGGCGAGCGCAATCGCCAGGCTCACCGTGCCCATATTGTGGCTCATCGGGCTCAGCGTGTAGATCACCGCGGACGTATCGAGCTGCCAGTCGCGCGCGATCACGCGGCCGTTAGACAAAAGCGTATTGTCGGAGTGCATGACGCCTTTCGGCTGTCCGGTCGTGCCCGAGGTGAAGGCAAGATAAAAAACGCGATCGGGAGTGGTCGAATAGGCGCGCTCGCTGCGACGCGCTGCCGGAATCCCTTCATGCTGCTCTGCTTGGCCAAGCGCGATATCGGCGAGCGGCGTGAGCGGAAAAGCGCAACGGATGGAACCGACGCTTCCCAGTTCCGTAAAAATATCCCGCCGCGCGCTGTCTGCCCCCCAGCCGCGCTCGCCGATCAGCGCCACAGCGCCGCAACGCTCAAGCAATGCAAGCACGTCGCCCGTCGTCGAATCACGATGTAAGGACGGCACGCAGACGTAGTCCATGCGCGAGCAGGCAAGCAGCGCGACAACCGACTCGACGCGGCTCGGCTGCCAGACGGCGACGCGCTCGCCAGGCCGCACGCCGCGCGCCGCGAGTCCATCCGCAAGCGCATCGGTCCACGCGAGAAGTTGTGCATAGGTCAAACGCCGCGCACCGTCCCGAACCGCCCATGCGCCTGGCTGCTGCTCCACCCAGAAAAGCAGGCGTGCGTAAAAAGTGTCGGCTTTCCAGTGCCCCTGCGCGTAATGCCGGGACGCCCTCGCAAAGTCGAACAAGGACAGCAGTCGATGCATCATCGCGCCGCATAACTTTCGTTTTTGACAAGCCTCCGTCGATTGTATTCAATGGCACACAATCCGGCAACGAGGCATGACGTTCGCTTATGATACGGATCGCATTTGATATCGGCGGAACCTTCACCGATTTCGTTCTCGAGGATACACGAACAGGGAAGCGCCATTTCGGAAAGCTTCCTTCAACGCCAAGCGAGCCTGCGCGCGGTGTGCTTGAGGGCCTGGGGGAAATCCTCCAGCGCACCGGCGTCCCTGCCGGCGATGTCACGACGCTGCTGCACGCCACGACGGTTGCGACGAACGCGGTGCTCGAGCGCAAAGGCGCGAAAACCGCGCTCATCACCACCAAGGGTTTCCGCGATATCCTCATCATCGGACGCCAGAAGCGCTACGAAACTTACGATCTCTACCTGGACAAACCGCAACCACTGGTTCGGCGGCGCGATATTTTCGAGCTTGCCGAGCGAGTCCACTATGACGGGCGCGTGGAGAGCAAGGCGCAGGCGAAAGAGATCGACGCCCTGCTCAACGAGATTCATGAGCGCGGCTACGAGTCGCTCGCCGTGTCGCTGCTGCATGCTTACGCCGACCCCTCGCACGAACGGCTCATCGGCGAGCGTGCTGCCGCGGTCAACGGCAGCCTGTCGATCTCGCTCTCGTCGGACGTCTCCGCGAAGTTCCGCGAGTACGAGCGCACCAGCACGGCCGTCGCCAATGCCTACATCAAGCCGCTCGTCGGTAAATATGTGCGGGCGCTGGAGAAGTCGCTGGCGGCGCGCGGCGTCAACGCCGACCTTTTCCTCATGCAGTCGAACGGCGGCCTGGTGTCGCCGGAACTCGCCGCGGAAAACCCTATCCGTATCGTCGAGTCGGGGCCGGCCGCCGGCGTGTTGATGTGCGCCGAAGTCGGCCGCGAGGAAGGCTTCGACCACGTCCTGACATTCGATATGGGCGGCACGACCGCGAAGCTCGGCGCGATCGATCACGGCGTGCCTGCGATCGTGCCAACCTTTGAGGTCGATCAGGTCCGCTACCGCAAGGGCAGCGGACTGCCGCTCAACATCGCGGCCATCGAGCTTCTCGAGATCGGCGCCGGCGGCGGCAGCATCGGCACGACCGACATGGGCCTCATCAAGGTCGGCCCCGAGAGTTCGGGCGCCGAGCCCGGTCCTATTTGCTACGGGCGCGGCGGCACACGCCCCACCGTCACCGACGCCAACCTGGTGCTCGGCTATCTGGACTCCAAGTCCTTCAACGGTGGCGCGATGCCACTCGATCTAAGTGGCGCGACGGCCGGTGTCGCGAAACATATTGGCGAACCGCTTGGCCTGGAGCCCGCCGAGGCGGCCTGGGGCATCTATACGATCGCGAACACGAACATGGAACGCGCTATGCGCATCGTGTCCGTCGAGCGCGGCCGCGATCCGCGCAAATACACGATGGTTGCATTCGGCGGCGCCGGGCCGCTGCACGCCTGCCGGCTGGCGCGCGCCATCGGAATCCCCAAGGTGATCGTGCCGCATGGCGCGGGTGTCGGATCCGCGATCGGGCTTCTCGAAGCGAACAGCAAGCTCGATCAGTCGATCACGCGTGTGCTGCGCCTTGCGCCCGGCGTCGAGAATTCCGCAGCCGAAATCTACGCAGACCTCGAAAGGCGCGTTCAGCGCGATCTCGACCGCTTGCGCAGCCAGGCCAAGCCGGTCTGGTCGCGTTTCGCGTATATGCGTTATGCTGGCCAGGGTCACGAAATCCGCGTCGACCTGCCGGACGGCGCGCTCGACGCAACGTTTGCCGACGAAGCCACCAAGCGCTTTCAGGAGGCATACGCACAGGTCTACGGATATCGGGACCGTGGTGCGGGCATCGAAATCGTCGACTGGTATCTCGCGGCAACATTGCCGAACACCGTCACGAGCGGGCGCGAGAAACCGGCGCTTCCCGATAAAGCCGGGACTGCCAAGCGCGGAGAGCGCAAAGCCTATTTCCCCGAGAAGAGAGGTTTCGTCGATTGCGCGGTCTATGATCGCTATGCGCTTGCGCGCGGCGAGGTCATAGAAGGCCCGGCAATCATCGAGGAGCGCGAGTCGACGGTGCTTGTCCTGCCGGGCGACAGCGCATCGGTCAGCGAGCACGGCAATCTGGTGATTATGGTGGGTGACGATGACGAAGGCGCGTGAGAATCTCAGCCCCATCACTCTTTCGGTGCTCTGGAACAGCTTCATCTCCGTTGCCGACGAGATGGGCACGACACTGCGCCACACGGCGTTCTCCGAGGCCGTCCGCGAGGCGGAAGATTTCTCAACAGGCGTTTTCGACCGCACCGGCCGGCTGATTGCGCAAGGCAACTTCACCCCAGGCCATCTGGGCGCCATGCCCTTCGTCGTAAAGAACGTGCTGAAGTTCTTCCCCGAAGGCACGCTGCGGCCGGGTGACGGCGTTCTCCTCAACGACTCGGCGCTTGGCTCCGGGCATTTTCCCGACTGCTTCCTGGTCACGCCCGTCTTCATCGGCGAGGAGTTGATCGGATACGTCGTCAACACGGCGCACCATGTCGACATGGGTGGCGCCGCCCCGGGATCGCAAAAAGTCCAAGGCGTCACCGAAGCCTATCAGGAAGGCGTGCGCATCTTGCCCGTGCGTCTCGTGCGCAACGGCGAGTTCGACGAAGACATCCTGCGTCTGATCCTAGGCAACATCCGCGTCCCCGACCTGGTCAGCGGCGACCTTTCGGCGCAACGCAACGCGAATTTTATCGGCGCGCAACGGCTGGTGAAGCTCTATAAGGAATACGGACGCGCGCAGATCGACACGGCGGTCGAGACCATCTTCGAGAAATCCGAGATGCGCATGCGCGATCTCATCCGTAAAATTCCGGATGGCGTCTATAGCTTCCAGGATCAGTTGGACGATTGCGGCCCGGGCGACGGCATCGTGACAGTCGCCGTCGACATCACCGTGAAGGACGACGACATTACGGCCGACTTCTCTCGCAGTAGCGACCAGGTCGGCGTGGCGATCAACTCCTACCTCAGCTACACACGCGCCTACACCTTGTTCGCCGTGAAGGTGTTCGCGGACGCGCTGCTGCCGCAGAACGACGGCGCCATTCGGCCGATCAAAGCGACGGCGCGCGAAGGCAGCTTCTTCAATCCGCGCTTCCCTGCTGCAAGCGGCGGCCGCGCCGCGCTGCAAATCCGCATCTTTGACGTCATCAACGGTGCGCTCTCGCAAGCCATGCCCGATCGCGCCATGGGAGCATTCTCACACTGGAGCAACCCCAATATCGGCGGCATCGACGATCGCACCGGCAAGCCGTTCATCTTTTACGATCTCATCCTCGGCGGCTACGGCGGACGCTCCAACAAGGACGGAGCCGAGGCGCTGAGCCCGGTGATGAATTGCGCGAACATCCCGGTCGAAGTGCACGAGACCAACAGCCCGATCGTCGTGCGCCGGTTTGAACTGCTCGCCGACTCGTCCGGCCCCGGGCGCTATCGCGGTGGCTGCGCCATTCGCAAGGATGTCGAACTGCAAACGAGCTCCGCGGTCATGACGCTGCTCAGCGACCGCCACGGCAGCGCCGGCTTCGGGTTGTTCGGTGGCGGCGCCGGCACCATCGCGGAAACGATCCTCAACCCGGATGGCGAAGCCATCCACATGACCTCCAAGGAAGTGCGGACGTTGAAGAACGGCGACGTTGTCAGCTTCCGCCTCAACGGAGCTGGCGGCTACGGTTCTCCGACGGAGCGAAGCGTGGCGGCGATCGAGAACGACCTCGCCGACGGATACATCACCGCGGATTTCGCCAAGCAGGTTTACGGGGCTAAGCGCTCCTGAACGTAAGGCCGAAGTAGCCGAGAGCACGCAGCAGCGACGAAGGGCCGGATGAGCGCTGGCGATCCAAAGCACCCGCTTCTTTTCCAACCGATGACATTGCGCGGCCTGACGGCGCGCAACCGCATCATGGCGTCGCCGATGTGTCAGTATATGTCGGAAGACGGCATGCCGACCGATTGGCACTTCGTCCATCTCGGACGGCTCGCCTTCGGCGGCACCGGCTTGGTGTTCTACGAAGAAACCGCCGTCGAAGAGCGCGGCCGAAAAACTTACGGCTGCGCCGGCTTGTGGCGCGATGATCAGATCCCTGCTTTCCGCCGCGTCGCCGACCTCATCCGTAGCGTTGGCGCAACGCCGGCCATCCAACTCGGCCACTCCGGCGGCCGCGCCGCATCGCATGGCGCGATGCGCGATTGGACGCCGCTGACCGATGCGGACACAGCGCACGGCCTTCCGCCGTGGAAGCCCGTTTCGGCGAGCGCCATTTCGGTCGGGCCCGGCCGCCAGACCTGCCATCCTCTCACGCCGCGCGAGATTCAGGACGTCGTGACGCATTGGGCGGATGCCGCGCGCCGCTGCGACCGCGCCGGCTTCGACGTCTTGGAGATTCACGGCGCGCACGGCTATCTGATCCATCAATTCCTCTCCCCCGTCACCAACAAGCGCGATGACGCCTACGGTGGAGACCGCAACGGTCGAATGCGGCTGGCGCTCGAGATTGCGGAGGCTGTCCGCGCCGCCTGGCCCGCGCACAAGCCGTTGTTCTTCAGGGTGTCGAGCGTCGACGGCCGCGGCGGCATCTGGGACATCGACGATACGGTCGCCCTCGCCGCGGCACTTAAAGCGCGCGACATCGACGCGATCGATTGTTCGTCCGGCGGCGTCTCCGGCAACTCCGCGATGCCGATCGTGCCGCGCGTGCCGGGATACCATATACCCTTCGTACGTCGTGTAAAAAAGGAAGTCGGCATCGCTACGATCGCCGTCGGCCTCATCACCGAGCCGCAGCATGCGGAAGACATCCTGCGCAGCGGCGAAGCTGACATCATCGCGATGGCGCGTGAGCTGATGTATCACGCCGATTGGCCTGCGCACGCCGCACGCGCGCTTGGTGTGGCGGATCCGTTCGATCTCCTTCCGCCGGCCTACGCCTTTCGCCTTCGTCGGCGCGAGGACATCTCCAAGCTCGCTATCAATCAACCGGGCGCCGCCTTGTCTTCCGATGCAACCAAATTGATCGAGACAACGTGACGCGCGTTTGCCGTTCGAAACACCGACAACCCCGGCGCATGACGGGTTGACCGGCCGAAATGCAAAAGCATAGCATGGTATACAATACTCAAAACGACCGCTTCAGCGGAACTTGCACGGGGAGAGTCAAATCATGACGAGAACAGCTTGGAAGGCGGCGACCATCGCCGTGGCGCTTCTTGCCGGAACAGCAACGACATACGCCCAGGAAGAACTGAAGATCGGCGCTATCGGCAGTCTCTCCGGCGGCGGAACGGCTTGGGGTCTCGCATTGCAGCGCGGCGTCACGCTTGCGATCGATGAGGCCACGAAAGCTGGCGGCCTCAAGATCGGCGGCAAGACCTACATGCCGAAGCTCGTCATGTACGACGACCAGTATACGGCAACCGGCGGCAAGACCGCCGCCGACCGCCTCGTGAACCTCGACAAGGTCAAGTACATCATCGGTCCGATCGGCTCACCGCCGGTGCTGGCATCCGTCGCCGTGAGTTCGCCCGCGAAGGTGATCCAACTTTCAAACGGATTCGCACCTGCGATCCTCAAGAACGACGCCAAGTCGCCCTACAATTTCCGCGTCATGAACTCAAACGTCGAGTTCGGCCCGGCCATGATCAAGTGGCTGCACAAGAATTACCCGGCCATCAAGAAGGTCGCGCTCATCGCGCCGAATGATGCGGTCGGACAGGCTGTGATCCCGACCCTCGTCGAAGCCTACAAGGCAAACGGCATCGAGGTTTGGACCGAAATGTATGATCGCGGCATGAAGGAGTTCACGCCGCTGCTCACGCGCATGATGGCGCAGAACGTCGACCTCTTCGACCTCAACAGCAATGCGCCGGGCGAAGCGGGCCTCCTGCTGAAGCAGGCGCGCCAAGCCGGCTACCAGAAGATGATCTGGCAGGTGGGCGGACCGTCCGTCGACGAGATCATCAACGTGGCTGGGCCGCTGGCCGATGGCTTCCTCTCCTACGAGACCTTCGACTTCAGCTCGCCGCAAGCCCAAGCGTTCGACAAGGCCTATCACGCGAAGTGGGACGGCATCATCAATGCGCAGGCGCCGGGCTGGTACAACGCCGCGAAAATTCTGTTCAAGGCGATGGAGACGGCAGGTTCGACTGACGTCACTGCGGTGCGCGACGCCCTGATGAAAGTCGAGGGCTACGATTCCGGCATGTACGGCCCGGTGATCTGGGGCGGACAGGCCGACTACGGCGTGGCGCACCAGTTGCTGCTTCCGTTCTGGATCGTCGAGGTCAAGAACGGAAAGTCGACCATCCGCGACAAGCTGACGCCCGAAAAGCGCTGACGACAGGCACGCGATGATCGGCGGCACCGTCCGCCAGTCATCCTCACTGCAACCGCAAACTCGGGCGGATCAATGCTGTCGCCTATCATCATCGGGCAGGTGATCGTCAACGGCTTGAGCTTGAGCGCGATCTACGTTTTGATCGCGCTCGGTTTCACGCTGCTGTTCGGCATCATGCGCGTCGTCAACTTCGCGCACGGCGCCTTCGCCATGCTCGGCGGTTACGCGCTCTATTATCTTTACGGAAAATACGCACTGCCCTACCCGCTCGCGGTGCCGTTGGCGGCCTTGATCGTCGCGGTGCTGTCGCTTGTCCTGGAAACGCTTGTCTTCCGTTGGTTTTACCAGAAGATGTTCCAGAGCATGATCGGCCTGCTCGGCCTGAACATGGCGCTAATGTTTTCGAGCGTCATCGTCTGGGACGTCTATGAGCGCTCGATACCGCCGGCTTTCAGCGGCGTCCTCCGTCTCGGCGGTCTCATTCTCGCGGCCGACCGTCTCATGGTCATCGGCATCGCGATCATCGCTCTGCTGGCGTTTTGGCTCTTCATGACCAAGACGCGTTACGGCGTCGCCATGCGCGCCACCGCCGACGATGTCGAGATCGCGGAAGCCCAGGGCATCGACACGCGCACGATCTATCGTCTGGCTTTCCTGGTTGCGATCTTCATGACCGCGCTAGCCGGCGGCCTCTATGCGCAGATCTACGCACTCTCCCCCTTCATGGGTGAGCGACCGCTCATCGTCGCATTCGTGGTCGTCATTCTTGGCGGCATGGGCAGCATTCCCGGAGCGGCACTCGGCGGCGTCATCCTCGGATTCACCGAAAGCATTCTCTCCACGTTCTACGGGGCCGCCGTGTCGTCCTTCGTCTCGTTCGGCGTGGTCATCGCGCTGCTGATCTTCAGGCCGTGGGGGCTCTTGGGCAAACCCGAATGACCGATACGACCTCTGAAACCGTGCGCGTTGGCGAACTCGGACCGACCGGTGCCTTCGAGCGCAAGGCGCAGGACGCAGGGAACCACCGTGTCCGCAATCTGCTGATCCTCGCTTTCGTAGCGTTCGCTGCCCTTTGGCCGCTTGTGCACGAGAATACGTTTCTGCTCACAATGGGAACGCTTGTTGCGCTCAGCGTGATCGGCGCCACCAGCCTGCACCTCATTATCCGGACCGGGCACATCTCATTCGCTCATGCGGGTTTCATGGGCGTCGGCGCCTATGTCTGCGTTCTGCTGGTGATGAAGCTGCAATTGCCATTTGCGGTCAGCCTCGCGGGCGGCGCAGCAGCAGCGGCAGCTCTCGCATTGCTCATCGGCCCGGTCGTACTACGGCTGACCGGAAAATATTTCGTTCTCGTAACCTTTTTGCTCGGCGAGATCATCCGCATGGTGTTCGTCGAATGGACGTCGATGACGGGCGGATCCAACGGCATCTTCGGCATCCCTGCGCCCTACCCCGCCCTCGCAGAACCGCATGCTTTCTATTACTTCGCGCTGGCGGCAGCGTTGCTTTGCGTCGGCTTTTGCGCCCGCATCCTCACCTCGGAGGTCGGCCGGGCCATGGATTCCGTACGCGAGTCCGAGCGCGTCGCGCAGTGCTCTGGCATTCCGGCGCTGCAACTCAAAGTGACGATCTTCGTCATCGCTTGCGCACTTGCCGGCGTGCACGGCGCCCTGCTCGCGCACTTTCTGCACTACGTCGATCCGAGTTCCTTCGGAATGGTCGATTCGCTCAATCTCGTCGTCATGAACGTCATCGGCGGGATGAACCACCTGATCGGCCCGATCATCGGCTCGGTCTTCCTCACCATCCTGCCGGAACTCCTGCGCGGTTACGTCGAACTGCAGCGCGTCATTTTCGGCATCATCCTGATCGTCGTCATGGCGGCCCTGCCCGGCGGCATTCTCGAGCTGACCGCCCGTGTTCGGCGCTTACTGGCGAGCCGCCGGTCATGAGCACGCTGCTTCAGGTCGAAGGTCTGACGCGCGTCTACGGCGGCCTGCGCGCCGTCGGCGATCTCAGTTTCTCCGTCGGACAGAACGAGATCCTCGGACTCATTGGTCCAAACGGCGCCGGGAAGACGACGGTGGTCAACCTCGTCAGCGGCGTCGTCAAGCCGAGCGCCGGACGTGTCGCGTTCAAGAACGAAGACGTCACCGGCATGGCGCCGCATCTGCTGGCGCGTCGCGGCCTCGTCCGCACCTTCCAGGCGACCGTCGTCTACGGCGACCGCACGGTGCGCGAGAATGCGATGCGCGGCGCCTATCTGACACTCTATCCAGGCTTCGTCGCCACGCTGTTCGACACGCCGGCGGCAAAGCGAAAGCGCGAAGCGGCAGAAGCGCTGGTCAGCGAACTGCTGGATTGGCTCGAACTCACTTCGGTCGCTGACACGATCGCTGGCAGCATGCCTTACGGCTACCAGAAGACCCTCGGCATCGTGATCGCGCTCGCGGCACGGCCTTCATTGATCCTTCTCGACGAGCCCGTTGCCGGTCTGAGCGCGCATGAGACCGACCAGGTGCGCGACACGATCAAGCGCGTGCGTGAACGCGGCATCACCGTTGTCGTCATCGACCACAATATGCGCTTCATCTCCGGGCTTTGCGATCGCGTCGTCGTCATCGCTCACGGGCAGGAGTTGGCACAAGGCGCGCCGCGCGACGTGCTGCGCGACCCGAAAGTGATCGAGGCCTACCTCGGAAAAAGCTATGCCGCTGCTCGCGCTGAATAATCTCAACGTCCGCTATGGGCAGATCGTCGGCACCAGCGACCTGTCGCTCTCGCTCGAAGCGGGCGAAATTCTTGCGCTCGTCGGTTCGAACGGCGCTGGCAAGAGCAGCACGCTGAAGGCGATCCTCGGGATGGCGCCTTATCGCAGCGGCAAAATCCTCTGGCAGGGCAAAGACCTGAAAGGCCGCAAACCGTCGGAGATCGTCCGCGAAGGAATCGGTTTCTCGCCCGAGGGTCGCCGTGTCTTCGCAAGCCTCACCGTGCTTGAGAACCTCAACATCGGCGCCTACAGCCGCGACGCCAACGAGGCGGCCGAACGTATCGAGCAGATCTACACATACTTTCCGCGCTTGCGCGAACGCTCGGGGCAACGCGCGAGCAGCCTCTCCGGCGGCGAGCAGCAAATGCTGGCCATCGGGCGCGCCCTCATGAGCCGGCCGAAATTGTTTCTTCTCGATGAACCGTCACTCGGGCTCGCGCCGATCGTCGTCGAGCGCATCGGCGACATTCTGAAGGAAATTCAGGCGCGCGAAGCGCTCGCGGTCATTCTCGCCGAGCAAAACGCCAACTGGGCGCTGGCGCTCGCCGATCGCGCCGTGATCCTTGAACTCGGTCAGAAAACGGCGGAAGGTCCCTCTGCCGACTTGCTGCGCGATCCCAAAGTGCAGAGCGCCTATCTCGGCATCTAGCCAATTAAGAAACGTCGGATAACAGAAATGAAATTGCCCCATCACGATCGATACGACTATTCGGCTCTCCCGCGCCGCGCCAATTACGATTGGCCGGGCGGCAAACGGCTCGCCGTCTATCTCGGCATCAATATCGAGCATTTCGCATTCGGCACGGGCCTCGGCCACGCGGTCTCGACCGAGTTGCCGCAACCCGACCCGCGCACCTTCTCCTGGCGCGACTACGGCAACCGCGTCGGCGTCTGGCGCCTGTTCGACTTGCTCGATGAATTGCAGTTGCCGGCGTGCCATCTCGTCAACACCACGATCTTCGATTACGCGCCGGAAATTCTCGAGCCGATCAAGGCGCGCAAGGACGAGATCATTGGCCACGGCCGCACCAACGCCGAGCGGCAAGGGCAGATGTGGGAAGAGGACGAAGCCCGCCTCATCGCCCAGGTGCGCGACGCCATCACAAAACACAGCGGCCGCGCCCCGCGCGGCTGGATGGGCCCGTGGATGTCGCAAAGCCGCGTCACGCCGGATCTGCTGAAGGAGGCCGGATTCGACTTCCTGATGGATTGGCCGTGCGACGATCAACCGATCTGGATGCGCACGCGCTCAGGCCCGCTGATGTCCGTTCCCTATCCGCTCGAGATCAACGACTCGCCGATGATGCTCGTGCGCCATCACACGGCGGTGGATTTCGAGCAGATGATCATCGACCAGTTCGACGAAATGATCGAACAGGCCGAACGCCAGCCGCTCGTCTGCGGCATCGCGCTGCATACGATGATCGTCGGGCAGCCCTACCGTTTGCGCGCATTGCGGCGGGCGCTGAAGCACATCGTAGAGCACCCGAAACGTGAGAAAGTGTGGTTCACGCGGCCGGGCGAGATCTTCGACCATTGCGCCAGCCTGAAGACCGGCACCATGCCGGGCACCAAAGCTTGACACATTGACATTCAAAGCTGCGGAGCGGCGCGATGAAAATCGGTCGCGCGCTGATAGACGTCGACCGCCCGCAGCATCGCCCCCTCACTGAACGGATGCCCGACAAGTTGATACGCCAGCGGCAATCCGGCCGATGAGAACCCGCACGGCACGCTCACCGCGGGCAGCCCAAAGAAATTGAATGGGCGCATGAAATGCGTCAGCCGGCTGAACAACGTCAGCAGTGTTTCGCTGTCTTTCGTCTCCATGTCGCTCTCCACGATCGTTGGTGTGAGAAGCGGTGTCGCGGGAATATGCAACATGTCGATGCCCGCCATGGTTTCGGAGATGAATTGCGCCGTCATGACGCCGCGCAGGCGCAAGGCGTCGATGTAGTCCGTCGCCGGAAGGTAAAGTCCGCCTTCGATGCGGAAACGCACGCTGTTGGAATAATCCTGCGGCCGGGTCTCCAGCCATTGCCGATGCATGGCCGCCGCTTCGCCCTTGATGATCGTCTCTCCGACACGGAACGCCGCCGACAGATCCGACAGCGCGACGCGGCGAACCTTGGCGCCTAATTTTTCCAGTTGCCGCACGCTCGCTTCCATCGCGGCAGCGATTTCCGGATCCAGGGTGACACCGTGCTCGGCGACACCGATGGTCATTCCCGAAAGATCGGCCGCGCCCAGCATCGCCGCGTAGTCCGGCACCGACCGCATGCTG
This sequence comes from Hyphomicrobiales bacterium, assembly GCA_017304555.1. Lineage (GTDB taxonomy): Bacteria > Pseudomonadota > Alphaproteobacteria > Rhizobiales > Xanthobacteraceae > JAFKKS01. Next base: position 17,228 of record JAFKKS010000169.1, read on the forward strand.
GCGGTCGAATCGTCGGGGTCCGCTCCGGCGATCGCCTGCAGCAGGAGCGCACAATCCCGCGCCGTACGTGCGAACGGGCCGACGTGATCGAGGCTCCATGAGCGCGGCATGGCGCCATGGCGGCTAACCCGCCCATAGGTCGGCTTGAGGCCGACGACGCCGTTATACGCCGCCGGCAGCCGGATCGACGCGCCGGTGTCAGACCCGAGCGCACCGAATACGGCGCGCGCGGCGACAGAGACCGCCGAGCCGCTCGACGATCCGCCGGACACATGCGCCGCGTCATAGGCATTGCGACAAGGACCGTAATGAATGTTGTGTCCAGTCGGCCCGGCCGCGAACTCCGACATATTCAGCGTACCGATCTCGACCGCGCCCGCCGCATCGAGCCGCCGCAAGACGGTCGCGGTGGTCTTCGCAATCTCATCGCGCAGGATACGGCTGCCGCCGGTCGAAGCCCTCCCCTCGCGATAGAACATATCCTTGTGCGCGAGCGGAATGCCGTGCAGCGGACCGCGCCGATGGCCTCGCTTCAGTTCCTCGTCGCGCGCACGCGCCGCGGCAAGCGCCGGTTCCGCATCGATACGGATGAAGCAATTGCGGCTCGCCTGCCAGGTCTGCGCACGGGCAAGGCACGCTTCCGTCAAGGCGACCGATGTGAGCCGCCCATCGGCAAGCCTTGCGGCCGCCTCCGCGAGGTCGAGGGTGGCGCAATCCTCACTCATGATGATTTGCGGTCCAGCAGGGCGCGGAAGTCGCCCGGTTCGTCGTTGAAAGAGAAAAGATGCGCGGCGCCGCGCACCGCGCCGCAAAGGCGCGTGACCTCCACCGCGATGTCGCCTATGCGCGCCGACGTGATGGAGGAAGTGCCCGGTGCTTTCATCAGAGTATCTGCCGGCGTTCGGTCATCGTTGTTGGGCATCTTTCGCTCCTTCTTGCGCCTTTGTCATATCCGCGCATGGGGCGTTTGCGAAGCGTGCAGCCTTCGCGCATTGCCCTTTTGTATACAATTGAGTACCTTCTGTGCAAAGACCAAGATGATCTTCGCGGCTATGCAGGGAAACTAAAGATGTCATCTCCGGATTTCGACGTCATCATCGTCGGCGCGGGCAACGCGGCCTTCTGCGCGGCCTTGGCGGCGCGCCAGCGCGGCGCAAGCGTGCTCATGCTCGAATGCGCGCCGGAAGCGGAAAGCGGTGGCAACAGCCGATTCACGGCCGGCGCGATACGGTTCGCTTATCGCGGGGTTGACGATCTCAAAGCGATTATGCCCGACCTCACGCCTGACGAGATCGCCAATACGGACTTCGGAACCTACACCACCGACCAGTTCTACGAAGATATGTTTCGCGTAACGCGCTATCGCACCGATCCGGCGCTGTGCGAGCGGCTGGTGACGACGTCCTTCGACACTATGAAATGGCTGCGCGGGCTCGGCGTCCGTTTTGCGCCGATTTACGGGCGGCAGGCTTTCAAGATCGACGGCAAGTTCAAGTTCTGGGGCGGCCTTACGGTCGAAGCTGTCGGCGGCGGCCCAGGCCTCATCGAGCAGCACACGGCCATTGCGAAGAAGCTCGGCGTTGAAATCCGCTACAACGCGCGCGCGATCAGCTTGATCCATGACGGATTCAGCGTGCGCGGCGTGAATGTCCGCGAGGGCACCTCGATCCATGCCCTCCATGCATCGGCCGTCATCCTCGCGAGCGGCGGCTTCGAATCGAACAGCGAGTGGCGAACCCGCTATCTCGGCCCCGGCTGGGAAGTGGCGAAGGTGCGCGGCACCCGTTTCAACACCGGAGACGGCATCCGCATGGCGCTCGACATCGGCGCATCGCCTTACGGTAACTGGTCGGGCTGTCACGCCGTCGGTTGGGACTTCAATGCGCCGGAGTTCGGCGACCTGACCGTCGGCGACAATTTTCAGAAACACTCCTACCCCTGGGGCATCATGGTCAATGCTACCGGGCGCCGCTTCGTCGACGAAGGCGCTGACTTCCGCAACTACACATATGCGAAGTACGGCCGGCGCATTCTCGAGCAACCCGATCAGTTCGCATGGCAGATCTTCGACCAGAAAGTCACGCACCTGCTGCGCGACGAATACCGTATCAAGCGCGTCACGAAAGTCGCGGCCGACACGATTGAAGCCTTGGCCGACAAGCTCGAAGGTGTTGACCGCGACGCATTCCTCGACGAGATCCGCCGCTACAATGCGGCGGTGCGCACCGACATTCCGTTTAATGCCAACGTCAAGGACGGGCGCTGCACGCAAGGCCTGGAGGTGCCGAAGTCGAACTGGGCCAACACGATCGATCAAGGCCCGTTCGAAGCCTATCAGGTCGGCTGCGGCATCACCTTCACCTTCGGCGGGTTGCGCATCGATCCCACGTCGGGTCAGGTGCAGAACAATGATCTTCAGAATATCCCGGGGCTCTATGCGGCAGGGGAACTCGTCGGCGGCCTCTTCTTCTTCAATTATCCGGGCGGCACCGGCCTCATCTCCGGCTGCGTGTTTGGCCGCCTCGCAGGAGCGTCCGCCCGCGCGGCGGTCAAGCCCGCAGCAAGCGCCGCCGAATAGGCGGCGACTTCGACAAACTTCGAACAAACGCAGTCTTCGCTAGGTGAATATGATGACATTGTCCTCCGTGCGCGCAAACTCGGTTTCTCTCGATCTCCCGCCGCTGCAGTCGTTGATCGACGGCAAGTGGATGGGTGGCGCGGTGACGTTCCCGGTGCACGACAAATTCACCCACGAAACGCTCTGCGATATCGTCGAAGCGACGCAAGAGCATGTCGGCGAGGCGGTTCGCGTGGCCAACGACGCGTTCCTAACGAAGGTGCCGCCGCCGCACGAGCGGGCGCGCATTCTTCAGCGCGTCGCCGAGCTCGTTGACCAGAACCGTCAGCGCTTTCTTGATCTCATGGTGGCGGAGACAGGGTTCACCGTTCCGGACGCAACCGGCGACATCGACCGCACGCTCGTCAGTCTGCGCCTCTGCGCCGAGGAGGCAACACGCATCGTCGGCGAGACTGTCGCTTTTGCAGCAAGCCCGGGACAGCATCAGCGCGTCGGCTTCACCATGCGCTTTCCGCTCGGAATCGTATGTGCGATCACGCCGTTCAACTCGCCGCTTAATACGGTGGCGCACAAAATCGGGCCCGCACTTGCCGCGGGCAATGCCGTCATCCTGAAGCCTTCCGGGTTGACGCCACTCACCGCCGCCCTCTTCTGCCAAACCTTCATCGACGCCGGCCTGCCGCCCGGCCTTCTCAGCCTCTTGCAGGGGATGGGCGACCGCGTCGGCAACTGGCTGCTCGCCGAACAGGCGATCGCGTTCTACTCGTTCACCGGAAGCACGCGGGTCGGCCGCATCATCCAGCAGGCAGCGGGATTGCGCCGCACGCAGATGGAGCTTGGCAGTATCGCCAGCACCATCGTCTGCGCCGACGCCGATCTCGATAGGGCTGTCCCCAAGATCGCCAACGCCTCTTTCCGCAAGGCCGGCCAGGTATGCACGTCGGTGCAGCGTCTCTACGTTGAAGAGCAAGTGCTAAACGACGTCGCGGAGCGGCTCGTCGCCGCGGCTTCTTCAATGCCGGCCGGCAATCCGCGCGACGAACGTACGCGCGTCGGCCCGATGATCTCTGAAGCCTCGGCAAAGCGCGCCGAAAGCTGGGTGGAGGAAGCGCGTCTCGGCCAAGCGCGCGTTCTTCACGGCGGAACGCGCGAGCGCTCCGTCCTCACTCCAACGGTTCTCACGAATGTACGCGACGGCATGCGCGTCATCGAAGAGGAAATTTTTGCGCCGTGCCTGTCGATCCTCCCCTTCTCCAAGCTCGAGGAAGCGATCGGTCACGCCAACAACACGCCCTTCGGGCTTTCGTCTGGCATCTTCACACGCGATGTGAACCGCGCGATGGCCGCGGCAAAGTCCTTGCGCTTCGGCTCGATCCACATCAACGAATCGTCGAGTTCGCGCGCGGACGGCATGCCGTTCGGGGGGGTCAAAGACTCCGGTTTCGGGCATGAAGGCCCGAAATACGCGATCCGTGAGGTCACCGAGGAGCGCCTCGTGACCTTCAATTCGTGATCAGTGCGGCGCAAGATGCCCACTGTTTCAACATGACTGCCTTGCAGGCCGCAGCGCGGCCTGACACGCCCGTGCGGCGCTGATATTGTTCTTCGCTTGGCCCGAACTGACGTATTCGTGCCGAGCGCGCCCAGCGGCGTCGCCGTCGTGCAAGGACAACCCAATGAACATGAACGTTTCGGGCCAAAGCATGGCGTTGCAGTCTGCCGTCATGCTTCCGGTGCTGATCGCGCTGAGCGCGACCCACCTGCTCAACGACATGATTCAATCGCTTATCCCCGCGATCTACCCGATCATAAAAAGCGTCTATGGGCTGGACTTCGGCCAGGTCGGCATGATCACCCTGACCTTTCAGATCACAGCTTCACTTTTGCAGCCCGCGGTCGGCTACTACACCGATCGCAACCCGATGCCTTACTCCATGGTCATTGGCATGGGCTCGTCGTTACTCGGTCTGCTCGGGCTCGCATATGCCGGCAGCTATAGCTTGCTTCTTGTCGCAGCAGCGTTCGTTGGGCTTGGCTCTTCGATTTTTCACCCGGAAGCGACACGCATGGCGCGTAGCGCATCAGGTGGACGGCACGGCTTCGCGCAGGGAGTCTTCCAAGTCGGCGGCCAAAGCGGCAGCGCGCTCGGCCCGGTGTTGGCGGCGTTCATCATCGTGCCATTCGGCCAAACGTCAATCGCCTGGTTCTCCGTCGCCGCCCTGGTAGCGATGATGCTGATGGTGTGGACCGCGCGGACCTTTGCGCGCGTTCAACGCGCACACGCGGCAACCGTGGCGTCCGCGCCGAAGCCCGTACGCAACGTGACGCCGGAATCGGCTCCAGTCGGATCGTCGGTACTATTTTCGCTCGTAATCTTGATGGTCTTACTGTTCTCGAAGAGCGCGTATTCATCGAGCTTCAATTCGTTTTACACGTTTTACCTGATCCATAAATTCGGCGTATCGGTCCAAGCGTCACAGATGATGCTCTTCTTGTTTCTCGCCGCTGCCGCCGCTGGCACCTTGGGGGGCGGCATCTTGGGCGACAAGATTGGCCGCAAGAACATTATTTGGTTTTCGATCCTCGGTGCTCTGCCCTTCACGCTGATACTGCCCTTCGCCAATCTATTTTGGACCGGCGTACTCACGGTCGTCATCAATCTGATCATGTCGAGCGCATTCGCGGCCATCTTGATCTACGCGATCGAACTCTTGCCGCGACGCGCTGGCATGATTGGCGGCCTGTTCTACGGGCTCTCGTTCGGCCTTGGAGGACTCGCAGCCGTCATTCTCGGCGAAATGGCGGACTACGTCGGCATCGAGATGCTCTTCCGAATCTGCGCCTTCCTGCCTGCGATCGGGCTTCTCGCTTGGTTCCTTCCCTCGTTGCGAAGTAATGTACGTTGAATCTTTGGCCAAGGAACTCCCCTTGTCAGGCCACTTATGATCGAAACGCAGGCTGACGCCCCTATTGGACGAACGATGACCTCAAGCACAGAAACTGCCCATGTTTCGCCAGCAAAATCGGCATCAACGCTCAAGAGCGCCGTGCTAGCTCAGCGCGCGCTTGCCGAACGCCTATTCGCAACGCTCGCGAACGGCAGTCAAGGCAACCCCGGCATCATGCGAGACACGTTCGGACCAGGGGAGAATTTCGCTCACGGCGTCCTGACGGATTTTGCTGCCGAGGCGGGATTGGCCGTCTCGAAGGATTTTGCCGCCAACACTTATGTCACCTGGCGCGGCAGCGAGCCGAACGCGCCGCGAATTCTGATGGGCTCACATCTCGACAGCGTCCCCCACGGCGGGAATTTCGATGGCGCTGCGGGTGTCATCGCGGGCCTCGTCGTCATCGAGGCCTTGCGCAGCCTTGGCGTCCGTCCTCGTCGCGATGTCACCGTGATGGGTGTGCGCGCGGAGGAAAGCGTCTGGTTCCAGGTTTCCTATGTCGGCAGTCGCTCAGCGCTCGGCCGGTTGCCGGACGGAGCGCTCGAAGCGAAGCGCATCGACAACGGCAAGTCCCTCGCCGCACACATCGCCGAATGCGGTGGCGATCCGGACGCAATTCGCCGCCGCGAGCGACATCTCGATCCGGCGACGATCCGTGCCTTCCTCGAGGTCCATATCGAGCAGGCGCCGAGCCTCGTCGAGTCGCACCTTCCGCTTGCAATATGCAGCGGCGTTCCCGGTAATTTCCGCTATCCCAACGCACGCATTGTCGGACGCCACGACCACGTCGGGACGCCGCGGCGCTTCCGGCACGATGCGGCGATGGCCGGGGCCGAACTCGCGATGACGCTCGACCGCATCTGGGAGGAGGAAGAGAAGGCTGGTGTGCCGCTTGCCGTGACCTTCGGCCGTTTCCACACCGATGCGGCGGCTCACGGGATGACCATCGTGCCAGGCGCGTTCGCCTTCAGCCTCGATGTCCGCGCTTATGATGCGGCCGTACTGGAGCGCGTCGAAAAGCAAATGCTCGCAGCGATTGCCGGCATCGAAGCGCGACGGCGTGTCACCTTCGAACTTGGCGCACGTGCGAGCGCCGCCGTCGGCAAGGTCGATCCGGCAATCGTCGCCGCACTCGAGGCGGGAGCCGCGCGTCATGACATCGCGACCATGCGGCTCGGAAGCCCCGCGTCACATGATTCCGCCGCCTTTGCGGAAGCAGGCATTCCGATGGCAATGCTGTTCGTGCGCAACGAGCACGGGAGCCACAATCCGATGGAAGCGATGGAGATCGACGATTTCCTCGCCGCCTGCACGGTTCTTGCCGATTGGGTCGCCGCAGAGGTTACATAAGACATGAGCCGCCGCAGCCGCATTCTCGTCATCAACCCGAACTCCAACGAGGCGGTCACTGAAGGGCTGCGCCAAGCTGTCGCGCCGCTCTCCTTTACCGAAGGGCCGGAGATCGTCTGCGAGACGCTCAAGGAAGGGCCGATCGGAATCGAGACGCAAGAGCATGCCGACAGCGTGACGATCCCGCTCCGCCGTCGCGTGGAATCGGCAAACGATGTCGATGCCTTCGTGATCGCCTGCTATTCCGATCCCGGACTTCATGTGGCGCGCGAAGGAACGGCGCGCCCCGTCTTTGGCATCGCCGAATGCGGCGTGCTCACCGCACTGACGCGCGCCGACAGTTTCGGCGTCATCGCGATCAAGTCACGCTCGATCCCACGCCATATCCGCTATCTGCGTCAGATGGACTTGATGCATCGCTTCGCCGGCGAGCGTCCGCTCGAAATGTCGGTCGCTGAAAGCGCGACGGGCGAAGGGACGCTGGCGCGGATGATTGCGGTTGCGACCGAACTCAAGGAACGCGACGGCGCCGGCGCCATCGTGATGGGCTGCGCCGGCATGGCGCGCCATCGCCGTCCGCTGGAAGAGGCTGTCGGCGTCCCGGTGATCGACCCGACCCAAGCGGCCGTCGCCATGGCGATCGGCGCCATCGCAGTCCGCTGAGATTAAGGAAGAACGAGATGACGGCTTCGCCCTACGACTTGGTCATCCGCGGCGGCACGATCGGGACCGCGACCGGAAGCTTTGTCGCGGATGTTGCGATCGCGGGCGAAGCAATCGCCGTGGTCGGCATCGACCTGCCTCAAGGCGCGCGCGAGATCGATGCGACGGGCAAACTCGTTCTGCCCGGCGGCATCGATAGTCATGCGCATGTGGAGCAGGTCTCGGCGGCGGGGCTGCTCAACGCCGATACGTTCGAGAGTGCGACAACGTCGGCCGCCTTCGGCGGCAATACAACGCTGATCTGCTTCGCAGCTCAGCATCGCGGGCATGACCTGCGCAAGGTGGTCGACGACTATGCGAAGTTGGCGCGACGCGGGGCGATCATCGACTACGCCTTCCACCTGATCGTCGCCAATCCCGACCGGAAGACGATCGAGACCGATCTGCCGGCGCTGCTCGGCGAGGGGCACGCCTCGGTCAAGGTCTTCATGACCTACGATTTGATCAAGATTGATGACGAGCCGCTGCTCGACGTGCTGCTCGCCGCGCGGCAGAACGGCGCGCTGGTTTGCGTGCACGCCGAGAACCACGGCATGATTTCCTGGCTCGGTAAGCGGCTTGTCGCACGCGGCTATACCGCACCGAAATATCATTCGATCAGTCATCCACGCGGCTCGGAGGCCGAAGCCTTCAATCGCCTCATCACAGCCGCCGCGCTGATCGACCAACCGATCATGATCTTCCACGTGTCGACGGCGGAAGGTGCGGCGGTGATCCGCCAGGCGCGCGGGCAAGGCCTAAAGGTCTTCGCCGAAACTTGTCCTCAATATCTCTTCTTGACCAGGCACGATCTCGACAAACCGGAGTTCGAAGGGGCCAAGTGGATGTGCTCGCCGCCGGTTCGCGACGCATCCGACCAGGAGGCGCTCTGGCAAGCGCTGGCGCTAGGCGACCTTCAGACCGTCACGTCCGATCACGCCCCGTATCGCTTCGACGAGAGCGGCAAATTTGCGTCCGGGCCCAACCCGAACTTCAAGCAGATCCCGAGCGGCCTGCCAGGCCTAGAGACGCGCCTGCCGTTGTTGTTCGATGCGCTCGTCTCCAAGGGCCGTCCGGAGTTCGCCGTGCGCGGCCTCGAGGCGTTCGTCGAACTCACCGCGACGGCGCCGGCTCGACTCTACAATTTACCGCGCAAAGGCGCGATCCAGCCCGGACACGACGCCGACATCGCGATCTGGGATCCGAAGCGCGTCGTCACCATCACGGACGCCGCGATGCATGATCGCACCGGCTTCACGCCCTTCGCCGGGCGCACCGTCACCGGGTGGCCCGAGCGGGTGATCCGCCGCGGCGAAGAGATCGTCGGTGACGCGACGCTCAAAGGCGCGCCGGGCTCCGGCCGCTGGATCGCGCGGACTGGCGGCGCCGCCGCCGAACCGACAGGCCGGCTCGCGGCCGACGTCGATCCCGCGCGGAACTTCGGCGCCGACGTGCTCGGAACGTGAATCCCGTCACCAACAACAGTCCGCCAAAGTCAACTGGAAAGCTGCGAGGCTGAAACGTCCTGCACGCTTGGCGAAAATCATGACATGACGTTACGCTATCGGCTGGGTTCCAAGTCACGTTAGCGAACGGCCGCCATGTCCCTTCCCGGTCCTTTCACGGAAGACTTCAAATCGACCCCGTATTGGTGGGAAGCGGCGGAGCCCACCCCCGTCCAAGCGCCGGACCTGCCCACGAATATCGACGTCGCGGTCGTTGGCGGCGGCTACACCGGGCTCTCCTGCGCACTCGAGCTTGCGCGGCAGGGTGTGAAGGTTGCGGTCGTCGAGGCGGAGCGCATCGGCTTCCAGGCCAGTTCGCGCAACGGCGGGATGGTCACGGGCGGGCTGAAGCTCGCGCAGGGCGCGATGTCGTCGCAACTCGGACAAGATCGCGCCGCCGCCATCCTCAAGGAAGCGATCGGCACGCTCGACTTCATCGAAATGCTGATCGAGCGGGAAGGCATCGCATGTCACTTCCGCCGCACCGGCCGCTTCACCTGCGCCTATTCCCGCCGCGACTACGATGCGCTCGCGGCACGCACCGACCAGATCGCCGAACTGACCGGCGGCGCCGCCTACATGCTGCCGCCGAGCCGGCAGCGCGAGGAGATCGGCAGCGATCACTACCGCGGCGGCATGGTGGTGAAGGCGTCGGGCGCGCTGCATCCGAGCCTTTATCTCAGAGGGCTCGCCACCGCCGCCGCACGCGCCGGCGCGACGCTGATCGACGGTACGCGCGCGACCGGCTTCGAACGCCAAGCAAACGGCTGGCGCATCAAGACCGAGCGCGGCGACATCACCGCGCGCGACGTCATGGTCGGCACCAACGGCTATACGGGGCCGGCGACACCGTGGCTGCGCCGCCGCGTCGTCCCGGTGGCGAGCTTCATCATCGCCACCGAAGAGCTTCCCGCTGATCTGACCAAGCGTCTCGTCCCGAACGGCCGGATGCTGGCCGACACGCGCCGCGTGCTCAGCTATTTCCGCCTGTCACCGGACGGCAAACGCGTGCTCTGGGGCGGCCGCGTCGGCACGTCGGCGATGGAGGCGCGCAAGAGTGCGCTGCGTCTGCGCGCGATGATGTGCCGCGTCTGGCCCGAACTTGCCGATGCCCGCCTCACCCATAGTTGGAACGGCAACGTCGCCTTCACCTTCGATTATCTCCCGCATCTCGGCGTGCATAACGGCATGCACTACGCCATGGGCTGCCAGGGCAATGGCGTCGCCATGCAGACGTGGCTCGGCTACCAGGCCGCGCTGATGATCGCCGGCGGCAAGAATGCGCCGAGCGCCTTCAGCGGCCTGCCGTTCCCGACCAAGCCGCTCTACAACGGCGCGCCGTGGTTTCTGCCCGCCGTTCTCGCTTGGTACAAGTTGCGCGACAGCATCGATCGTCTGTCGAGTTGAGGAGACGATAGCGATGCTGCTTGCCGACATGGTCGCCCTCAATGGGCGGATTCACACGCTCGATGCTGACGCGCGCGTCGTGTCCGGCATCGCCGCCCACCGCGGCCGTATTGTCGCGCTTGGCGAGCGCGACGCTTTCGAAAACGCCATCGGCCCGTCAACGCGCATCGTCGATCTCGAAGGCCGCACAGTCGTGCCGGGGATCGTCGACTCGCATTGCCATCCCGACACGTTTGCGATCCGCATGGCGAAATGGCGCGATCTCGGCCCGGATGTCATTCAAAGCAAAGCGCAGCTTCTCGCGACAATCGCCGGCGACACCCGGAAAGCGGCAAGCGACAGTTGGTTCGTCGGCTACCGTTTCAACGAATTGAAAAGCGGCGGCTACCCCACACTGGCCGAACTCGACGCGGCAAGTCATGGCAGGCCGGTTTTCATCTTGCGCACCGACGCGCATCTCGGTCTTGCGAACTCCGCCGCGTTCGCTGCCTGCGGGATCGGCCGTGACACACCCGACCCCGCCTTCGGCCGCTACGATCGTGTGCCGGAATCGAGCGAACTCACCGGCCTCGTACGCGAAACGGCGGCGCATGTGTTCCTCGATCGTATCCATGCGACCGACACCGAAGACGACATCGCACGCGGCATGGAATGCGTCTTCGATCAGGCGCTGAAACTCGGCATCACGTCGCTTTACAACTCGCTGACGCCGTCGCGGGCCATCCGCGCTTACCAGGCGATGAAACGCGCGGGACGAATGCGCGTGCGCATGGGGATCATCGCCAGCGGCCGCGAGCCGGGCCTTGTCGAAGCGTTGATCGCATCGGGCATCCGAAGCGGCTTCGGCGACGATGAATTGCGGTTGATCGGCGTCGAGTGGTGCCCGGACTGCAGCACCAGCGGCCGCACCGCCGCCTATTACGAGCCGTATATCGGCAAAAGGATTCTGGGCGAGCCGCCCGACAATACGGGCATGCTGCTCTACGAAGCCGACGACCTCAAGCGCCGCGCCATCGCCGCGCATAAAGCGGGCCTGCAGGTCTGCATCGAGGGCGTGGGCGACCGCGGGATCGACTTCGCGCTCGACACCATCGAAGCCGCGCTCGAAGCCCACCCGGTTGCCGATCATCGGATGCGGGTCGAGCATTGCTGCTACGCGACCCCTACCATCCGCGAACGGCTGAAGCGCCTCGGCGCCGTCGATTCGTCGGCCACCGGCTTCATGTACGACCTGGGTGATGCCTATGTCGCCAATCGCGGCGCCGCCGCGATGCGCCACATGTGGCCGCACCGCTCGCTGATTGATTCCGGCATTCCCGCGCCCGGCCATTCCGACGCCGCCGTGTGCCGGCTTGATCCTTGGGCGGCGATGTGGGCGATGGTCAACCGCAAGAGCGGGCTCGGCGCCGATCTCGACGCGCGCGAGGCCGTGACGCCGCGCGAAGCGCTCGAAGCCTATACGCGTCTCGGCGCCTGGTCCGGCTTCGAGGAGAACGTCAAAGGCACGCTCGAGGTCGGGAAAGTAGCCGATTTCATCGTCCTCGACCGCGACCTTTTCACGATTGATCCCGACGATATCCGCAACGTCACCCCGCTCATGACCTTCGTGGGCGGTGAGCTTCGCCATCAAGCCTGAGGTCTCCTTGCCATGACCGACATCCGCCAAAAGATCCTTGCTGCAATCAATGAGGAGCGCGACACCATCGTTGCTTTCCTGCGCGGTTTCGTCCGCGAGCGAGGTCCCAACCCGCCGGGCGACACGCGCTCCACCGCCGCGTATGTGCAGCGTCATCTTGACGCGCAGGGCCTGGATTATCGGGTGATCGCGCCGATGCCGGACATGCCCAACATCGTCGCGACCTTCGAAGGCGCCCGCCCCGGCCGGCATCTCGTACTCAACGGCCACATGGATGTCTTCCCCGTTGCCGACGACGGTGCGGGCTGGAGCCGCGAGCCGTGGGGCGCCGAGGTGGTCGACGGGCGCATCTACGGACGCGGAGCCGCCGACATGAAGACGGGGACGACCGCATCGATCATGACCTACTGCCTACTGTCGCGCTTCCGGCAGGAATTCGGCGGACGTCTAACGCTCACCGCCGTGTCGGATGAGGAGACGTTCGGCCCGTGGGGCGCACGCTATCTGATGGAACACCATCCGGAGGTGCACGGCGATTGCCTCTTGAACGGCGAACCGAGCGGCCCGGAGTCGATCCGCTTCGGTGAACGCGGGCCACTGTGGATCGAGTTCACCGTGCGCACGCAAGGCGCGCACGGCGCCTATGTGCATGCGACCAAGAGTGCGTCAAAGATCGCGATGGCGCTTGCAACGGAGCTCGAAGCTCTCACGTCGCTCAAAGGAAAAACATCCGACAACATCCAGCGCGCGATAGACCTCGGGCGGCCGACGATGGACCGCATGATGGGCGACGGCGCCGGCGATCTCGTCGAGAACGTCACGCTGAATATCGGCACCATCCGCGGCGGCGCCAAGGTCAACATGGTTCCTTCAAGCTGCGTCTTCGAAGCGGACTTCCGCCTGCCGGTGGGAATGAGCAAGAACGATCTGCTTCCGCATATCGCCAAGGTGGCCGAACGTTTTCCGGAGGCGACGTGGCGCGAGGTCGGCGGTTCGGAGCCGTCCTGGTGCGATCCCGACCACGAGATGGTCGGCATCATTCAGGCGAACGTCGAGGCCTTGGGGCGTCCGCGCCCGACGCCGATCATCAGTCTCGGCGGCACCGACGCGCGGCTGTGGCGTCATCGCGGCATCCCGGCCTATGTCTACGGACCCTACCCGCACGGCATGGGCTCCTATGACGAGCACGTCGACATCGAGGAGTTTCTGCACATCGTGCGCACGCACGCCCTCTCCGCTTACGATTATCTGGCGCGCGGCTGATATCGGAACAGAGGCAACCGCATGAGGGACGGGGAGCCGCACAGACTAAAACCGCTGCCGCCGTCGCTGTGGGCGGCGACCGCCGCCGAGACTTTCGCGGGCGAAACTTTCGATGGCGAGGCGACGACGGAAGTCGCCATCGTCGGCGGCGGATTCTGCGGCCTCTCCGCCGCGCTGCATCTCGCAAAGGCGGGTGTGGCGACGACGCTTCTTGAAGCGAATGCGATCGGCTGGGGAGCGTCGGGCCGTAACGGCGGCCAGGTGATTTCGTGCTTCAAGGACGACCCGGAGACACTCATCAGCCGGCGCGGGCCGGATCTTGGCGAGCGCATGAGCGCCCTCGGGGCATCGGCCGGCGATCTCGTCGCCAGCTTGATCGCGCACTATGGAATCCGTTGCGATTTCCGCCGCGACGGCTGGGTGCTCGGCATGCACGGGCCGGCGATGCGCCAAGCGCTCGAGGAGCGGACGCGACAGTGGCAGGCACGGCAGCTACCGGTGCGGATGCTGGACACCACCGAGGCCGCCACCCTACTCGGCACCGGCACTTACGAAGGCGCCTATCTCGACCCGCGCGGCGGGGCACTCAACCCGCTGTCGTTCGCGCGCGGACTCGCACGCGCCGCCGGCGAGGAAGGCGCGCGCATCCACGCGCAAAGCCCCGTCCTATCCATCGTGCGTAACGGCAGCCGCTGGCGCGTCGATACGCCGGGCGGGACAGTGCGGGCGGACAAGGTGCTCGTCGTCACCGGCGCTTACTCCGGAGCGCTACGGCCGGAATTGGAGCGCAGCGTCCTTCCGGTCCAATCGATTCAAATCGCGACACGTCCACTCCCCGAGGCGCTTCGCGCCAGCATCCTGCCGCGAGGCAGCGTCGTCTCCGACACGCGCCGGCTTCTCCACTACTTCCGCTTCGATGCGGCGGGCCGCTTCGTATTCGGCGGGCGCGGCTCACTGTGGGGCGACACCATTGCGCCGGCTCACGTCAAGTCGATCGCCAAAGCGATGGCGGCAACATTCCCGCAACTCTCGGGCGAAGGCATCGACTATACGTGGGCCGGTAACGTCGACATCACCGCCGACCGGCGGCTGCGCGTTCATGAACTCGCGCCCGGTCTCGTTGCCGTCCTCGGATTAAATGGCCGCGGCGTCGCGCTCGCACCGGCGATCGGCCGTGCGGTTGCGACCGCACTTACGCAGGACACGCTGGCGCAACTTCCGCTGCCGGTGACAGACGTGAGGCCGGTGCCGTTTCATGGTTTGCGGCTGCCCGCGATGGCGCTGGTTGCGGAATGGTACCGCCTGCGCGACCGCCTGGAGACAGGGGCGATGAACAAAATCGGCGCAGCGCGCTAGCAATACGCGACCCGGAATGCCGCAGGCTCGCGGCGCCAGCGACCCTGCCGTCACGTTCGCACGACATACTCCGGCGTGAGTTTGCTCAACACCTCGCGCCCGCTTTCGGTAATGACGATCGTATGCCCCAGCGACATCGCCAGATTTTTCGGAGCATCGATCAGGATAGCGTGCAGGAACAGCGTCATTCCGGGCGCGGCCGGCATCGGATTACCCGAGTAGAGCATGGGCGGAACGTCCATCCACGACGGACGATAGGTAGCGCCGAGCGAGTACCCGCACGCCGCCATCCGCATGTCGCCGTAACCAGCCGCGTCATAGACGCGGCGATGTGCGTCGTCGATCTCACCCAGCGGCCGTCCCGGTACCGCTGCCTCCGTCATTGCCTGAATGGCGTCACGCGTGACCTCGAACATACGCCGCTGATCCGGGTTTTCCTTGCCGATGGAGATCGTGTCGCCGCTGGTCGTCACCTCGTGCGGGAAGCGGCCATGCACGGAATCGTAGCGCAGCAGATGTGCGTTGGTCTCGACCGGGCCGAGATCGTTGACCGCGACCACGTCGATGTCCTTGCGGCCGGATTCGTAGATGGCGCGGACGATGTTGCGGCCGATGCGGCCAAATCCGTTGATGGCGACTCTGACAGTCATGGAAATCCTCCTGCGTGAGGCCCCGCGCC
>JAFKKS010000500.1 GCA_017304555.1 Hyphomicrobiales bacterium
TGGCGGATTGCGACGTGCGCTACGTGTTCGATGAATACGCGTTGGATGCCAATCGCCGCGAACTGTTTCACGGAACGCGGCAGGTTCCGGTCGAACCGCAGGTCTTCGATCTGCTGCTTTACTTGATCCGTAATCGTGAGCGTGTCGTCGGCAGGGACGACATTCTTGCGTCGGTCTGGCGGGGCCGCATCGTTTCTGAATCAGCCTTGAGCACACGGATCAATGCTGCGCGCTCTGTGCTTGGTGACAGCGGCGAGAAGCAGCGGCTCATTAAGACCCTGCCCCGAAAGGGCCTGCGTTTCGTAGGCGCCGTACGCGAGGAACTGAACGACGCGAATATCGCGACCATCGAACCGCCGGACGCGAGCACCAAAAGGCCTTCAATCGCGGTGCTGCCATTCTGGGCTCTGAACAATGATCTAGGCCAGGACTATTTTGCTGACGGCGTCGCGGAAGACATCATCACCGCTCTATCGCGCAATCGCGCATTCTTTGTCATCGCCCGCAACTCGTCGTTCACCTACAAGGGGCGGCAGGTCGATACTGCGCAGGTCGCGCGTGAACTCGGGGTGGAATACGTACTCGAAGGCAGCGTACGTCGGTCCGGCGTGCGCATGCGCATTACTGCGCAATTAATCGAAGCAGAGTCGGGTCGACATTTGTGGGCCGAAAAGTTCGACTCCGACGCGTCCGACATTTTTGACGTCCAGGATCAGATCGTCGTGCGCGTGGTGGGAGCCATCGCGCCGCAACTTGAGAAGGCTGAGATCGCGCGCGCCAATCGGCGCGCGACCGGCGATCTCGCGGCGTACGATCTATATCTTCGCGGGCTCGCACGATGGAATCGCTGGAGCGGAGACGACAACGCGGAGGCGTTGCGGCTGTTCTACGCCGCGATGGAGAAGGATTCCGATTTTTCGACTCCTTATGGACTTGCCGCCTCCTGCTTTCAGTTTGCGAAGGCGAACAACTGGGCTCCGGCCTTCGACGAGAAGGAAATCGCCCGGCTGGTCGAGCGGGCAGCGGAAATCGGCAATGACGATGCCGTCGCGCTGTGCTGGGCCGGGCACGTCCATGCGTATTTTTTCAAGGACGTCGATCGCGCGTTGTCGCTGATCGATCGCGCGCTTGATCTGGATATCAACCTGGCGACGGCATGGCAGCGAGCCGGTTGGGTGCGAGGATATGCCGGTGAACCTGAAGCCGCCGTGGAAAGTTTGAACAAGGCGATGCTGCTCAATCCCCTCGATACGCGGGTCTTCCTCACGCAGAGCGCCATGGCGTTTGCGCATTTTATCGCGGGCCGCGACTCCGATTCGGCTCACTGGGCAGCGATGGCGCTACGACTCAAGCCCCACTGGCTTCCAGCGCTGCGAATGGCAATAGCGTCAAATGGCATGCAAGAACGGCATGAAGAGGCGACGCAAGCACTAGAGGTGTATTTTCGTATCGATCCGGACGTCAGCATTAACAAGATATGCGACTGCTATCCCTTTCGTCGCGCTTCCGACCGGGAGCGACTGATCGTCGGATTGCGCAAGGCAGGCTTGCCGGGATAACCGAGCGACACCTGCGATCGACGCCACGGCCTGCACGTAGGCGGCGCACGGAGAATGTTGGATCCCAGTTCCTCTCCCTCCGCCAGACGCTCTCGAGACAAACTTCTCTGTGTCTCAAGTTGACGTTGCCGAACCCGCCACGGTGGAGGGCTCCCTCATGCTGTCAAGCAAAGCCGCTTTGCCGTCCTCATAAAAGAAGGTAGCATCGGCGCATGGGTGACAGGAACGTCGTGTTCGACGACGCGACCGTCTATGAAAGATTCATGGGGCGGTGGAGCCGCGCCGTCGGCGAGAAATTTCTCACTTGGCTTGATCCTCCACGCGGCCAAAAATGGCTCGACGTCGGGTGCGGCACCGGCGCTTTCTCTCAACTCATAATGGATCAGTGCGCGCCGAGCGTACTCGTCGGCGTCGATCCGGCGCCCGCGCAAATCGAATATGCACGCAAGGCGCTGCCGCAGGTCGAATTCCGAGTCGGCGATGCGCTTGCAATGCCATTCGACAACGGAGCCTTCGACATCGTGGCTTCGGCGCTGGTTCTCCATTTCCTCCCCGACCGAGCCAAGGCCTTCGAGGAAATGCGCCGGGTGCTCGTCTCGAATGGAATGGTCGCCGGCTATACGTGGAACCGCACACCGGAGTCGACCTTTGCGCCGTATGCGTCTATGGCGCGCGTCATCAAGGCCATGGGCTTGCCCTTGAGCCTGTCGCCGCTCATACCGGAGGCTGCGCCGGAGGGGCTGCGATCCACGCTCGATAAAACCGGGCTCCGCGACATCGTTATCGATTTGATTGAGGCAACTCAGAGTTACCGCGATTTCGACGAATATTGGGAGATTCAAACGCTCCCATTTCATCCGATAGGCAAGACTGTGGCTGGATTTTCCGACAGCGATCGAGCCAAGCTGCGCGCATCGATGCACGACGCACTCCCGCCGGGAAGCGACGGACGGATCAGCTATTCGGCGCGCGCCATCGTATTTAGGGCGCGCAATGGCGGATAGTGTCGAGAATATTCTCCACACGAAAATGAAGAAGAGCAGCATTGCAGCCGCCACAGCACCGAAGCCGACCAGGCTTGCCACGGAGACGATTGGTAGAACCGAAGCATTGGCGCCAGCGTCGACTGTTGTGCGCAGGCAAGAAGAACATCTGGTGTGATCTCTCTGCTGCAGAAGATTCGGCCGCGCCCGGTATGTACATTGGTCGCGGTGACAAAGAGCTTGATCGGTGAAGTCGCGAGAAGATCGAAATCGACGAGTTCGGATAAGATCGAGCGCAAGGGATTAAGCCCCAACGGATTGAGATTATGAGGTGAGAACATCCGCGCGCACCTCGCGCGCGGCCTTCGCACCGCCGCACGCCTATCCGTGCACGAGCATCGCCACATTCATCACCCCTGCCGACGTGCCGGGGCCTCACCCATTCGTGATCTTCCGCACGAATTTCTGCGAGAACTTTCGTGAATATCGCGCGCAAGATCACTTTGCCTATTCGCTCGTTGTGCACAACAAACATCGGCGCCACCCTCGCCGACTGCGTTGATGTCAATAGACTAATGTCTCAATCGGATCGGCCGACGAAAACCCGCCCCTGTCGCCCTCAAGCATTCCAGCCCGAGGCACGTTCGTAAAACCAAAGAACATTCTGGAGGAAATCGCATGTCATCGATCAATGCAGAACCGAAAGTGACCGAAGGCCGCCGCCGCGCAGCCATTGTCGCTGGCGTGATCGGCAATGTGCTGGAGTGGTATGACTTCGCCGTTTATGGATTTTTGGTCTCGACCATATCGCATTTATTCTTTCCAGCAGGCGATCCGATTGTCTCGATCTTGCTGACATTCGCGGTGTTCGGTGTGGGCTTCGTGATGCGCCCCGTCGGCTCCATTTTGTTCGGAATTTATGGAGATCGATACGGGCGCCGCAAAGCGCTGAGCGCCGTCATCTTTCTCATGGCATTGTCCACGCTTGCGATCGGATTGTTGCCGACCTATCCGCAAGTCGGCGTTCTCGCGCCTTTACTGCTCGTGATCACGCGGCTTATCCAGGGCTTGTCCGCCGGCGGCGAATGGGGCGGCTCGACCGCCTATCTCGTCGAGTTCGCCAAAGAAGGTCGGCGCGGGTTTGTCGGCTCCTGGCAGCAGGTCAGCGTCGGCGCGGGATTCCTGCTGGGATCAGCAACCGCTGCGTTGTTCAACGCGATCCTCACTCCCGAAGAGCTGATGAGTTGGGGCTGGCGCGTGCCGTTCATCCTGGGCTTGTTCGTCGGACTGCTCGGCGCCTATCTGCGTTGGGGGCTTGACGACACGCCGGCCTATACGCGCATCGAGCAGAGCGGCGAAGTTGCACAATCGCCGCTGGCCGAAGCGATCACACAATACCCGCGCGAGACGCTGACGGCATTCGGCATCACTTTGCATAACACCGTCGCCTACTACATCGCTCTCATCTACATGACCGGCTACATGGTGACAGTCAGTAAGTTGCCGCAGCCCACCGCGCTATGGATCGGGACGATCTGCCTCGCTGTATTCGTCGTCCTCATCCCCTTCATGGGCGCGTTGTCTGATCGGATAGGACGCAAACCGCTCCTGATGGCCTCCTGCGTCGGGTACGCGCTTCTCGGCTACCCGTTGTTCGTTATGGCCTCCTCGGGCGACGTGACAAAAGCCTTCATCGCCCAACTGTTGATGGTGGTGATGCTCGCTCCGTACGCGGGTGCGTGTCCGGCGGCCTATTCCGAATTGTTCCCGACACGCGTGCGCTACACCGCGCTGTCGATCGGCTACAACACGGCCGTCGCCATCTTCGGCGGCTTTGCGCCGTTCATTGCGACCTTCCTGATCCGGGAGACCGGAAACCCGTTGTCACCCTCGTTCTACGTCATTGCCGCCGCAGTCATCACATTCATTGTTTTGACGCGGATCAAGGAGACGGCATTCAAGCCGCTGCAATAGTCACAAATCTAACCGGCAACGACCGTGGCGTCTCTCCGGCGCCACGGAACGCGG
>JAFKKS010000501.1 GCA_017304555.1 Hyphomicrobiales bacterium
CGCGGATGATCTGCTTCACGGCGTCGAGCGGCTCGTCGGAAAGCTTGATCTCCATGCCGCCGTGGAACTGAGGCTCGCCGTCAATGACGACGTCGCACTCGTTCATAGCCGCAAACCAGTTATCCAGCGGCAGGTTCGCTGCCGGCGTTGCCTCCAAGCCGTAGAAGTGAACCGGCGTCCCGGCTGCGTTCTTCACCCGCACGCCGCGCAGGATGTTGTACGCGATCACCATGAGATTCGACGTGAACTCATGGGTCGAGAGATCGTCGAAGCGATGCGCGCCGGAGCCGCCGACGGTCGTGTCCTTGCGGGGATCGTAAAGAAGCGCACCGTCGACGATGAAGCGCCATCGCGGCGGCGTCTGCAGAACGTCGGAATCCCAGATCGCATGCTCGCGCGCGTAACAGCGGCCGCGCCCGACCATGGCCGAGGTCCAAGGCCGATCGGGATGCGAGCCGAGCGCTCCCACGGTCAGTTGATCGGCCGCCGTCTGGGTGCCGAGATAGAACTCGATCGAGAGCTTGCCTTCGTAGCCGTTGACGATGTTGCCGCGGCCGGCCGCGTCGGCGCCATAGAACTTGCCGGCGGTCTCGCCCTCCTGCGCGGTTGTGGCGACCTCCTGATCCTCGCAGTACGCCTTGACGATGCCATGGCATACATGGTCCGCGATCGCGAAGATGCGGATCAGGTCGGAATTATCGATCTTGCCGCGCTTGCCAAAAGTCTCCGCGTAGACGAGCGAGCCCGCCGTCACTGCCCGCCCGACGATGAGCGACTGCGGAATGGTCGCATCGACGCGGAGGTCGAGTTCGGAGCCGCCGACCGGAACATCCGTCAGAAGCTTCGATGACAGCCAGGACAGGCCGAACGAAAGCGCCAGCGACCCGACAGTGACGATCGCTGTGGCAACCGCCGTCGAGACAGCGAGCGCCGAAGCGACGATAGGAATCAGGAACGCGGCGTGCGCCGGGGCCGGCACACAAAGCCATAGAGCCGCCGCGACGAAGAGAATGCGAAACAGCATCATTCGACCCGGAAGGCCCGGCTGGCGTGCGAGAGAAGCCCTTGCTCGACTCCTCCCTTGCCTTTCGCCATGAATCAAACAGCCAATCGCCGGCCTGCGCCATCGCCATCGGGATCTCGGGAAAGAACGATGCGGCGACATCGCCCATGCTGCGCCAGCCTTCCTCGACCATGACGCGCTTCGCCGACTGCTCGCTGTCGTAGCGGCCCCGCAGGTGCGCGATCGGATCGCGGCCGGTCATGGCTTGCGCAACCGACGCGGCGACGCCAAGACAGTCATCCTTGGCGTTCCAGGCGAAGGGAACGTTCCGTTGCTCGCGGTAGATGTCGAGGATGATCTTTCTGACGTTCATCCGCGCCCGCCGTTATATGCGCCCTGCGGCTTCGGGTCCTTGCGACCGAAATACAGCGGCTTGGTGCGCTGTGCGGCCGTGTAGTTGTAGAAGTCGTCCGCCGCGTCGCGCGCATGCGAGAAGCCGGGAGAGCGCGTCGCCGTGCCCTTCTTGGTCAGCGCGCGCGACGTGGACTCGCACGTCAGCGTGATCGTCGAATTGCCGCCTGCCTCCGGCGTCTGGATATCGACGTCATCAACGAAGCCGATGAAGAACGGGACGAGATCGCCGATGATCGTCTTTGTCGCGACATCGAAGATGCCGAGATGCACTTCGATCGGCGCTTGCCCGACACTCTCGCCCCGCACGAGATTGTTCGCGGCGGAGTCGATGCCGGAAAGCGTCACCTGCAGGCCGGGGATCGTCATGTCGCCTTTTGCGCCGAGCGACGACACCGTGATGATCGAGCCCGATGCGTGATAGGTCCGGCTGCCAAGCGTCACGGGATGCGCGTCATTCCAAAAGCCGGCCGGCGCCGGATCGCCGGTCACAGGATCGCGGGCGTCGCACCAGATGAAAATCCGGCGCATGACGGCGCGGCCCGCCAGCGCGGCGCGCTGCTCAGTGGAAAGCGCGAGCATGATGCCTCAGAGCGTCTGGATGGCTTCGAAGGAGATCGAGGTGAGCATCGGAACCTCGATGGATTCCGAATAGGTGCCCGGCAGAATGACCATGCGGGCAGAGGGCCGATACAGCATGACCTCGGCGTTATCGTCCCAGCCGGCGCGGATGTGTGGGCGCACTTCGACCGTCATCACGCCGCTGCCGTTGGCCGTGGCTTGCGCCGACACCCGATGCAGCGCGCGCGCGGCGCCGGACAGATAGTTGAACGCCAGATAGTCCCCCGGCGAAAGAATGAAGCCGATGGGCAATTGATCGAGCGTGATCTCGACATTGTTGACCGCGACATCGGTCAGCCGGCCAGAGCCATCGAACGGGCTGGCACTAACCGTCAGATCGCCCCATCCAGACGCATAGGCGAGCGGATACTGCCTCAGCTTGTCGTAACCATAGAACTCGCCAATGCTGGTCAACGTGTCGTACCAGGCCCGCACGGCCCCAGCCTTGGCCTCGGTGAGCGGGACACTCTTCCAGGTCGGCTTCCACAGCGTCGGGCCGAGATCCTTCGAAATCTGCTTGCCGGAACGCAGCGGCGTGATTTCGGCCATCGGCAGCGGCGGGAATGTCCAGCCGCCGACGCCCAGTTCATCCGGAAATGTGCGCGGAAACGAAATCGCCATCAGAGCATCCGCCGACTATCAGCCTGCCGCACCACCTCGACCACGCGACTGAAGAAGGCTTGGCGATCCTGCTGCTGTGTCGCCTTCAGTTCGGCGATCGCTTTCGGATCGGCGCCCTGCGCCACGTTATAAGTGGGGGCATAGGAGAAGGCCGGAGAACCGCCGGGGCCCGCCATGTTGTTCGGCGTCACACGAGCGCCCCGAGGAAGGTCGACGATCTCCGGTCCGCGCTCACCGACCCACGTCGGGCCGCCCTTCCAGTTCTTCGTCCCGAGAGCGTTATGGCCGATGCCGCCCATGCCGAGCGGTGCGCCGCCGGCAAGAACGCCGCCGCCACCCCCGCCAAAGGCACCAACGAGGCCACCGAGAAGCCCGCCAAGAAGTCCCTGCTGGCCGCCCGTCCCGAATAGCAGCCACTTGAAAGCCTCGTTGGCGAGCAACTTCGCGAGGTCTTTCAAAAGCTGACCGCAGATATCGCTAAATTTTGCCGCGCCATCAAACGCGCGATCAAAAGCGGTAGAGAGTGTCTGCCCGATGCCTTGCGCGATCGGATCAGCCTGCACCAATTTCTGCTGCGCCTGCACGACGGCGCGATTGTATGTGTCCCAACCGATCGATCCGCGCGACAGCTTGCCGTTCAGGTCTTCCATCGTGATGCCGAATTGCTCGGCCGCAGTACGGGTCGATTCCCAGATGCGCTTGCCCTCGATCTTGTCGGCCATCGCCGCATAGGACTTGGCCAGCGCGTCGATTTTGGCTTGCAATGTCGCCGTCACCGTAATGTGGTTTGACTTGGCGACAGCAGCGGCCTCAAGCGCAATCTTTTCCTTTTCCGTCTCGTAAGTGCTGCGCCCAATCGAATTGGCTTCAGCCTGCATCGCGGCAATGCGCTTCTGCGTGCTGTTGATGAAGGAATCAAGCGCGCTCTTGGTCGCGTCGATGATATTGGGATTGAATATCTTTTTTCCGCCCTCGCCAGTGGCCCCGCTCAAACCTTTCAGGTCGGTCGTTAGCCCACGGGTATCGAGCCCCAACTTTTTGAGCGTCTCGCTCACTGTCTCCATGATATCCTTCGGCAGGATATCCTTGAATTTGTCCATCGCAGATTCGAGCTTTTCACCAAGCCCGTCGAACACACCAGCAACGGCGGCAACGGCAGTCGCAATGCCGAGCAGAACGCCCTTCTTCGAGAGCAGGGACGTGACCACCTGAAATGCTATTCCTGCGAATGTCGCTGTCCGTAGCGCTCCAGCGAGCTTAACAAACGCAATGGCTGCGGAGACCGCGGCAAGGCCGATTTGGGCAGCGACGAACGACGCGCCAATCTTCACAATCAAGCCGATGTTGTCGTAAACGAGGATGGTAGTTCGCGCGATGCCGTTAAACGTGGTTGTCAGAAGCTCGGTAGCGGTCTGGAGAAACCCAGAGTTCTTGGCGCTGTCGATCAGGAATTGAGAGAAGCGAGCCAATACCGGAACGATATTTTGCATTAGCTGCGTCGACACGCCTGTGAGCACCAACGACAGGCGCCGGAGGTTGTCGTTGAACGCCTCGGCTGCCTTGCCAGTATCCGTGCTGATGACCAGCCCGAGTTGCTTCGCCTCCTCTGCCGCCTCGCGCAGGCCCGCCGAGCCGTCATTCAACATCGGGATCAGGTCTGCACCGGCGCGGCCGAGAAGCTGCATCGCGAGGGCTGTCTTTTCCGGCCCATCCCGCATGCGCTTGAACTTGTCAGCTACCTCCGGCAGCACCTGCCCAATCGTCTTGAACGTTCCATCCGCATTCTTGATGCCGATGCCGAGCGCGGCGAAGGCACGGATTGGCATCTGCGACCCTTGGCCGGCTTCGATCAAACTTTTCGAGAGCTTTCCGAGGCCCTTTTCAAGAGCTTCTACGCTGACATCAGAAAGGTCGGCAGCGTGCTTTAGTGCGGCCAATTGATCGGTCGGAACGCCGACCTTCGCCGACATCTTCGAAAGCTTGTCAGCCTCGTCGATTGCGCTCTTAACACCCACTCCGACGCCAGCAACAAGCGCCGTCATTGCCGCGCCGATCACCATACCGGCTGTCTTGATGCTCTCTCCGAAAGCCGTCAACGATGACGACGCATCCTTCAGGCCCTTCTCGAAAAGAGCCGTATCAGCGCCAAGGACAACACGAAGGGCACCAATTGTTGCTTGTCCGGCCATTGAATTATCCTCGAACGACTGCAACCATGCCGACCATGGGAGGGCTCGACATGCGTCGCATCATCATTGTTCTGTCGGTCGCAATCTTTTGCCTGTGCGGAACCACGTCACGCCAAGCGGTTGAAGCGGCGGGGATCAAGATCGACAAATCGGAATCGGCTCAGAAGAAGCGCAAGGCGCTGATGAAGAAGTTGATGAATCTCGGCATCTTCCTAAAGGTGGAGGTGCCGGGAAGCCTTCCGCGCCTGTATGTTCGTCCCAAGTTTTACGCCCTGGACATCGACACAAAATCTTCGTTCGTCAGCGTCGTGTACGCTTATTATTTCGACGGAACGGACGAATCCGCCCTTGTTCGAATATTCGATGGTCAAAACGGGAAGGAAATCGGCAGCTACTCGATCGTTGGCGGCGGGTTAAAATTGAAGTGATTACTGACGCCGAACAACACTCCCGCCGAATGCCGCGTTAAGCTGCCGCACGATTGCAAGCTGCTGCTCCCATGTCTGTAGCGTCGGCTTTGGTTTCGCCATGAGCTTGTCGATCTTCGGCATAACCTTCGCGCGCGAGAGCGCTGCAATGTGCCAGGCCAACCAGGCCCGCTCATTGTGCTCGCGCTCGCTTGCCGCGCTTCGAGCATCGAGGATCAAACGAATCTCGCGCGGCGTTTTTCGCCAGAACTGATCGGGGTCAAACCCGAGCGAGACCCATATCTTTAGGCTGCCGGGCCAGTCCCATCCTGACCGCCCGGCTTCCGAGGGCCCCC
>JAFKKS010000502.1 GCA_017304555.1 Hyphomicrobiales bacterium
ATCAAGGCGATCCAGTACGACATCGTCTGAAACGGGACGGAGCTGTCGTCCGGCGCGATCCGAAATCATCGCCCCGACGTGATGCGCAAGGCGTTCGCGATTGCCGGCTCTCCGGAAGCGGTGCTGGAAGCGAAGTTCGGCGGCATGCTGCGTGCGTTGACTTACGGCGCCCCGCCGCACGGCGGTATCGCGCCCGGCATCGACCGCATCGTCATGCTCTTGGCAGGGGAAGAAAACCTGCGCGAGGTCGTGCTCTATCCGATGAACCAGCGCGCCGAGGATTTGCTGATGGGTGCGCCGTCGGAAGTGACGCCGAAGCAGCTCCGCGAGCTGCATATCCGGCTCAACCTGCCGTCGAAATAGGCGCTGTTCGGGCAAGGCGAGCGCAACCAAAGCGTGCATCCGCCGAAGGGCCGTCAAACGCCCAAAGGAACTCCGCGATAGGGCTGGCCGTTAATCCGGTAGCCCAATCCGGAGATTTCTTCATGATGTTGCAGCTCAATCCGCCTTTGCCGCTCGAAACCTCGAAAGGTTCGGGCTGGGCGCATTTCGTCATCGATTATGGGCAGGAGGGGGCGCTGCTCTGGGTCGTGTTCATGGACGCCGATGGCGCGTGCTGGACGGTGCCCAATCCGGAGGTGCGCATGACGCATAATTGGACGATGGGCCGCCGCAAGCCGCAGGATCATGCCGCTACGAACGATTTGCCGCAGATCGCTTCGCCGCCGGCTGCGCCGACCGCCAAGGCGCCGTTTCGGCCGACAGTCGCCGGCGGCAATGCTCCCTGAGGAGGACCGCTTTTCCTGACCAATAACAGCACGTTGGGCAAAGCAGCTGTGACATAGAAAAGGCTGCGATTCCTCCACGAACCGGCTAAAGTCGGTGAGAAAGTGGGGGGCCAATGGCGTCTTGGATTTCTGAAGATCTAAAAGCGGATGCGTTTGCGTATCATCGTTCTCCTCGACCTGGAAAAGTCGAGGTCCAACCGACGAAGCCTTTAGGGACGCAACGCGACCTCGCGCTCGCCTACACCCCCGGCGTCGCGGCTGTTTGTGAGGCGATCGCGGCGGACCCGGCCGAAGCGGCAAACCTCACCTCGCGGTCCAATCTCGTCGCCGTCATCTCCAATGGAACGGCCGTGCTCGGGCTCGGCAATATCGGGCCCTTGGCCTCGAAGCCGGTGATGGAAGGCAAGGCGGTTCTGTTTAAGAAGTTCGCCGGCATCGATGTGTTCGACATCGAGATTGCGGCCAATGAGGTGGAGCGCGTCGTCGAGGTCGTGGCGGCATTGGAGCCGACGTTCGGCGGCATCAATCTCGAGGACTTCAAGGCGGCGGAGTGCTTCGCCATCGAGGGGCAACTCAAGGCGCGGATGAAAATTCCGGTCTTTCACGACGATCAGCACGGCACCGCCATCATCGTCGCAGCGGCGGTTGTCAACGCGATGCATATCGGCGGCAAAAAGCTGGAAGATGTGAAAATCGTCGCATCCGGCGCCGGCGCGGCCGCGCTCGCATGCCTCAATCTGCTGGTCGCGCTTGGCGCGAGGCGCGAGCACATCTGGGTCACGGACATCGAGGGCGTGGTCTACAAGGACCGCAACGCGTTGATGGACGAATACAAGGCGGTGTTCGCGCAACCGACCGACAAGCGCACGCTTGGCGAGGTCATCGACGACGCCGACATCTTCCTGGGCCTTTCGGCGGGCGGCGTGCTGAAGCCGGACATGCTTAAGCGCATGGCGCCGCATCCTCTCATTATGGCGCTAGCGAACCCGAACCCGGAGATCATGCCCGATGAGGCGCTGGCGGCGCGTAGTGACGCGATTATCTGCACCGGCCGGTCGGATTTTCCGAACCAAGTGAACAATGTCCTGTGCTTTCCGTACATCTTTCGTGGTGCGCTCGATGTCGGAGCGACGACGATCAATGGGGAAATGAAGCGGGCGGCTGTCGAGGCGATTGCCGGGCTCGCGCGTGAAGCGCCTTCGGACGTCGCGGCGCAGGCCTACGGCGAGGCGCGTTCGTTCGGCCCCGGTTCACTCATCCCGAATCCGTTCGATCCGCGGCTGATCCTGCGCATCGCGCCGGCTGTCGCCAAGGCCGCAGTCGAGTCTGGCGTGGCGACGCGGCCGATCGGCGATTTCGCGACCTATCTGGAGCGGCTCAACCGCTTTGTCTTCCGTTCCGGCTTCATCATGAAGCCGGTGTTTGCCCAGGCGAAAGCCGCGCTCAAGCGTGTGGTCTACGCCGAAGGCGAGGACGAGCGCATTCTGCGTGCGGCCCAAGTCGTCGTCGAAGAGAAACTGGCGCGACCGATCCTCGTCGGGCGGCCATCGGTTGTTGAGGCGCGGATCGAGCGCTTCGGCCTCGATTTGAAGGTTGAGCGTGACTTCGATCTGGTTAATCCCGAGGACGACCCGCGGTTCCGCGATTATGTGATGACGTACATCCAGGCGGCCGGCCGCCGCGGTGTTACGCCCGACGCGGCGCGCACCATCGTACGCACCAATAACACCGTGATCGCGGCGCTCAGCATTCGGCGCGGAGAGGCGGACGCCATGATTTGCGGCGTCGAAGGCCGTTATATGAGCCACCTCTACCACATTCGCGAGATCGTCGGGTTGGCGCCGGGCGTGCAGGATTTCGCCGCGCTTTCTCTCGTCATCACCGCGCGGGGAGCTTATTTCCTCGCCGACACCCAGGTGACGACCGAGCCGACGGCTGAGGATATCGCGGAGATGGCCG
The DNA here is from genome assembly GCA_017304555.1 of Hyphomicrobiales bacterium. Classification (GTDB taxonomy): domain Bacteria; phylum Pseudomonadota; class Alphaproteobacteria; order Rhizobiales; family Xanthobacteraceae; genus JAFKKS01. The sequence goes on from JAFKKS010000502.1 coordinate 2,748, forward strand.
TGCTTGCCGCTGCGCATGTGCGCCGCTTCGGCCTCGTGCCGAAGATCGCGCTCCTCTCGCACTCCGATTTCGGCAGCTACGATAGCGCGTCGTCGCGCAAGATGCGCCGCGCGTGCGAGCTTCTGGCGCAAAGGCACCCGGATCTCGAGGTCGAGGGCGAGATGCACGGCGATTCAGCGCTAAGCGCGACGCATCGCGAACGCATCTTTCCGCATTCGCGGCTGAAGGGCGAGGCGAACGTGATGATCATGCCGAATCTCGATGCGGCCAACATCGCCTACCAGATGATCAAGGTGCTCGCGAACGCGTTGCCGGTTGGTCCGATCCTCATCGGTGCGGCGCGGCCTGTGCACATCCTCACGCCCTCGGTCACAGCGCGTGGCGTCGTCAACATGACGGCGATCGCCTCAGTCGAGGCACAGGCGCTGCAAGATCCGCAGTATTCCTACGGATTTTGAGCTTCGTCCGCCGCATCAAGACGTGCGGCGGCGACTCAATTCGCTTGCTGCGTGCGCCTTCGCCTTGATCTGAATCCGGCTGTTCACCACGGCGGCCATCTGTGCAGAATCTTCTTGCGCTAGAGGGGCGTAGCGCCTATGTGGGGCCTGCCGCTTGGGGCAGTCCGAGTTAAGGATCTGGTCCGGCGGCATTTCGTTATCCGTGGGGCCGGCGTGCCGGCCACCTGGCTTCGATCTCTGGTTGGGGAGGACGGCATGCGCCAAAACGCCCTCTTCCAATTGGCGACGGGCTTGGGAACTCCAAGTACCGCCCGAAAGGAAGATATCGCGGTCGCCGCGTCATCGGCTCAGGCTGAGGAGCGTAACGACCATTTCGTGGTGAGGAACGGGGTGCGGTGCGCGGGTGCGCATCTCATCGTGGATCTCTACGACGCTGAACGGCTCGATGATATCGATCACATCGAGACGACGCTTCGTCGCGCCGTCGACGAGGCGAAAGCCACGTTGCTGCATATCCATCTGCATCACTTCGAGCCGAATGGCGGCGTGTCGGGTGTAGCGGTGCTGGCCGAGAGCCACATCTCAATCCACACATGGCCGGAGAACGGCTATGCCGCGCTCGATATCTTCATGTGCGGCGACGCCAATCCGGATGCATGCATCCCGGTGCTGCGCGAAGCGTTCACGCCGAAGAATATCGCGGTGAGCGAATTATTGCGCGGGCAGGGCGCGTGAGCGCCACAGCCCTAACGTGACGTCGTGGCCGGGCACAGCCCGTTGAAGACGGGCATGAACGCCCTTGTCCCGGCCATCCATGTCGCCTTCCATCTCGCGGCAAAGGCGTGAATGCCCGGCCTCATGCCGGGCGTGACGTATTGCCAAAGCATTTTCGAGCGAAGTGGGCACCGGTTCGCATGAAAGAAAATGCGGCCGACATAAACATAGAGCCCTGGTTCTGATTCCATCAGAACCGAGGCTCTGGATGCGGTGCGCCGCTGGAGAACCCAATGTCGTCAAAACGCTGGATTTCTGAGACGCTGCTCGAGCCGCTGGGCGTGCGGATGAGCTTCGTGGCCGAGCGTGTCTTGTTCGAAGACAAGACCAAGCACCAGGACTTGGTGCTGTTCGAGAATCGGCACTTCGGGAAAATGCTGATGCTCGACGGCGCGACGCAAGTGACGACGCGCGACGAGTTCGTCTATCACGAGATGATGACGCATGTGCCGATCCTGGCGCACGGCGCCGCGCGCCACATCCTCATCATCGGCGGCGGCGACTGCGGCATCGCCGAAGAGGTGCTCAAACACAAAGC
>JAFKKS010000503.1 GCA_017304555.1 Hyphomicrobiales bacterium
GAAGCTGCTCCTAGATCTCGCCGTCGCACTTTACGAGGCCGGCCGCGAGTGTCACTCCGAAGCACTGATCGCCCGGCACACGGCAGCCCAGGCCGCCTGGAATACGGCCGATGCGGCGTTCACCACGCATGGCGGCTTCGCCTTCGCGCGCGAATACGATGTCGAGCGCAAGTGGCGCGAGGTCCGATTGATGGTCAACGAGACCGCCAACGCGCTTCCCCGATTTGCCGAAGAGGCGCTCGGCCTCAGCACGCACTAAGACAGCGCGAGGTCTAAAGGGCCTTTATATCATTCCATAATTTCACAACCGAGTCGCTTCAGCGCCGCGTCAACCCAACTGCGGTCGCTCTTGCCAGCGGCGATGTCCGCCATCTGCTTCTCTTCCGCCGCGTGCTTGTCCTTCGTCGCCTTGTAAACGGCTTCGACGCCGTCGAACGGCACGCACAGCAAGCCGTCATCGTCGCCGATCACGAGATCGCCCGGCTCGATCACCATGCCGTCAAGCGCGATCGGCACATTGATCTCGCCCGGTCCGTCCTTGTACGGGCCGCGATGCGTCACGCCGGCGGCATAGACGGGAAACTCGTCGGCGCGGATCGCGGCGAGATCGCGCACGGCCCCGTTGATGACGACGCCTGCTAGTCCGCGCTTCTCGGCATGCGCGAGCATCAATTCACCGACGATCGCGTTGGTGAGATCGCCACCAGCATCGACCACGACGACGTCACCCGCCTGCGCGAGATCAAGCGCCTTGTGGACCATGAGATTGTCGCCAGGCCGCGTCTTCACCGTGAAAGCGGGGCCGCTCATATACCCACCTGCATGCAGCGGCCGCAGCCGTGCGCCACCGGCCGCCGCGCGTGACATCATGTCGGAGACGTTGGCGACCGGCAGGCCACGATACTGTGCCACCCATTTGGCGTCGACCGCGCGCCGTCGTGGAAAGATGCGAAATCCGATCGTCATGAGGAACTCCAAGCCCTTGTATCGCTTTAGCGGTTACAGCCTCTATTATCACGATGAGCGGGGCATTCCACACGCCGCGTCGGCATTCGACGCATGAGGATCGAACATATGGCGAAGTACGATCTCTTCATCGGCAACAAGAATTACTCCTCGTGGTCGTTGCGCCCCTGGGTGCTGATGACGGAGCGCGCGATCGCGTTCAACGAGCGCCTGGAACGCTTCAGCGGCGACAATTGGAAAGCATTCCGCGACTTCTCACCGACCGGGCAGGTGCCTGTCCTGCATGACGGCGACACGATCGTCTGGGAGACCCCTGGCATCACCGAGTATCTCGCCGAGCGTCACGACGGCGTATGGCCGGCGGATGCCGTGGCGCGCGCGTGGGCGCGCTGCGCAGCGGCGGAGATGCATGCCGGCTTCAATACGCTGCGCGATCGTTGCACGATGAATATCGGCGTGCGCATCCGCGTCGACGACATGTCGGACCGCCTGCGCCACGACATCGACCGGTTGAGCGAACTATGGAGCGAAGGGCTCTCACGCTTCGGCGGGCCGTTCCTCGCAGGCCCAACGTTCACGGCGGCGGACGCGTTCTTCGCGCCGGTCGCATTCCGCATCCAGACCTATGGTCTTGTGCTTGACGACGCGCCGGCGGCCTACGCTGCGCGGCTCCTCAACCGGCCGTCCATGCAGGCGTGGGAAGCGGCGGCGCTTGCGGAAACCTTCCGCGATCCGGCGCATGAAGCCGAACTCAAGCAGATGGGCACGCTGCTCGAAGACCGCCGCGCCTAATCTATGCAACTGTACGTTGGGCGTTAACGACAAAAAGATAATCCAGTCCTATAAGCGTCGATCGCAACCGCATCGGTTGCGCAGCTTTGGGGGCTGATCATGCACAGTCGACGTTGGTTTTGTTCGTGCGTTGCAACAACGATCGCGGCCGGCTTCGCGGCAACGCGAGCCGTCGCTGAACCTGCCGCCTGCACCGTGCTCACGCGCGCGACGCAGAGCGCGGTCGATCCGGACGCGGCGATCGCTCGGCTCAAGGAAGGCAACGCCCGCTTCGTGTCCGGCGAGATGATCCATTGCGATCTGCGTGCGCAAGTGCGGGCGACCGCAACCAGTCAAGCGCCGTTCGCGGCCGTGGTCGGCTGCATCGATTCCCGCGTCCCGCCGGAGTTCGTATTCGACCAGCGCATCGGCGACATCTTCAGCGCACGCGTCGCCGGTAACTTCGTCAACACCGACATCATTGGCAGCCTGGAATTCGCGACCTACGTGACAGGCGCGCGCGCCATCGTTGTCCTCGGTCACTCCGAATGCGGTGCGATCAAAGGCGCCATCGACGACGTCCGTGTCGGCAACCTCACGGCGATGCTCGCCAACATCCGCCCGGCCGTGGCCGCATCCAAAGCGGCAGGAGAGCGAACGTCGAAGAACGCCGCTTTCGTGCAGGCCGTCGCCGAATCGAACGCCGTCATGGCGGCCGCGATGCTCACGGAGAAAAGTCAGATTCTCAAAGATCTGGTCGCCAACAAAAAGCTGCGCATCGCAGCCGCGATGCACGACGTCGCCACAGGGAAGATTCACTTTCTCTAATGCGAGCGGCCGCGTTCAGGCGCGGCCGACGCCCCTGCCCTTCATCGCCGCGCCGATCTCGTCGAGCACGGCGGGATCATCGATCGTTGCCGGCATCTTCCATTCTTCGCCGTCGGCGATCTTCTTCATTGTGCCGCGCAGGATCTTGCCCGAGCGCGTCTTCGGCAGCCGCGCGACAGTCAGCGCCAATTTAAAGGCGGCGACCGGGCCGATCTTCTCGCGCACCAGCACGACGATCTCGCGCTCGATCTCGCTCGCATCGCGCGTCACACCGGCCTTGAGCACGACGAAGCCGCACGGCACCTCACCTTTCAGCGTGTCGGCGATGCCAATGACAGCGCATTCAGCGACGTCCGGGTGGCCGGAGAGAACTTCCTCCATACCGCCGGTCGAGAGCCGATGTCCGGCGACATTGATGATGTCGTCGGTGCGCCCCATGATGAAGAGATAACCGTCCTCATCCTTGTAGCCGGCGTCCGCCGTCTTGTAGTAGCCGGGGAATTCCGCGAGGTAGCTTTCCTTGAAACGGGCGTCGTCGTTCCACAAGGTCGGCAGGCACGCGGGCGGCATCGGCAGCTTGATGACGATCGATCCCATCGTATTCGCCGGCAATTCTTTCGCCGCCTCGTCGACGACGCGCACGTCGTAGCCCGGCATCGCAACGGTCGGCGAGCCGTACTTCACCGGCAACGCACCGAGCCCCATCGGATTCCCGGCGATGCCCCAGCCGGTTTCCGTCTGCCACCAATGGTCGATCACCGGCACCTTCAAAAGGTTCTCGGCCCACTTGATCGTGTCTGGGTCGGCGCGCTCGCCCGCAAGGAACAGCGTGCGGAACTTCGTGAGCTGATGCGATCGCAGAAGCGCGCCCTGCGGATCCTCCTTCTTCACCGCGCGAAACGCCGTCGGCGCGGTGAACATCGCGACCGCACCGTGTTCCGCGATCACGCGCCAGAATGCACCGGCATCAGGCGTGCCCACCGGCTTGCCTTCGTAGAGGATCGACGTCGCGCCGTAGAACAGCGGCGCATAGACGATGTAGCTGTGGCCAACGACCCAGCCGATATCGGAGGCACAGAACCACGTCTCGCCGGGCTTCACGCCGTAGAGGCCATGCATCGACCAATAGAGCGCAACCATGTGGCCACCGTTGTCACGCACCACGCCCTTCGGAATGCCGGTCGTGCCTGACGTATAGAGAATGTAGAGCGGATCCGTCGCCTTGACCGGGACGCACGGTGCGCTCTTGCCGGCCGCGAGCGCAGCGCTGCGCAGCGACGCCCAGTCGTGATCGCGCCCCGCCGTCAGCGTCGCTTCGCACTGCGGACGCTGCAGCAGAATGCAAGCTTCCGGCTTCGCTTTCGCGAGATCGATCGCGGCATCGAGCAGCGGCTTGTACGGCACGACACGACTCGCCTCGATGCCGCAGCTTGCCGTCAGGATCAGCTTCGGCTTGGCGTCGTCGATGCGCGTCGCAAGCTCGCGCGCCGCAAAGCCGCCAAACACGACGGAGTGAATCGCGCCGATGCGGGCGCAGGCGTACATCGCGACCACTGCTTCCGGCACCATCGGCATATAGATGATGACGCGATCGCCTTTCGTGACGCCGAAGTCCTGCAGCACGGAGGCGAATGCCGCGACTTCCTTCAGAAGCTCGGCGTAGCTGATGCGGCGCACGGTCTTGGTGACCGGGGAGTCATAGATGATCGCGGTCTGGTCGCCGCGGCCGGCGGCGACATGGCGGTCGATGCCGTTGTGGCAGGTGTTGCAGACGCCATCGGTGAACCAGCGGCCGTAGATCCCGGCCTTCGGGTCGAAGATCGTCTTCGGCGCCTCATACCAATCGATCGCCTGCGCCGCCTCGCCCCAGAAACCCTCCGGGTCGCGCTGCGCGCGGGCGTAGATTTCAGGATAGTGGCTGGGGCGGGCGTCCATGGCGATCCTCC
>JAFKKS010000511.1 GCA_017304555.1 Hyphomicrobiales bacterium
GCCGATCTGGCTACCGCATGTGCTGATGATGGCGGCGGCCGCGGGCGCGACCATCATCCTGCTGCTGATCCAGCGCACGCGGATGGGCGTGCGCGTTCTCGCCATCAAGGACGACGAGACGGCTGCGACGGCGATTGGCATCAACGCGACGCGGCTGAAGCTTGTCTTGTTCGCGGTGAGCGCCGGCATCGCCGGGTTTACCGGCGCCGTGCATGGGCTGTTTGCCTCGTCGCTGTTTCCCAACGTCGTGTTCGCAGTCGACATTTCAATTATCGCGCTGGCCGTGCCGTTAATCGGAGGTGCGGGCACTGCGATGGGGCCGGTCGCCGGCGCACTTCTCTATGTGCTGATCCGTGAGGCGTTACAGGTCATCGCGCCCGGGCTGCATCTGACGATCGTCGGTCTGCTGCTGCTCGCGGTCATCCTGTTCATGCGCGACGGCATCGTCCCTGTGTTATCGCGGCTGATGGCGCGCGGAAAAGCGACGGCGCGCCCCGTTGCCGCCAGCGGCCCGGGAGCTTGAGCCATGGCGCTGCTCGAGGTCGAAGGCGTGCAGAAGCGATTCGGCGGCGTGCATGCCGTGCGCGGCGTCGACTTGACGGTCGAGAAGGGGGCTTTGCTCGGCCTGTTCGGGCCGAATGGCGCCGGCAAGACGACGTTGTTCAACCTCATTGCCGGTACCGCGGCGCCGGACGCCGGACGCGTGCGGCTGAACGGGGCCGATATCACGACTTATCCGGCCTTTCGCCGTGCGCAGCTTGGCATCGCGCGCACGTTCCAGGTGGTGCGGCCGTTCCGCTCGCTTACGGTGCTCGACAACGTGCTTGCGTCAGTGCCGAGCGCGGCCGCCGCGCATCACAACTCGGCGGATGACGCCATGGCGATTCTGGCCAGCGTCGGTCTCGATCAACGCGCGAGCGATCTCGCCGGCCAATTGACGCTCGGAATGCTGAAGCGGCTTGAGGTGGCGCGCGCGCTGGCGCTCAAGCCGTGCCTTCTGCTACTCGATGAACCGCTAGCCGGCTTGACGACCGGTGAGGCCGCGGACCTTTTGTCGCTCATTCAGAAGCTGAAGACACGCACCAGCATCGTGATGGTCGATCACAATGTCCGTCAGTCTCTGTCCCTTTGCGACCGCGCGGTGGTGCTGGATGCCGGCGCGGTGATCGCTGTCGGTACGCCCGATCAGGTGCGTCGCGACCCGGAGGTCATCCGTGCGTATCTCGGCGAAGCGGCGGTGTAGGCCATGCTGACACTCGACGGCATCGAAGTCCGCTACGGCCAAGCGATCGCCGTCGGCGGCGTCAGTTTGCAGGTCGAGGCCGGGCGTTGGATCGTCCTGATCGGCGCGAATGGCGCGGGAAAGACGTCGCTGTTGCGCGCCGTCGTCGGTCTTGTGAAGCATCGCGGCCGCGTCGTTCTCAACGGCGACGATATCTCGACGCTGCCGCCGTGGCACCGCCAGCGCCACGGTTTCGGCTATGTGCCGGAAGGCCGCCAGATTTTTCCGCAGATGACGGTGGAAGAAAACCTACGCATCGGTGGCTACACTTGCGACGCCGCCGGCTTGCGCCGCGGCCTCGATACGGCGTTCGACCTTTTTCCTCGGCTCGGTGAGCGGCGCAGTCAGCTCGCGGCGACCTTGTCCGGCGGCGAGCAGCAGATGCTGGCGCTGGCGCGGGCGCTGATGACGCAGCCGAAGCTTCTGCTGATCGACGAAATCTCCTGGGGCCTGATGCCGATCCTGGTGACGCAGGTGTTCGAGCATCTCAAGGCGCTGCATGCCGCCGGCATTGCGATCCTCCAGGTTGAGCAGAACGCGCATGAGGCGCTGCGGCATGCGCAACACGCTTATGTCATGTCGGCCGGACATCTGGTTCTCGATGGTCCGGCGGAGGAGATCGCGCGCGACCCGCGCGTCATCGAGAGTTACGTCGGGTAAATCGAGGCGAGCGTGGACTTTTCACTGACAACCGATCAGCAGCAGTTGCGCGAGGCAATCCTACAGCTTTGCGCCGATTTCGGCGACGACTATTGGCTGCGCAAGGATCGCGAGGGCGACTTCCCGCACGAGTTTCATGCCGCTGTCGCCAAGGGAGGTTGGCTCGGCATTGCCATGCCGGAAGCGTTTGGCGGGGCGGGCCTCGGCATCACCGAAGCGGCGATCATGATGCAGGCGGTCGCCGAATCCGGCGCCGCGATGAGCGGCGCCTCGGCCATCCACATGAACATCTTTGGGCTCAATCCGGTCGTCGTCTTTGGCACGGACGAGCAGAAGAAACGCATGCTGCCACCGCTGATCAGCGGCGAGGACAAAGCATGCTTCGCAGTGACGGAACCCAATGTCGGCCTTAACACGACGCAGATCAAGACGCGCGCCGACAAGCAAGGCGACCGCTATGTGGTCAGCGGCGAGAAGATCTGGATCTCGACCGCACAGGTCGCCAACAAGATCCTGCTGCTTGCGCGCACGACGCCGCTCGATCAGGTGAAACGCAAGACCGACGGACTGACGCTGTTCTACACCGACTTCGACCGTAGCCATGTCGAGGTGCGCGAAATCGACAAGATGGGCCGCCACGCCGTCGACTCGAACATGGTGTTCTTCGACAAGATGGAAATCCCGGAAGCGGACCGTATTGGTCCGGAGGGCGACGGCTTCCGCTCCATCCTGCACGGCATGAATCCGGAGCGTATCCTCATTGCAGCCGAGGCGATCGGCATCGGGCGCGCGGCGCTGCGTCGTGCATCGCGATACGCCCGCGAGCGTGTCGTGTTCGGCCGGCCGATCGGGCAGAACCAGGGCATCCAGCATCCCTTGGCGAAATGCTGGGCGGAGCTCGAAGCCGCGAACCTGATGGTGTTCAAGGCGGCCTCGCTCTACGACCGCGGCGAAGAGTGCGGCGCCGAAGCGAACGCCGCGAAATATCTTGCGGCGGAAGCAGCCTTCGAGACGTGCGAGCAAGCGATCCTGACGCACGGCGGTATGGGCTACTCGAAGGAGTTCGTGGTAGAGCGCTATCTGCGCGAAAGCCTCATTCCGCGCATCGCGCCGATCAGCCCGCACATGATCCTCAATTTCATTGCCGAGCGCGTGCTTGGCCTACCGAAATCGTATTGAGTGCCCATGACCGAAAACGCGGAACGATCGGACCGCCCTGAAGGCTGGCAGCCGCTGCGGGGCGTCAAGGTTCTCGATTTCTCGCTGCTGCTGCCGGGGCCGTTCGCGACCGTCGCGCTTGGTGATCTCGGCGCCGACGTGATCAAGGTCGAACCGCCGGGTGGCGACGCGGCGCGCGAATTCCGCTTCCCGCTGTTCAAGATGGCAAACCGGAACAAGCGCAGCATCATTCTCGACCTCAAGCGACCGGAGGCGATGCGCGTCGTCGAGCGCTTGACGCGCGGCGTCGATGTCGCGATCGAAGGCTTTCGACCGGGTGTGACGGAGCGGATCGGGATCGATTTTGCATCGCTTTCGAAGATCAATCCGCGGCTGATCTATTGCTCGCTGTCGGGCTACGGTCAGAACGGGCCGGAACGTCTCGTGCCCGGGCATGATCTCAATTATCTATCGGCGGCGGGCGCGATGGTGCTCTGCGGCCACTGGCTGGAGCCGCCCCGGCGCTCGGGGTTGCCGGTCGCGGACCTTGCGGCCGGCGCTTACGCGGTCATCGCCATCCTCTCCGCGATGCATGAGCGGGAGCGAACCGGGAAGGGCGTCTATCTCGATCTCAGTCTGGCGGAAGCGGCAATGTCGTTCACGGCCGCGCGGCATGGTTTCGAGCTTGACCACGTCTCGCGCGAGCATCTGTGGCCGACCAACGATCTTTTCGACGTGGCGGATGGCGCCATCGCGCTCGGCATCGTCGAGGAAAAATTCTGGACGAATTTCGTCGCCGCAGCGCATGACCTTGCGCCGGATCTCGCTGATGACATCTACGCGACGGAAACGCAGCGCCGCCAGCATGGGGACGCGCTTTCGCGCCGCATGCGCGAGGTGCTGCGGGCGCGCACGATGGACGACTGGATGGCGCGCTTCAATCAGCACGACGTGCCGGCGCAACGCGTTCTGACACCGACGCAGACGGCGGAAAGCCCGCAAGTGAAGGCGCGCGAAATGGTGATGGAGCGCGACGGCGAGCGGCATATTCCGTTTCCCGTCTGGGCGGATGGCCGGCGCGGCGCGGCGCTGCATCGTGTCGCGCCGCCGGCGGGCGCGGATGCTTCGGCCATCCTCGCCGATTTCGACTTTACCGGCGAAGAGATCGCGGAGTTGCAGAACGCCGGCGTTCTCGGTGCACAGACATCGAACGAAGCAAGGAGAATATCGTGAGCGGCCCTTTGACCGGCATCCGCGTCATCGACATGACGATGAACGTCCTGGGGCCATATGCGGCACAGATCCTCGGCGATATGGGCGCGGACATCTGCAAGATCGAGCCGCCGGAAGGCGATACGCTGCGTGGCATTGGGCCTTCGCGACACAAGGGGATGGG
>JAFKKS010000512.1 GCA_017304555.1 Hyphomicrobiales bacterium
CAGGCGGTCCTTCGCCCGCGGCACGCTCCTCGTCACCCCTCTCCTCGGCGCCGACGGCAACGTCTACGCTGTCGGTCAAGGTTCCGTCGCGATCGGCGGCTTCCAGGCGGAAGGTGACGCCGCCAAGATCACGCGTGGCGTTCCGACGGTCGGGCGCATCGTCAACGGCGCGATCATCGAGCGCGAGATCGATTTTGCGCTCAACCGCCTGCCGCAGTTGCGCCTCGCCTTGCGCAACGCCGACTTCACAACGGCAAAGCGGATCGCGGCCGCGGTGAACGATTTCATCGGTGGCGCGGTTGCCGAACCGCTCGACCCGTCGACGGTGCAGGTCACCATTCCGAAAAAATATCCCGGCAACGTCGTTGCCCTGCTGACCGAGATCGAGCAGTTGCAGGTCGAGCCGGATCTTGCCGCCAAGATCGTCATCGACGAACGCTCTGGCATCATCGTGATGGGACGCGACGTCCGTGTCTCCACCGTCGCGGTCGCGCAAGGCAACCTCACCGTGACGATCTCCGAGACGCCGCAAGTCAGTCAGCCGGCGCCGTTCTCACGCGGACGCACGCGCGTCGTACCGCGCACACGCATCGGCGTGCAGGAGGACGGCAAGAAGCTCGCCATGGTGCAGGAGGGCGTCTCGTTGCAGCAAGTCGTCGACGGGCTGAACGCCCTCGGCATCGGCCCGCGTGATCTCATCGCGATCCTGCAAGCAATCAAGGCCGCCGGCGCGATCCAAGCCGACATCGAGGTGATGTGATGACGTCAGTCGCAACGGCAGCGTCGAGCGCACTCACGCGCATCGATCCGACGATGTTGCGAGCGGCGTCCTCGACGAATCCAACAACATCGCCAACACAAACCATGCAAGCGAAAGCGCGCGCGAAGGCTGAAGACTTCGAAGCGGTGTTCCTGAATTCGATGTTCCAGCAGATGTACACCGGCATCGACGGTGACGGCCCCTTCGGCGGCGGCACCGGCGTCGGCGTGTGGCGATCGTTCCTCACCGACCAATTCGCGAAATCGATGGTGAAGGCCGGCGGCATCGGTATCGCCGATGACGTCTATCGCTCGCTTCTCGCCCAGCAGGAGATCGCCACGAAATGACGCGTCTTTCGCCCCACGGCGAACCGGCCGCCGTACCGCCTGCCATCGCGCCAATTTCCAAAGCCGAATGCCGGCAGTTGGTCGACAATCTCTTGCGGGTCATGGATTCGCTTCTCTCCACGGTCGAGCAAGAGACCGAACTCGTGCGCGAGGGAAAGCTCGCGGAAGCAACAGCGCTCGTCGCGGAGAAGAGCGAGCTTGCCAGCCGCTACCTCGCCGATACGACGCGCCTCAAGGCGAATGCCACGGCGATATCCGAGGCGCTTCCGCAAACGCTCGCGCAATTGCAGCAGCACCACGACCTTTTCCGCGCCCTGCTGCAGATCAACCTCGCGGTGCTCGCTACGGCACATGCCGTATCGGAAGGCATCATCCGCAGCGCCGCTGGAGAGGTCGCGCGCAAGGCGGCGCCGCAAACCTACGGGGCGTCCGGACGCCCCGTCGCCGCGCCGCGCTATGCGTCGCAACCGGTCGCCGTAAGCCGCACGCTCTGATGTCGAGGTGTTGCGTTTGGTAATTGAAACGCGTCGAATTTTACCGCCTTTCTGTAGAGGTGCTTAACCGCGCTATCTAACGCGTCATTTACGGCCCGCAGCTAAAGTTAAAGCTTCGCGGTGCGGAAAAGCCTGGCTGTCTATTCAGGAGGCTGACGTGGAGACCGATACCGCGGGCCGCGCGGGGATGAGCCCGGCGCGCTCCGCAACAACGCTTCGAGGAACGGGACGCGGCGTCAGCGCCGTGACCGCGCTCGAGCCGACACAGGCTGTGGCGGCGGCCTCTGCGGCCACGGACTCCCACAACGATCAATCGCAACAAGGACTTTCCCGCTGGTCGATGGGAGCCGGCGTGCGCGCCGCGCTGATGCGGGTGATGGAGCAGCGCACCAGCCGTATTCCCCGCCGCGCCAACGACCGCGTTCTGCAACGGGCTCGCGCCTACGACCGAACGAGCGAAAGCGCACAAAACCCCGACGACGACCTGCCGCATACCGACATTCAAACTTGAGCGCCGTGTTCGCGCGTCCGGCGTCGTCGCCAGCACGAGCGCCCGCAACCTAAAGGTGATCATCGCTCGCGCTTACCATTGATTAACCATGTTTTTTTACGTCGAATAGAGACGGCTATGGGAACTTCCGGTCAGTCGATCCGAACGATCGATCTATCCGCCAGTATGGCATCCGACCAGAAAGGTTCCTTCAAATGGCTTCCGGTATCACCCTCTCTGCCGGCGTTCGGCAGAACCTCCTCGCGCTGCAGAACACCGCCTCGCTCCTGAGCACGACGCAGAACCGTCTCGCCACTGGCAAGAAGGTCAACTCCGCTCTCGACAACCCGACGAGCTTCTTCACCTCCTCCTCGCTCTCGGCGCGCGCCTCCGACCTCTCGGGCATTCTCGACTCGATGTCGAACGGCATTCAGACGCTGCAGGCCGCCAATAACGGCCTCACCGCCATCACCAAGACCGTCGAGTCCATGCAGGCCACCATCAACCAAGCCCGCCAGGACGCCTCCTTCAAGTCCACGTCCTTCACTGTCGACGCCACCGCGATCGGCACCTCGACCGTGAAGAATCTCTCGATCTCCGGCGGCGCCGTTGGCACCACCGCGGTCGACATCGCGCTCAACACCGCCGGTACGGCCGCAACCCCCGGCTCCGCCACGTCCGGCACCATTCCCGGCACCTACACGGGCGGCACGCTGACGATCAACGGCACCAACGTCACGATTGCCGACGACACCAACGCTGCCGGCCTCAAGACCGCGATCGATGCCGCTAGCATCAGTGGCGTCACCACCTCGGTGTCCGGCTCCACGATCACGATCTCGAACGCCAACGGCAACGTCGACTTCACCGGCTCGACCGGCGCGCTGTTGACCTCGCTCGGCCTTTCGACCTCGACCAACTACGCCGCGGGCACGGGCGGTTCGGTGAAGACCGTCGACGATCTCGTCGCCGCGATCAACACCAACACCTCGCTCACAGGCAAGGTGAAGGCCTCCAACGACGGCGGCCGCCTCAACATCCAGAACCTCTCGACGGAGGATCTCTCGGTTGTCGGCGCTACCGCTGCTAACGCCATCGACGGCTCGACGGGCGCCTCCAGCACCCAGACGATCGGCGGCAACAGCGTCCGCAAGAACCTGATCAGCCAGTTCAACGAACTGCGCGACCAGCTCAACAAGCTCGCGGACGATTCCAGCTTCAACGGTGTCAACCTGCTGAAGGGTGACACGCTGAAACTGGTGTTCAACGAGACCAACACGAGCTCGATCTCGATCGTTTCGCAGAATCCGGACGGCATCAACTCGGATGTCCTCGGTATCGGCGCGGCGGACGCCACCGAGTTCTCGAACAACACCTCGCTCGACTCTCGTCTCGACGGTCTCGCGACTGCGCTGACGTCGCTGCGCTCGCAGTCTTCGGCCTTCGGCTCGAACCTGTCGATCGTGCAGAACCGTCAGGACTTCACCAAGAACATGATCAACACGCTGCAGACCGGCGCCGACAACCTGGTGCTCGCGGACAGCAACGAAGAGGCCGCAAACCTCCTCGCCCTGCAGACCCGCCAGCAGCTCTCGACCACGGCGCTCTCTCTCGCGTCGCAGGCCGACCAGGCCGTGCTGCGCTTGTTCTGATCCTTCCTGGCTTCGGCCAAACGGAAACGGCGGGGTTTGCCCCGCCGTTTTTTGTGTCCGCCACCCGCATTAAGGAGTCGTTAGAACCTCGTTTACCGGGCATTAGGGTTACCAAATCATGATCAACCCATCCTCTACGGATTCATGAAGGGTTGAGCCATGAGCGACATCGTCCTCTCCGCCGGCGTCCGGCAGAACTTGCTTGCGCTGCAGAACACGGCGTCGCTCCTGAGCACGACGCAGAACCGTCTCGCCACAGGCAAGAAGGTCAACTCCGCTCTCGACAACCCGACGAGCTTCTTCACCTCCTCCGCCTTGTCCTCGCGCGCGGCCGACCTCTCGAACATCCTCGACTCGATGTCGAACGGCATTCAGACGCTGCAGGCCGCCAATAACGGCCTCACCGCCATCACCAAGACCGTCGAGTCCATGCAGGCCACCATCAACCAGGCCCGCCAGGATGCGTCGTCCAAGTCCACTTCCTTCACCGTCGACGCCACCGCGATCGGCACCGCGACCGTGAAAAATCTCTCGATCTCCGGCGGCATGGTCGGCGCAACGCCGGTCGATATCGCGCTCAATTCGATTGGAGCAGCCGCCACGCCGGGCTCCGCGACGTCAGGCACCGTGCCCGGCACCTACACGGGCGGCACGCTGACGATCAACGGCACCAACGTCACGATCGCCAATGACACGAACGCCGCAGGCCTCAAGAGCGCGATCGACGCCGCCGGCATCACCGGTGTCAC
>JAFKKS010000513.1 GCA_017304555.1 Hyphomicrobiales bacterium
TGGCTGTGCGCGGCTGCGGCCGGCAGCCTGTGGCTGTTCTTTAGACAGAGGGCGAAACCTTGGCGGCCTATGTCATCAGGCGCTTCTTCCTCATGCTCCTGACTCTGGTCGGGATATCCATCCTCGTGTTCGTCATGCTGCGGCTCGTGCCGGGCAACATCGCGGATATCCTTTTCGACGCCGCCGGCATGATCAATCCGGCCGATAAGGCGGACCTCGAAAGGCAGTTCGGCCTCGATCAGCCGATCATGGTGCAGTACGTCGCGTGGATCAGCGGGCTTCTCCACGGCGATCTCGGCTACTCCTTCCTGTCCGAGAAACCGGCGCTTGCGGAAATCCTCCCGCGCATTCCGATCACCGCGAAGCTGGCCGGTCTGGCGCTTACCTTTTCCGTTCTGTTCGGCGTACCGCTCGGCGTGATCAGCGCGGTGCGGCAGAACTCGGCGCTCGACTATGTGCTGCGCGTCGTCAGCCTCAGCGGCCTCTCGATGCCATCGTTCTGGCTTGCGCTGCTGATCCTGATGGGCTTCGTCGCTTACTTCGGGACGATCCCGATCTACACCGATGCGCCGGCGACGTTCTGGGACGCGGTGCTGCTCTACAGCATTCCAGCGCTCGCAGTCGGTTTCCGCAGTTCGGCGCTCATCATGCGCCTGACACGCTCGTCGATGCTGGAGATCATGCGGCAGGACTACATCCGCACCGCGCGTGCTAAAGGCGCGTCGGACGCGACCGTGAACTACCGCCATGCGCTGCGCAACGCGATCCTGCCGGTCGTCACCGTCATCGGCATCGAGGCGGCGTTCCTGATGGGCGGACTGATCGTGACCGAGACGGTCTTCAACATCCCCGGCGTCGCCCGCTTCCTCGTCGAGGCGATCCGCTGGCGCGACTATCCGATCGTTCAGAATCTGGTGATGTTCGTCGCGGTCATCGCGGTGGTCATCAACTTCCTCGTCGACATGCTTTACGCGGTGCTCGACCCGCGCATCAAATACTCTTGAGCGTGACGCGCGATGGCTGACCAGAGCATGCATGGTACCGACGTCGCCGCTGAAGCGGTGCCCGCCAACGCGGGCGAGGAAGGCATCGGCCGCGCCATCGGCCGCATGGCGCTGCAACATCCGCTCGGCGCCGTCGGCGCGATCATCATGATCGTTTTCGTCTTCTGCGCGATCTTCGCCGACTTCATCACCGCTTTCGATCCGCTGTCGACGAATGCTGCCATTTCGCTCGGAGCGCCCGACGCCAGCCACTGGTTCGGCTCCGACTTCATGGGCCGCGACATGTTCAGCCGCATCGTCTACGGCGCCCGCATCTCACTCGCGGTGGGCATCGGATCGACGGCGCTGGGCTGCCTGTTCGGCGTGATCCTCGGGCTCGCCTCGGGGTATCTCGGTGGATGGACGGACTTGATCGTTCAGCGCATCGTCGACGTCCTGCAAGCGATGCCGGTGCTGGTGCTCGCACTGGTGATGGCCGCGTCTCTCGGCCCGAGCCTCACCAACACCATCATCGCGATCGCGATACCGCTCATTCCCTATTCCGCACGCGTCGTGCGCTCCAACACGCTGGCGCTGCGCGAGCAACCGTTTGTGGAAGCCGCACGCGCCGTCGGCATGAGCGAGACGCGCATCGCCATCCGTCACGTCCTGCCGAATACGCTGGCGCCGCTGATCGTCATCGCAACCGCACAGCTCGGCGCCGCCATCCTCACCGAGGCGTCGCTGTCCTTCCTTGGTTTGGGAATCCCCGAGCCCTATCCGTCCTGGGGGCGCATGCTGTCGGAATCGGCAGCGGAATATGTGCGCACCGCGCCGTGGCTGGTGATCTTTCCAGGCATCGCCATCAGCCTCGCGGTGTTCGGCACCAACCTGCTGGGTGACGCGTTGCGCGACATCCTCGATCCGAGGCTGCGGAACTGATGCGGCGGGGCGCACGATGACTATGACGAGCGAACCCGATACGCACGTGCTGCCTGCGAGCCAAGCAGCGACGGCCGCGCCGCTGCTCGAGGTCAAGGGACTGCGCACCGTCTTCGACACGCGGATCGGGGAACTGACCGCGGTCAACGACATCTCCTTCTCCCTGATGCCTGGCGAGACGCTGGCCATCGTCGGCGAGTCCGGCTGCGGCAAGAGCATGACGGCGCTCTCGCTGATGCGGCTGGTGCCGAACCCGCCGGGCCGCATCGCCGCCGGCTCGGTGAAGCTCGATGGCGTCGATCTCCTCACGCTCGACGACCTCGCCATGCGGCGCATGCGCGGCGGGCAGATCTCGATGATCTTCCAGGAGCCTATGACGTCGCTCAATCCGATCATGACAATCGGCCGACAGATTGCCGAGGCGCTGCTGCTGCATCAATCGATCAGCCGCGCCGATGCCGACCAGAAGGCGGTCGACATGCTGAAGCTCGTCAACATCCCGGAGCCTGCGCAACGCGCCAACGAGTATCCGCATCAACTATCCGGCGGCATGCGCCAGCGCGCGATGATCGCGATGGCGCTCGCTTGTAATCCGAAGGTCCTGATCGCCGACGAGCCGACAACCGCGCTCGACGTCACCATCCAGGCGCAGATCCTCGACATCATCCTGCAGCTTCAGCAAAAGCTCGGAACGGCCGTCGTCTTGATCACACACGATCTCGGCGTCGTTGCCGAGACCGCGCAGCGCGTGATCGTGATGTATGCCGGCCGCAAGGTCGAGGAGGCGCCGGTCGGCGAACTCTTCGCGCGCCCGCTGCATCCCTACACCCACGGCCTGATGGCTTCGATCCCGCGCCTCGGCATCATGCGCGGCGAAGCGACCGAGACCGGCGCACGTCTGCAGGAGATCGAAGGAACGGTGCCCGCGCTTTCCAATCTGCCCGCCGGTTGCACCTTCGCGCCGCGCTGTCCTTTCGCCGAAGACAAATGCCGCCGCGAATATCCGCCGTTCGAGGAAAAGCGCGAGCAGCACTGGGCCGCGTGCTGGCGCTCCGACGCGCTTTATGGAGCGTCGCATGCCTGAGACCGCCGCGCGCGCACCCGATCCATCGCCGGTGCTCGACGTCACCGACCTGAAGAAGCACTTCCCGATTTACAAAGGCGTGCTGCGCCGCCAGGTCGGCGCGGTCTATGCCGTCGACGGCGTCAGCTTCAGCATCCGCGCCGGCGAGACGCTCGGGCTCGTCGGCGAATCCGGCTGCGGCAAGTCGACGGTCGGGCGCACCGTGCTACGTCTGACCGACCCGACCGGCGGCGCGATCAAGGTTGACGGCGAGGACATCACGCATCGCAGCCGCAAGGATCTGCGGCCCTATCGCCGCCAGTTGCAGATCATCTTCCAGGATCCGTTCTCGTCGCTCGATCCGCGCATGTCGGCGGGCGATATCGTCGGCGAGCCGCTCAAGGTGCATGGGCTTGCGGATGCGACGGAGCGTCGTCAACGCGTCGCGGCGCTATTCGATCGCGTCGGCTTGCGCAAGGCGCAGATGAACGACTACCCGCACCAGTTCTCCGGCGGCCAGCGCCAGCGCATCGGCATCGCGCGCGCCCTTGCGCTACGTCCGAAGCTGATCGTCGGTGACGAGCCAGTCTCCGCGCTCGACGTCTCGATCCAGGCGCAGGTCCTCAATCTCATGATGGACCTGCAGAAGGAGATGGGGCTCGCCTACCTCTTCATCTCGCACAACCTCGCGGTAGTGGAGCACATCAGCCACCGGATTGCGGTGATGTATCTCGGCCGGATCGTCGAATACACCGACAAGCGCACGCTCTTCACGAGCCCGCAGCACCCTTACACCGAGTCCCTCCTCTCGGCGGTGCCGGTCCCCGACCCGACCATCAAGCGGCAAAAGCGCGTGCTGCAGGGCGACGTTCCGAGCCCCG
The DNA here is from genome assembly GCA_017304555.1 of Hyphomicrobiales bacterium. Lineage (GTDB taxonomy): Bacteria > Pseudomonadota > Alphaproteobacteria > Rhizobiales > Xanthobacteraceae > JAFKKS01. Next base: position 3,870 of record JAFKKS010000513.1, read on the forward strand.
TCAACCCACCCAAGGGATGCCACTTCCATACGCGCTGCCCGTACGCCGTCGACCGCTGCCGCGTCGAGGCGCCGGCGCTGCGCGAAGTCAAGCCCGGACAGTTGGCGGCCTGCCACCTGCGGTAACATCGTTTCGGCCAGCATTCGTCATGCCCGGGCAGGTTTTGACCGAGAAAGACATTTGCTTATCGTGGAGGTTTGAAGCCAGCCCCCGCAGCCAGTTCCAGGATAAGTCGCTGCATATCCAAATATAATAAAACTATTTGGGCCGCCGAAAGGCGGCCTCTACGCGTTGGCTTTCCCCAATGTCACTTCGGCGTTGAAGTCAGCTTCGCGCCCCCATCCCAGTCATTGATCTAAGAGTGCGGTCACGCCAAAAGCGGACTTCCAATCTGTGGTTTAGCCACTCCGGATATGGCCTGCACCCGGTTTGGATGACACCCGCTTAAGCTAATCCAGCCTTAGTCTCGAACTCCATAGGGCTCAGATATCCAATCGTCGAGTGACGACGCTTCGCGTTGTAGAAGCGTTCAATGTAAT
>JAFKKS010000514.1 GCA_017304555.1 Hyphomicrobiales bacterium
GACGCCGGATTGCCGGCGTAGCCGAGGAGCATAATTTAGCGTCCATGCGGCTGCGTGCTAATGAGTCCGCGCCCTCGTTTCATACCCAAGGATTTGCCCTTCATGCTCGCCCCTGCGCCAAGTACTAACGGTTTGCCATGACGGCACCGGACACTCTCGGCTTGATCCTCGCCGGCGGGTTGGCGCGGCGCATGGGCGGCGGCGACAAGGCGATGATCAAGATCGCCGGGCAGACGATCCTCGAGCGCACGCTGGCGCGCGTCGCGCCGCAATGCGCGCTGACCATCATCAACGCCAATGGCGATCCCGCGCGTTTCGCTTTCACCGGCTTGCCGGTGGTCGCCGACGACGTGGCGGATTATCCCGGCCCCCTCGCCGGCATTCTCACCGCACTCGAATGGGCGGCCGCCAACGCGCCGGCAATTGAATGGGTCGTGAGCGTTCCCGGCGACTGCCCGTTCCTTCCGCGCGATCTCGTCGCACGCCTGCACCGGGCGCGCGCTGCCGCGAACACGCCGCTTGCCTGCGCACGATCCGGCGAATGGCGGCATCCGGTCGTCGGGCTGTGGCGCGTCGACCTGCGCGGCGACCTGCGCCACGCGCTCGTTGCGGAAGGCTTGCGCAAGATCGAAGTGTGGACCGCGCGGCACGGCATCGCCGTCGCCGACTGGCCGACGGAGCCGGTCGATCCGTTCTTCAACGTCAACACACCCGAGGATGTGGCGGCGGCGACGAAGATCGCGGCAGCGGAACGTGTTTGAGTACGCCAAACACTGTCGTCATGGCCGGGCTTGTCCCGGCCATCCACGTCTTGCTTAAACAGCACAAAGAAAAGACGTGGATGCCCGGCATAAAGCCGGGCATGACGACCTCAATCGATCGCTGATCCAGTGCCGCCCTCACCCCATCAGCACGGCGTAGGGCAGAAATCCGATCGTATCGCCCGGCGCGACCTTGGTGACGTCCTCGGGCAATTCCGCGAGCCCGTCCGTCTCCGTCAAAGACGAGAGGACGCCGGCGCCCTCGCGCGGAAACTTCTGCGCCGAGACGACGCCATCGGCATGCGAGAGCGAGACGCGCACATATTCGCGGCGGCCTTTCTTCTTCTTGTAGGAGAACGCCGCGCGCACCGGCAGCGCCACCAGCGGCTCGAGCTTCGCGCCGGAGAGGCGCGCCAGCAGCGGCCGCACCACGCGCACGAAGGTCACGAACGCGGCGACGGGATTTCCCGGCAAGCCGACGAACGCCGCGCCGCCGACGACACCCATGGCGACCGGACGCCCCGGCTTGAGGGCGATGCGCCAGAACACCAGCCGCCCAATGCGCTCGACTGCGTCACGGACATGATCGGCCTCGCCCGTTGAAACGCCGCCCGACGTGACGATGAGATCGTGGCCGGCTGCTGCGGCAAGCGCGGTAGCGACGCTGTCCGGCGTATCTTTAAGGATACCGAGATCGGTGACGTCCGCGCCCGCCGCGATCAGAAGCTCGCTCAGCAGCCGGCGGTTGGCGTCGTAGATGCGCGCCTCGGTGAGCGGCGTGCCCGGCTCCGCGACCTCGTCGCCGGTCGAGAACAATGCGACGCGGAGACGGCGGCGCACATGCACGGTATCGATGCCAAGCGCCGCGGCAAGCGCAAGCTGTGCCGGCTTCAGCCGCGTCCCTTCCGCGAGCGCGACGGAACCGGCGCGCACGTCCTCGCCCGCGAGGCGGCGATTGGCTCCAACCTTGAGGCCGTGCGGCAAAACGACAACGCCGTCTTCGACGCGGCAGTCCTCCTGCATGAACACCGTGTCGGCGCCGTCCGGCATCGGAGCGCCGGTGAAGATGCGGATCGCAGCGCCGCCGGAATAGCCCGTCCCCGCTGCGTGGCCGGCGGCGGCGCGCCCCATGATCGGCAAACGCGTATCGCCCTCGCGCGCGAGATCGGCATGGCGCACGGCGTAACCGTCGACGGCAGAATTGGCGAAAGGCGGCAGGCTGATCGGCGCAACAATGTCGGCGGCGAGCACGCGCCCGCGCGCCTCGCTCAGCCGCACATCCTCGCTTTCGGCGACCGGCGAGACACGCTCCACGATAAGTCGCTCGGCCTCCTCGACCGGCATCAGCGGCCCGGAAAAGGCAAAGCAGTCGTCGGAGAGCTGCGCCATGGTCAGCCGCTTTCCTGCAAGGACGCGACGGGCGCCGCCTGCGCCAGCAACAAATCGCAGATGCCCTCGTAGTCGTCGAGCGCGACGACCGGCAGCGACAGCGCAGACAGCGGTGCGTCCGTGATCACCGCCACAATATAGGGATCGTCGGGATGCAATGGCGGCTTGCCGACTTCCTCGCGATAAATCTCGACTTTTGGATGGTGCCCGCGCTTGAAGCCCTCGACCAGGACGAGATCGACCGGCGAGAGCTTGGCGAGCAGTTCCGGCAGCTGTGGCTCCGGGTCGCCGCGCAGCTCATGCATCAATGCCCAGCGGTTGGCGGACGAGATCAGCACCTCGCTCGCTCCCGCAAGCCGATGCGTGTGCGAATCCTTGCCCGGCTTGTCGAGATCGAAGGAGTGGTGCGCGTGCTTCACCGTCGAGACGCGCACGCCCCGCCCGATGAGGCGCGGCAGCACCTTGGCGAGCAGCGTGGTCTTGCCCGAGCCACTCCAGCCCGCGAGTCCAATGATGCGCACGTCCACTTCACTCCTGCGACGATCTCGCGCCGACTTTCACGGACCGCGCAACAAATGCAAGCGGCGTGGAGGCATGGTCGAGTTTAGCGGATTGTCATATTTCCGCTCGTCCCCGCGAAAGCGGGGACTCAGGACCAAGACCACTGGATTCCCGCTTTCGCGGGGACGAGCGGAGCAAGAGGCTCGAGAAAAGCGGCCCATGCTTGATTACTCGCCAAACCGCATACCTAATGCCTCGATGCGGCGGCGCGTCTCCGGATCGGCGAGAGCGGCAAGGAAGGCCCGCACCGCCGGGCGCTCACGGCGCGCGTCCACAACCAGAAAGTCGTAGTGCTCGGGGGCGAGCGGCAGGAAGCCGAGACCGTACATCCGCGCCACCGGCTCGATCGCCACGCCCCAGTCGGCGCGGCCTTGGGCGATCGCGGCGGCGACGGCGTTATGCGAGCGCGGCTGGTTGCCGTAGCCGGCCGGGCGGACGCCGCCCAGCAGTTGATCAATGAGGATGCGGGTGCCGGCGCCGGCATTGCGATTGACCATCACCGCATCGGGGTGTTCACGCACGGCCGCGACGGACTCTTGTGCCGTCTTGCCCTCGAAACGCGGATCGCCAGGGCGGAACAGCACGCCTTGCATGCGCCGCCAGCCGGGAACGAGGGTGAGCCCGTCGCCGGCAAGATGCGCGTTGTAACGGCCGCTCGCCGGATCGACGAGATGCACCGGCGCGATGTCGCAAGCGCCGTTACGCGCTGCCGCAACGCCGCCCATGCTGCCGATGGCGATGGTGCGCACATTCAAGTTTTGCGCGACAAGCGTGCCGACGACGGCATCCAGTGCGACGTCGTGGCTGCCGGCGATCACGAGGTCGGGGATCTGCGCGGCATCGCCGATCAGCGTCACTTGCGTGGACGTTCCGGCGTCGAGTGTCTGCGCCAGCGCGTCGATCTCGATGAAACCGTCCGACTGCGAGAAGCTCGTGACCGCACCGGAGCCCTTGGGCGAAGGAAACGCGACAAGACCGCTGCCCCGCCCTTCGACCAGCGAGACGAGCGCGAATTCCTTGCGGCCAAGCTCCGAGGCGATGCGCACCGGCACCGTCGCCTCGACGTGCCGCGCCGCCTCCGGCGGCAGGCCGGCGAAGGCGCGGATCACCGGCGCGACGAAAGCATGGAAGGTGAAGATCGCCGAGGTCGGGAAACCCGGCAGCACCACGATCGGCTTATGGCCCGCGACGGCAAGGCAGAGCGGCTTGCCCGGCTTCAAGGCGACGCCGTGAACGAGGATGCCAGGCGCGCCGAGCTCACCGACGATCTGATGCGAGAGATCGCCCGCGCCCTTCGACGTACCGCCGCTGAGCACCACCATGTCGCATTCGGACAGCGCTTGACGCAGCGCGCGTTCGAGCACGGCCGCGTCGTCCGGGAATGCGCCGTAAGGAACCGCTTCGCCGCCAGCCTCGGTAACGGCCGCGGCAACAATGGCGCCGTTCGAATCGTAGACCGCACCGGGCCGCAGCGGCGCGCCGGGCTTCACCAACTCGTCGCCGGTCGAGAGCACCGCGACTTTCGGCCGCCGCACCGCCGCGACCTCGGCAAGACCGCACGCCGCCAGCATGCCGATCTCGCGCGAGCCGAGGCGCACGCCACGACGCAGCACCGTGTCGCCGCGCGCCATGTCGGAGCCGGCATAGGACACAAACTGCCCGGCGCCGTTTCGACCAAGTCCGTCCACTCGATCATCACCACGGCGTCGGCGCCCCGCGGGATCATGCCGCCGGTGGCGATGGCCGTCGCAGTGCCGGAGGTGACGGTCAGCGCCGGCGGCGCGCCGCACACCAGCACTTCGTTGTTCAGCATGAACCGCCGCGGCGTCGTATCCGTCGCGCCTTGCGTGTCGGCGGCGCGGAGCGCAAAGCCGTCGACGTTAGAGCGATCGAACGGCGGCGCATCGACGGCGCTGAGAACGTCGACTGCGAGAACGCGCCCCAATGCTGCCGGAAGCGTCACGTTCTCGACGCCGATCGGCGCGAGATCGAGATGGCGCGTGAAGCGCGCCGTCGCCTCCTCGGCGGAGACGACTTCCAGGAATTGCTCCTGCCGCGCCGCCTTGCGCACCGCGTCGAGAAGCGCGGCCTCCGCGCTTGATGTCTTCCCCTGCCCACTCACGGCAGCGCCCCCACCACAACATCGGCGCCGGCGGGGAAGCCTTCGCTTTCCGGCGGCACAATGACATAGCCGTCGGCGCCGAGAAGCGCCTGCAGCGGAAAGAAACCGGCCGCGATCGGCACAACGCCATCAGCGCCACGGCGCACGAGGATCATTTCGGCGACGCCGATGGTCGAGACGATCTTACGCACGAGCGTACCGTTCACCACGGGATGCGGCTCGGTCGTACCGCTCAACGCATTCACTAGCGGATGTCCGAGCAGCAGCCATCCAGCAAGCGCCGCATCGAGGCGGCCGGGCAGCATCAGAACCGGCGTTTCGCCGCGCGCGCCGAATGCGGACGTTTCGCCAGGCGCGATACCGATGCCATGACATGCGACGTGGCTCACCATCGCGACCGTCCGCACCGTGGCGTCGTGCCGTCCGGCGCCGGTGCCGCCGATTGTCACGATCGCGTCGGCTTGCACATCGTGCAGCGCTTGCACTAGCGCGCCGTCTTCGTCCGTGCAAAAGACCGGCTCGGCGACGCCTCCGACCGCCGCGATGGCGTTTGCCACGATCCTGACCGTCGCCTCGCGCCGCGCTTTCGGCCCCGGTGTCGCGATCACCGCGATATGCGGCCGGCGCGCGGCAACTTGTTCGATGCCGCAGGCACGCAACGCCGCCACATCCGACGCACGCAGGCGCGCCCCGCGATGCATGAGAGGCGCAGCCGTATCGGCGTCCGATCCAGCCACTCGAATCCATTCACCTGCCGGCGCCGACGCAAGTGCATGGTGCGACCCGCTTTGCAGCATCACCGCCTCCGGCGGTAGCACGGTATCCGCCGTCTCCGGGATCGGATCGCCGGCGTCCACCCAGACGGCGGTGACTGGCATCGGCGCGTACGAGCTTGCGTCGACGACCGCATCGGCGCTCACCGCCCAGCCATCACGCGCCGCGAGCGAAACAGCGGGAAAAGGCGCGACAGCGAAAACGTCCTCAGCCAGAACGCGACCGCGTGCGCCTGCCACGGGCGTCTTTCGCGGCTTCACCGCAGCGGTTTGCGCGATCGACGCCAGCACGACGGGCAGCGCCGTCGGCTTGACGATTCGTTGCAGGAGTATGGGCGGCGGGTTCATGGCGCATCTTTGCCGAAGGTCGGCTTGGGCGGTCAAGCGTGGGCCTGCTATGGCTTTTCCCGCTCATTCCCGCGAAAGCGGGAATCCAGCATTATCTGTCTCTGGGTCCCCGCTTCCGCGGGGACGAACGGGATAATTTGGGCCAAAGACCTGATGAGCGAGACGATACTGAACCTGCGTGGACTAAAATGCCCGCTTCCTGCGCTAAAAGCGCGCAAGGCCCTCACGCGCGTCGCCCCGGGCGACTTTCTGATTCTCGAATGCACCGACCCGTTGGCGTCGATCGATATCCCGAACCTGCTGCGCGAGACCGGCGATGCGCTGGAGGAAAGCCGGCAGGACGACGGCGTGCTGATCTTCCGCATCCGCAAGGCTTAGAGCCTCGGCTCTGAAGGAATCGGGTTCCCCAGCGTCTCCTGCTTCCTGTGCTGCGCGAGGAAGCCGGCGGCGAGTGCATGATAGGTGCCCTGACGGGCGACAAGACGCGAGGCGGCGTAGCCGATCAACGACGCCGCCATCAACGGCACCACCATCGCGTGGTTGTCGGTCATCTCGATAACGATGACGAACGAGGTGATCGGTGCCTGCACCACGCCGGCGAAATAGGCCACCATGCCGAGCAGCATGACGGCGCCCACCGGCGTCTGCGGAAACAGCGCGGCCACGTTCGCGCCGATGCCGGCCCCGACAGCGAGCGATGGCGAAAAAATGCCGCCGGGAATGCCGCTGACCGTCGAGAGCGCCGTAGCTGCCAATTTCAGCACGCCGAAGTGCCATGGAAGCGATGCCCCGCCCTCCAGCGCGCCTTTCACCTGCGCGTACCCCGTGCCGAAGATCATGTCGTTCGACATCAAGCCGCAGACGGCGACGCCGAGCCCGCAGACCGCCGCGAAGATCAAGCGATGCCGCTTGCTTGCGTTGCCAAGGAATCCCGGCAACCCGCGCGCCACCACCACCACGAAGCGGCCGAACAAACCTCCCGCGAGGCCGCCCGCGACTCCGCAAAGCGGGATCGCCAGCCAGTCGACGCCATTGCGCAGCAAAGCGGAACTGACCCCGAAATACGTATAGTTGCCCATGATGGCGAGAGAGGTCAGGCCGGCCGCGATCACCGTCGTGATGACCAGGCCGCTCGGGCGCGTCTCGAAGCTGCGGCTCATTTCCTCGATGCCGAAGACGATGCCGGCGAGCGGCGTATTGAACGCGGCCGCGACACCCGCGGCCGAACCGGCCAGAATCAAGCCGGGCTGATGGCGCGGCGACATGCGGCCGATCGCGAACATGATCGAGGCGCCGACCTGTACGGTCGGGCCTTCGCGACCGGCGGAGGCTCCGCTCAACAGACCGAGCAGCGTCAACACCACTTTGCCGACCGCGATGCGCGCCGACACCAGCCGCCTACGCGCCGCCGGATCAGTCAGTTGGCGTGCGGCGATCGCTTGCGGAATGCCGCTGCCTTGCGAATTCGGGAAGAACCTGTTGGTCAGGAACACGGTCAGCGCAAAGCCGAGCGGCGTAACCAACAGCGGTGCGTAGGGCCATCGCGCCGCGAGCCGCGCGAATGCGTCCTGCGCTTCGTTGGCCAGCAATGCGAGGGCGACCGCAGCAGCGCCGACGGCAAGGCCGCCGGCGACGAACATAGCGCGCTGCTGCGAGCGCGCCGAGACCAGCCGGATGAGCCGCTTGCGGCGACTGGTCAGAAACCGGCTCACGCCGCCGGTTTCGGGTCGCGGAAATACGGTTCGACCCTGCCGTTGAGCTTGATGGTTAGCGGGTTGCCGCGCCGGTCGACCGTCTTGCCGACAGAAACCCGGATCCAGCCCTCGCTGACGCAATATTCGTTGACGTCGTTGCGGTCCTTGCCCTCGAAGCGGATTCCGATGTCATGCTGGAGAACAGCCTCGTTGTAGTGCGGGCTGCGCGGGTCGACGGACAGGCGGTCGGGAAGCGTTTCGGTCATGGTGCGTTCCTTGGAGCACGCCCCGTTACATCGGATCGCACTCGCAGATTCCTTATTTCATCGCGTTTCCGACGCCAATTTCGCCGGGAACGCTCTGGCGCTGCCGCTTAGCGTGCCCATGGCGGGAAAGTCAAACGGCGCCGCAAACCCTCGCGGCGCCGTCCGAATGATCTGATGGGTTGCGTCAAGCAAGCGGGCAATCTGCCGGCTATTTCGCCTTGTACTCCTTCGCCATCTTGGCAATGGCTGCCGCATCGAACTTGTTGATGTCGGCAATCAGGTCGTTGGTGATGAGATCGTTCGTTGGCTCCGATTTCTTGAGCACGCCGTTCTTCACCAGAAAGGCGATATAGGCGGTGTAGTTCGCCTCCGAGTTCTCGCCCCACTTGGACACGCCGCCGGCCTCCAGCCGCCAGTTGCGGGCGCGCGCTTCGAGGGTCTTCACGTCGTCCTTGAGCGCCGTCGCCTCGTCTTTTCCGGTCGGCTTGGTCTGCGGGTAAACCTCCCAGAGGATGCGGATCGCGGCCTCCGGATTGTTGATCGCGAATATCGTTCCCTTGGCATGGCCTTGCGTGAGCGCAACCGCCTGCGCCC
>JAFKKS010000515.1 GCA_017304555.1 Hyphomicrobiales bacterium
GCAAGACGTTCGGGTGATGCGATGAACGAATCGTCCGAAGCATTGCTTCAAGTTCGCGACCTCTCGGTTGCGTTCCGGCAAGGTGAGCATCAGGTGCTCGCGGTCGATCGCATTTCATTCGACATCGCCAAAGGCGAGACGCTCGCGCTGGTCGGTGGGTCGGGCTCCGGCAAGTCGGTGACGGCGCTCTCGGTGATGAAGTTGCTGCCGTATCCGTCGGCGTCGCATCCTTCCGGGTCGGTGCATTTCAAGGGCAAGGAGTTGCTGCAACTGCCCGAGAGCGAGATGCGGCATGTGCGCGGCAACGACATCACGATCATCTTCCAGGAGCCGATGACGTCGCTCAATCCGCTGCACACGATCGAGAAGCAGATCGGTGAAATTCTGCTGCTGCACAAGGGGATCAAGGGCGAGGCGGCGCGCGCGCGGACGATTGAACTGCTCGGCCAGGTCGGCATTCCCGACCCGGAGGGCCGTCTGCAGAGTTATCCGCACCAGATGTCGGGCGGTCAGCGGCAACGCGTGATGATCGCGATGGCGTTGGCGAACGAGCCGGACCTGCTCATCGCCGACGAGCCGACGACGGCGCTCGACGTCACCGTGCAGGCGCAGATCCTGAAACTCCTGAAGGAGATTCAGACGCGGCTGGGCATGGCGATGCTGTTCATCACGCATGACCTCGGCATCGTGCGCAAAATCGCGGATCGCGTCTGCGTCATGCAGCACGGCAAGATCGTCGAGCATGGCGATGTCGAGCAGGTGTTCGATGCGCCGGCGCATGACTATACGCGCGCATTGTTGGCGGCGGAGCCGAAGCCCGATCCGGCACCGTTGCAGCCCGAGGCGCCGGTGGTCATCGAGACGAACGACCTTAAAGTATGGTTCCCCATCAAGCGCGGGGTGATGCGCAAGGTGGTCGGTCACATCAAGGCGGTGGACGGCGTCACCGTCGCGGTGCGCAAGGGCGAGACGCTCGGCGTCGTTGGCGAGTCAGGATCGGGCAAGACCACACTCGGACTTGCGATCTTGCGGCTGATCTCCTCGGACGGGCCGATCGTCTATATGGGCCATTCGTTGCAGGGGCTTCGCTTCAAGGAGATGCGCCCGTTTCGGCGCGACATGCAGATCGTGTTTCAGGATCCTTACGGCTCGCTTAGCCCGCGTATGTCGGTGTCGGACATCATCGAAGAGGGTCTGTGGGTGCATCATCCGCACCTGAGCGCGGACGAGCGCGAGGCGCGGGTCGTGCGCGCGCTGACCGACGTCGGCCTCGATCCGCAGACGCGGTTCCGCTACCCGCACGAATTCTCCGGCGGGCAGCGCCAGCGCATCGCCGTGGCGCGCGCGATCGTGCTCGAGCCGACATTCGTCATGCTGGATGAGCCGACGAGCGCGCTCGATATGCTGATCCAGTCGCAGATCGTCGATCTCCTGCGCGCGCTGCAGAAGCAGCGTGATCTCACCTATCTTTTCATTTCACACGATTTGCGTGTGGTCGCGGCGCTGGCGAGCCGTTTGGTCGTCATGCGCCAAGGCAAGGTTGTCGAGGAAGGGCCGGCGAAGGACATATTCGCCGCGCCGAAAAGCGACTATACCCGCGCCCTGTTTGCCGCCGCCTTCAATATCGAGACGGCGACGGCCGGTATCGTCGCGGAGTAAGCAGAAATGGCGAAGGCGCTTTTGGTGGCCGTGACCGGGCCGACGACGGAGGCATGGCACAAACGTTTTGCCGACTATCCTTCCGGACGTGATCTCCGCTTCTGGCCGGATCGCATCGGCCGCGTCGAGGAGATCGGCTACGCCGCCGCCTGGAAGGCGCCGCATGGCGCCTTCGCTGGCATGCCGAACATCAAAGCGTTGTTCAATCTCGGCGCGGGCGTCGACCATCTGATCGCCGATCCGCAACTGCCGGACGCTCCGGTGGTGCGCGCGATCCACCCCGATCTCAGCATGCGGATGACGGAATACGTCGTGTTGCACGTGCTGCGACATCATCGGCGGCAGCCGATCTACGAAGCGCAGCAACGGGAGCGCGTCTGGAAGGGGCACGATCAGCCGGCGGCCAGCAGCGTCACCGTCGGCGTCCTCGGCCTTGGCGTGATTGGCCGCGAGGCGGCAGCGGTCCTGCAGCGCATCGGCTTTCAGGTCGTCGGGTGGAGCCGTACGCCGCGGACGATGGAAGGCGTCGAGGTCTTTCACGGCGCGGAAGGGCTCGCGCCCTTTCTCGCGCGCACGGAAATCCTTGTCTGTCTGCTGCCGCATACGCCGGCGACGGAGGGGATTCTGAATCTAAAACTCTTGCGCCAACTCAAGCGCGACGGGGCGCTCGGCGGCGCGTATCTCGTCAATGCCGGACGCGGCAAGCTGCAGGTCGACGCCGATATCATCGCGGCTCTCGACGAAGGCGCCATCCAGGGCGCGACGCTCGATGTCTTCCCGACCGAGCCCTTGCCGGCGGAAAGTGCGCTATGGGCGCACCCTAAGATCACCGTCACGCCGCACAATGCCGGTGACCTTGCGCCCTCGGAACTGGTGAAGGGCGTGTTCGTGCAGATCGACGCCCTGGAACGAGGCGAGCCGTTGCGCCACCTCGTCGACCGCGCGCGCGGCTACTGATCTACGGCTGCGCCCGAGAGCCTGGCCGGAAATGGCGGCTGTCATTTCAGGACATTGGTGGGCTACGTCGCATCGACATTTCACCGTCATGGCCGGGCATAGCCCGTCGAAGACGGGCGTGAACGCCCTTTTGTCCCGGCCATCCACGTCTTTCTGTCTTTAAGACGTGGATGCCCGCAACAAGTGCGGGCATGACGGCCTCAATAAACCGCTGATTTCACAGCACGCTTTTCCGGTCAGACTCTGAGGGGCTGAGCAGCGGAACCAAATCACGCATGGCGCTTTATCCGGCCGACACCGGAGCGAGCAATGCAGACGAACGAGAAGAACGCCCGTCAGGCCGATGAGCGGATGGAGGGGTTATTCGACGACCTCCAGCAGGCGATGAACAGGGTCGATCTCTGGGCCGACGCGTTGATCGGCCTGTTGCAGCCGGTGCCGCAGGGCGCTTATCAGCTTCCGCGCGAGTCCCGCTAATTCGGCCTCATTTTTGGCTGCCGGAACGCTCGGAAAGGGGCGTTTTTCCCGTTTTGAGAGGCGCTCCCGGGAGGGCGGGTGCGCGTTTTTTGCGTCCCCCGCTTCAGCCTCTCGAAAAGCCACCAAATCGTTCAAAATCGCCCTGGAAAAACAAACGGTTAGTACCTATCTGATTGTCCTGTACGGCGCCTGCTTTTCGTGGCACACAGGGACGCGGTGCCGCCCCCCATTTCGCGAATGATTCGAAGGTTTTAAATGGCCGAGCCTGCTCGCTCCGATGGCCCGTTGGATTACGGCGCTGATTCCATCAAGGTCCTGAAGGGGCTCGACGCCGTCCGCAAGCGGCCGGGGATGTATATCGGCGACACCGACGACGGCTCGGGCCTGCATCACATGGTCTACGAGGTTGTCGATAACGCCATCGACGAAGCGCTCGCCGGACACGCGACCGAGGTTTCCGTCGTCCTCAACCCGGACGGCTCCTGCACCGTGCGTGATAACGGGCGCGGTATTCCGACCGACATCCATTCGGGGGAGGGCATTTCCGCAGCGGAAGTCATCATGACCCAGCTGCATGCGGGCGGAAAATTCGACCAGAACTCCTACAAGGTTTCCGGCGGCTTGCATGGTGTCGGCGTGTCGGTCGTCAACGCGCTGTCGTCATGGCTCAGGCTGACGATCTGGCGCGGCCCGCACGAGCACACGATGGAGTTCCGCGACGGCGTCGCTGTCGCGCCGCTCGCCGTTACCGGCGACGCACTCGATCGCAAAGGCACGGAAGTCACCTTCCTGCCATCGCCCACCACGTTCACGATGACGGAGTTCGACTTTGCGACGTTGGAGCACCGGCTGCGCGAGCTGGCGTTCCTCAATTCCGGCGTGCGTATCGTGCTCACCGATCTGCGGCGGGCGAGCGAGAAACGCGAAGAGATGCGCTATGATGGCGGCATCGAGGCGTTCGTGCGCTACCTCGACCGCAACAAGAACCCGATCGTGGCGCAGCCTGTCGTCATCGGCGGCGAACGCGACGGCGTCATCGTCGAGACGGCGCTGTGGTGGAACGACGGCTATCACGAGTCGGTGCTCTGCTTCACCAACAACATCCCGCAGCGCGACGGCGGCACGCATCTCGCGGGCTTCCGCGGCGCGCTCACGCGGCAGGTGACGAGCTATGCCGAGAGCATGACGCGCAAGGAAAAGGTGGCGCTCACGGGCGACGACTGCCGTGAGGGATTGACGGCCGTTCTGTCGGTGAAGGTGCCGGATCCGAAATTCTCGTCGAAGAGCATCCGGCGGAAGCGCGCGTGATCGTCGGCAAGGTGGTGGAAGCGGCGGCGGCGCGCGAGGCGGCGCGCAAGGCGCGCGAACTGTCGCGGCGCAAGAGCCCGCTCGATGTCGCGTCCTTGCCGGGGAAGCTTGCCGACTGCCAGGAGCGCGATCCTGCGAAATCCGAACTGTTCCTGGTCGAGGGCGATTCCGCCGGCGGCTCAGCGAAGCAGGGGCGCAACCGCGAGTTCCAGGCGGTGTTGCCGTTGCGCGGCAAGATCCTCAACGTCGAGCGCGCCCGCTTTGACAAGATGCTGTCGTCGCAAGAGATCGGCACGCTGATCACGGCGCTCGGCACCGGTATCGGCCGCGAAGACTTCAATCTCGAGAAGCTGCGCTACCACAAGATCATCATCATGACGGACGCGGACGTCGACGGCTCGCACATCCGCACGCTGCTGCTGACGTTCTTCTTCCGGCAGATGCCGGCGCTGATCGAAGCGGGGCATCTCTACATCGCGCAACCGCCGCTCTACAAAGTCTCGCGCGGCAAGTCGGAGCAATACCTCAAGGACGAGCGGGCGTTGGAGAACTATCTCGTCGAGATGGGGCTGGACGACGCGGTGCTGCGGCTCGCCTCGGGCGAGGAGCGGGCCGGGAGCGATCTGCGCAGGATCGTGGAAGAGGCGCGCGCCGTGCGCAGCCTGCTGCACGGCTTGCATTCACGCTATGATCGCGGCGTCGTCGAGCAGGCGGCGATCGCCGGCGTGCTCAATCC
>JAFKKS010000516.1 GCA_017304555.1 Hyphomicrobiales bacterium
GGTGGTGACCCCACTCACCACCTGCGCCCAACTTTCTGCGGACGTCACATCGTGATGGAAAAATCGGCAGGCGTGACCGTCCGCTGCCAGCCTTGTGGCAAGTTCGTTACCTTCCTTGTCGAGAACGTCGCAGATCGCCACCGCGGCGCCGGCCTTCAAGAATAGCTCAGTCTCGGCCGCGCCTTGTCCGCGCGCGCCGCCCGTGATGATCGCGACTTTTCCATGCAATTCAGGCATTCTCTATCTCTCCGTCAGCGGCGATGATCCGGTCGTCACGAGATCGTCAGGCCGCTATCGACCTGCAGAATATGCCCGGTGGTTCGAGCTGATTCATCCGAAGCGAGATAAAGCGCCGCCATGGCGACGTCGTCCGGTTCCGCCAAGCCCATGAGATGCTGCTCGGCGAACCTGCGCGTGGTCTCCAACGCATTCAATTGAGCCACGACGCGCGGCGTTCGCGTGACGCATGGCGCGACGGCGTTGACGCGAACCTTGTGTGGGGCGAACTCGACCGCCATCGATCGGGTCAGCGCCGCGATGGCGCCTTTCGCCGCGGTGTAAGCATCCTTTCCAGGCCAGCCCATATGCGCAACGACCGATGATGCATTGACGACGGAGCCGCCCCCCGACTTGATGATCTCCGGAATGCCATGGCGGCTGACAAGCCACGTTCCGAAGACGTCGAGCTTGATGGCGCGCCAGAATTCCTCGTTCGGACATTCGGTCAAAGGCCCGTCGGCCATCGTGGAGCCGCCCGCGTTGTTGTAGATGACGTGAAGGGCGCCAAAGGTGCGCATCGTCTCAGCAATGGTTGCCTCGACGCTCTTTTCATCCGTTACGTCTGTCTGAATGAACGAGGCATGGCCGCCATCGCGGGCGATCAACTGATGCGTTTCCTCGCCTGTTCCCGCGTCTTGCTCGGCGATAACGACTCGCGCGCCTTCGCTGGCGAAGAGCTGCGCGGCGCGGCGGCCAATGCCGGAGCCGGAGCCTGTGATCAGAGCGACTTTGTCCCTCAGTCTTCCCATCTGCACCGTCTTTCAAGGGGGTGGCGTTGCTGCGCGATCCAGACGCCTCCGTGTCGGACGGCTCAGATCGACCTATGACAATTTGACGCAAGTCACATAATGTGAGACTTTTCGTCATTATTCAATGGCTCCAAGCAAGAGGCTCACGCATCAATGGCCAAAAATCAAGGGATGGGGACGCTCTCACGCATATTGGCTGCGGCAGCGATGTCGAGCTTCATCATGACCGGGCAGGCATCGGCAGAGCCGGTGAAACTCGGCGTTCTGACCGATATGGCCGGCCCCTTCGCCGATTTGTCTGGGAAGGGATCCGTCGAGGCGGCGCGCCTGGCGATCGAGGATTTCGGCGGCGAGGTGCTTGGCGAGAAGATCGAGCTTGTTTTCGCCGATCATCAGCAGAAGCCGGAGATCGGCCTCAACGTCGCCCGCAAATGGCTTGAGCAAGAGCATGTCGACGTGATCCTGGACGTGCCGAACTCAGGCATCGCGCTCGCGGTCTCGAATCTCGTCAAGCAGTTGAACAAGATCGCCATCTATGCGAGCGCCGCGACCGATCGGCTGACCGAAGACAGCTGCAATGGCCATGGCCTGCATTGGACGTTCGACACCTACTCGCAAACGCACGGCGCCGCGCGGGCGATGATCGAAAAGGGTTTCAACAAGTGGTTCCTGCTGGTCGCCGACTATGCCTACGGGCACAGCATGGAACAGGCCATGCGCGATGCGGTGACTGCGAATGGCGGCAAGATCGTCGGCAGCGTGCGGCATCCGCTCGCGACGCTCGATTTCTCGTCTTATCTGCTGCAGGCGCAAGGCACGGGCGCGAATATCATCGGCCTTGCCTCAGGCGGCGACGCGACGGTGAACGCGATCAAGCAGGGCCGCGAGTTCGGCTTGGACAAGATGGGCATCCGTCTCACCAGCTTGCTGACCTTCATCACCGATGTGCACAGCGTCGGTCTTGACGCGATGCAGGGCGTTCAGTTCGTCGTCCCATTCTATTGGGACATGGACGATCAAACGCGCGCCTTCTCGAAGCGGTTCGAGGAGCGCGTCGGCAAGAAGCCGGGCGAGGCGCAGGCTGGCGTGTACTCAGGCGCCTTGCATTATCTCAAAGCAGTGAAAGCGGCGGGCACCAAGGACACGGAGAAGGTTCTTGCCAAGATGCAGGAGCTTCCGGTCGAAGACGTGTTTTCGCGCCACGGCAAGCTCTTGGCGAACGGCCGCATGGTGCACGACATGTTCCTGGTGAGCGTCAAGAAGCCGTCGGAATCGAAGTATCCGTGGGACTACTACCAGATCGTTTCGACGATTCCGGCCGACAAGGCGTTTCGTCCCCTATCCGAGAGCGCGTGCCCTCTCACCAAGAAGAAATGATCGTCGCTCTGTGAGCTTTTGAAACGTTTGCGGCCGGCAGCCCATAGGCTTCCGGCCGCAATTGTTTGCTGATTGAAGTTTTTGCGTCGGCAGGAACAGCGCTTAAACGCGCCGAAAGCCGTCGAGGCTCGCGTCGGGAACGTCCGGCAGGTTTACAACGATGTTGTCCGGCGTGCGGCAGGTGACCCATATGAGTTCTTCGGTGACGCTCATATTGGCTTCGACATGCGGCATATGGGGCGGCACAAAAACGAAATCGCCTTCCGTCATGTCAACAAACTCCGAATAGTTTTCGCCGAAATAAATGCGGCCATGTCCCTTGAGCAGGTAGCCGCCTGTTTCGGCCTCGCCATGGTGGTGAGGCGGGGAACGGAAGCCCGGTTCGTTGCTGACCTTTCCGTACCAGATCCTGGTCGCCGGCGTGTGTTGCGGGCTTACGCCGGAGATTCGAAGGGCGCCGTCCGACTGACCGGTCCGATGGCTCTCTTGGTTTTTCCGCGTGACGATCGGTTTCACGGAGCTTGTCATGGTCGCGCCTCTTGTCGCATCATTGATAGTTATTTTTCGCGTAATATGAGATAAGCGTCAAGTCAGTGAATGTGCGTGTAGCGCATGCCGCCGTTGACGTCGATGGAGGCGTCGGGCGATTGCTCACAGGGTTTTGTTGACGCGCAGTAACTGCCGGCTAAGTGCTTGCGATATTGATGACAAGCGTCGGCGAGTGAACACTTTGCCTCGACCAGGGAACATTCATGAGCAGTCTCGATAAGATGCTGACGATCCTGGCGCTCTTCAACGAAGGGCGCATGAGCATCCAACTCGACGACGCCGTGCAAGCAACCGGCGGTTCGCGCGCCACCGCTTATCGTTACATCCAATCTCTTTCGCGCGCAGGATTGCTCGCCTCAGCAAGCGGTGGGCGATACGTGCTTGGGGCGCGCGTGATCGAGCTGGATCATCTGGTGCGCCGATCGGATCCGTTCCTCGTTGCCGCGAACCCTCTCATCCGCGAGGCGGCGCAGCGGTTCAAAACAAATATCATGCTGTGCAGCTACTACGGCGACAAGGTGATGTGCGCCGACTTGGCGTGGCCGGACCGCTCGATCGCGCAGACCTATGAGCGTGGCAAGCCGATGCCCATGTTCCGCGGCGCGATGGCCAAGGTGATTTTGGCGAACCTGACGCCCTATCAGTTGCGGAACATGATGCTCTGGCATGCGGATCAGATTCGCGAGGCAGGCCTCGGCGAAAACTGGGACGCGTTCAGGTCGCGCATGGCGAAGCTTCGAAAAGACGGCTTCTGCATAACGCGCGCGGAAGTCGTTCGCGGGCTGGTCGGCATCGGCGCACCCGTGTTCGACCCTGAGAAGCGCGTGCTTGGGAGTGTGGTTTTCGTCATCAAGGTCCAACAGTTCAAAGGACCTCTCGTCGAGTCCTTGACTGAAAAGATCATGGTCTTGGCGAAAGAGATCACCCGTGGCGTTGCGAACGAATTGAAATCCGGCGCAATGGAGCCTGCGCGGGCGGCCCGTCCGCGCAAGATGGCGATCGGGAAGAAATCGGCGGCTTAAGGGCGGCACCTTTGAATGCCGCCGCTCCGCCGGTGTTCAGGCCGCGCCGCTCTGAGCGCGTAGCGCAATGTCGAGCCAGCCGAGGCTGTTGACGGTGACCCTGTCGCCCACGCCGGCGACGACTGTTGTCGTCTCCGCCTCGAGGATGGCGGGCCCTTCGACGGTGGCGCCGGGAACCAATTTGTCGATCTGATAGACCGGCACGGACTTCCATCCATCGAAGAAGGCTTGGCGCTTCGTTTCGACAGCCAAGGTCTTTGCCTGCGGCGACGGCTGCTCGGGAGTCGGCGCAGGGATGTGGCCGATCGCCGCTACGCGAGCGTTGACGAACACCACTTCCTGATCCGGCGAGGCATAGGTGTAGAGATCCTCGTGGCGGCGATGGAAGCGTT
>JAFKKS010000517.1 GCA_017304555.1 Hyphomicrobiales bacterium
TCGGCGATGCCGCGGGATGGAGCCTCCAAGCGCTGGACCTCCAAGGCCCGGGGGGAACTGTCGTTCACGCCGGCGGCACGTTGCGCACCGCGCAGAAGACCGTTTCGTTCAACGGGCCGGCAACGATCGAAGCGAGTGACTCGAACGCGCTGGCCGCGTGGCTTGAAGGCCACGCCGACACCGGCGCCGCGCGGATGGGCCCGTTCCGCGCGCAAGGCGACGTGACGATCGGCAGCAATCGGTTCGTCGTGGATCGCTTGAACGTCGATTTCGACCGGAAAACGATCTCCGGTCGATTGGCTTACGGTGCGACCGAGCCGAAACGTGCGCCCAAGCTGGATTTGGATCTCAAGGCGGCGGCGCTCGACATCGACGGAACGATCGCGCTGCTGCGTACGGCCCTTCCCACCCTCAGTCTTGAAATGCCGGCGGAGGTCTCGCTCAACGCCGATCTCGGTTCGGCGACGTATGCGGGGATCAGCGCGCGCGATGTGAAGGCGAAGCTCAGCCTCGACGCCGGCAACCTTGTCGTGGAGCGCGTCGCGATCGGCGATCTGTCCGGCGCGACCGTTGGGGTCACCGGCAAAGTTCAAGGTCCGTGGTCGAAGCCGAAGGGAGCGCTGATGCTCGACCTCTCAGGGCAGGATTTGCATGGCGTTGCGGATCTGGTGGCAAGCGTCTGGCCGGAATCCGGCGGCATGGCGCGCCTCGTCATTCCCCGGTTCGCGCCAGCCAAGCTGCGTGCGACTTTGAATCTCAATTCCTCCGAGACGGCGCAGGGGCACGGGACGACGCAATTGCGCATCGCCGGCACCGCCGGCGACGTCGCGGTCAATGCCGATGCGGCCGTGCAGGGCGATATCCTCGACGCCAAAACGTGGAACACCAAGGTCAGCGGCAAGTTCGATGCGCGCGACGGCGCGGCGCTTCTGCGGTTTGTCGGGCTCGATCGCGCGTTCGCCGTGAAGACGGGCAATGGGAGCTTGCGTCTAACAGCGAACGGAAAACTTGCCGAGCTTCGCGTCGACGGCAAGCTTGCGATGCCGGGGCTCGATGGCGACGTTCGCGGAACCGTAGGTTTGCTTGGCGATGGCGGGCCTCACGGCAGCGGCGCGATCAGTCTCACGGCGGCGGATACCGTGTCCTTGCGCGGCATCGCGGGCGACGCTGACGCAGCTTTACCCGCCTCCGTCAAAGCCAAAGTGAGCGCGAGCCGTCAGCGCATTTCCTTCGACGATATCTCCGGCCGTCTCGGCAAGAGTGCGATCGGTGGGCGACTGGCGTTCGTGCTCGATACGGGTCGTATCGACGGGCGCTTCGAGGCCGACGCCATCAATGCCTCCGCGTTGATGGCTGCTCTTGCGGGAATGCCATCACCCAACGCGGATTCGCCGCTCGTGTGGCCGACGGATCCTTTTAGTCCGCATGCGCTGACGGCGTGGTCGGGCGGCGTGACGCTGACCGCGGCGCACGCACGGCTCAGCCCTCAATTGGAAGTGAGTCAGCTCAAGGCCGTGTTGAAACTCGACGGCCCCGACGTGTCGTTCGATGATATCGGCGGTGTGATCGGCGGAGGGCGGCTCTCAGGCCAAACCGCGCTGCAGCGCACGGAGGCGGGGCTGACGATGACCGCCGCGCTCTCATTGGCGGGCGCCGATCTCGCGACGATGACGCGCGATGGCGAGCGGACGCCTCTGTCCGGCAAGCTCGATCTGCAGTTCGACGTAAAGGGCGTAGGGCGCTCGCCTGCCGCGCTCGCCGGATCGCTGACGGGCTCGGGAACGCTGAAGATCAACGGCGCCGCGGCCTCGGGGCTTGATCCGCAAGCCTTCGACATCGTCGGCAAGACTGCGGATCAAGGCGACACGGTTGATGCGAACAAACTCAAGACGACGGTCGACGCGGCGCTCTATCGCGAGCGTCTGCCGCTCGGTCGTGTCGACGCCGCGTTCACCGTTTCGGCCGGGCAGTTGCGGCTCGCCGACGTGAGCGCACATAACGACCGCGCCGACGTCAAACTCAATGCCACCGTCGACCTCGTCCGCCGCAAGCTCGATGCGCGGTTGACGCTGACCGGCCTGCCGCAGAAGGGAGCGCCAAGCGCCGGCCGCCCGGAAATTTATGTTGCATTGAACGGGCCGCTCGACGCGCCGAACCGCTCCGTCGATGTCTCGGCATTGCTCGGCTGGTTGACGCTGCGCTCGGTGGACGTGCAGGCGAAGCGTCTTGACGCCGCCGAGGAGCAGCGCCGCGCGACGGAGGAGGCCGTGCGGCGCGCGGAAGAGGCAGCAAAGCAGCGCGCCGCCCGTGCGGCCGCTGAGGCCGAGGCCAAACGCGAAGACGCCAAGCGCCAAGAAGAAGCAAAACGCGAGGAAGCTAAACGCGAGGCCGACCAGCGTGCACGCGAGGCCGCGCTTTCGAACGAACAGCCGAACATCATGCGCGAGGAGGCGGCGCCCGAGGTTAAGCCGTCGTCGCCGATCTCGGGGCCAGTGCCGATGCCACCGGTACGCCCGAGTCCGAGCCCGCAAGTCGCGCCTGCGAACGCGGCTGTGCCACCGGCAGCCGAAAGCGCCCCGGCCTTGCCGCCGCCCGTGGACGTCAAACCAGCGCCAGCCCCCCGCCGCGCTAATGCACGACGGCCAGAACAGCAGCGATCATCAAACGCGCCCCCGCCCCCGAGGGCGCCTCGCAACGTCTTCGAGAGGCTATTCGGTCTCGGACGGTGACAGCGACGGAGCCATCTCCCGCACCATAGGTCCGCGTTCGTGCATGCGGGCGTTCTCCCGGTAATGACCGAGGACGAACAGGCGGATCGCCGAAGAAAGATTTCCGTGATCGCGGCCGGTGTCGATGGTCGCAACCAACTCCGACAGGGTCATGCCGCGTTCGCCGGCAATTTCCTTCAGGCCGGCCCAGAAAGCATCCTCGAGACTGACGCTGGTCTTGTGACCAGCGACGACGATCGAGCGTTTTACGACGGGCGAGTTCATGTGTCGTCTCCAGACTCGAGACGGTGACCGTCGAGATCGCGCTTAGTCTTGGCATCACGCGCGCGCTGGAGCTGGCGTTCGGCTTTTGGGAGGCCGTGCCTGATCCGGTTTTCTTCTGCGCGTTTGGCTTTTGCTTCACGCTCTGCGCGCTTGCGAGCGACGCGCAGGTTAATAATCTCGGCCATCGCCGCACTCAGTGTATGGCGGGCGTCGGGCGAAGAAACGCCTCGGCGCCGTTGCTGGCCCCCAAGGTTCACTTTGGTCAGATAGCCCGATGAGGCAACACACGGTTAGGTGATTGAATACCCCTTGCCTGCCACGGTATCGCCGTATTAGCCCGGCCGAGTCATCTTGCGCGGCTGCACCAGGGCGTCGAATTCCTTTGCAGTAACAAGGCCAAGGCCAATGGCCTCCTCTTTCAGCGTGGTGCCTTTGGCGTGCGCGGTTTTGGCGATCTTCGCTGCATTGTCGTAACCGATCTTTGGCGCAAGCGCCGTCACCAGCATCAGCGAGCGCTGCATCAGCTCGCCGATTCGCGTTTCGTCGGCGCGGATGCCGACGACGCAGCGATCGGTGAATGAGCGCGCCGCGTCCGCCAGCAGCCGGATCGACTGCAGCATCGCGTAGGCGAGCACCGGCTTGAAGACGTTGAGTTCGAAGTGCCCCTGGCTCGCGGCGACGGTGACCGTCGTCTGATTGCCGAACACCTGGCAGCACACCATGGTCAAGGCTTCGCACTGGGTCGGGTTGACCTTGCCCGGCATGATCGATGAGCCGGGCTCGTTCTCGGGCAGGATGAGTTCGCCGAGACCAGAGCGCGGGCCCGAGCCGAGGAAGCGGATGTCGTTCGCGATCTTGAAGAGCCCGGCCGCTACCGCGTTGAGCGCGCCGTGTGCGAACGCATAGGCGTCGTGGGATGCGAGCGCCTCGAACTTGTTCGGTGCGGTGATGAACGGCAGCTTGGTGAAGGCGGCCACGCGCTGCGCGAACATCTTGGCGAATTGCGGGGGAGAGTTGAGGCCGGTGCCGACCGCGGTTCCGCCTTGCGCCAGCGGATAGAGATCGCGCAACACCGACTGCGCCCGTCGCGCGCCTTCCTTCACCTGCGCGGCGTAGCCGGAGAATTCTTGGCCAAGGGTGAGCGGCGTCGCGTCCTGCGTATGCGTGCGTCCGATCTTCACGATGCTCGAGAAGGCTTTCACCTTCGCTGAGAGTGCGTCATGCAGGTGCGCCAATGCCGGCAATAGCTTGCCGTGAATTTCCTCGGCGGCGGCGATATGCATCGCTGTCGGGAAGCAGTCGTTCGACGACTGGCTCATATTGACGTGGTCGTTCGGGTGGACCGGAGACTTCTGTCCGCGCTT
>JAFKKS010000170.1:0-30567 GCA_017304555.1 Hyphomicrobiales bacterium
GGCTGTCGGTCCCGTGCCGGCATATCGAGGAGATCACAGGACAAGTGATCTTCGATCCGCTCATCAACCGCTCCGGGCTGAACTGCCGCATCCTGAAGGGCGGCGTCGTCCGGGTCGGCGACACCGTGCGTCCGGACTGATCATGGCCAAAGGCATTCGAACGGTCTCGACCGTCGTCACATCCTGCGACACGCCTGCCCCGGGGGTGCGCCGCCTCATCCTCGCCGACCCGGACGGCTGGGACCTGCCGCCGTTCCGCCCCGGCGCCCACATTGATCTGCATCTCGCGAAAGGGCTGGTCCGGACCTATTCACTCTGCAACGAACCCAGCGACAACGCTCGCTACGTGGTCGCCGTGAAGCTGGAGACCGAAAGCCGCGGCGGCTCGCGCTTCGTGCACGAGCGGCTCGCGGTCGGTACGCCGGTCGGCGTCTCGCTGCCGCGCGGCCGCATCGAGGCCAGCCATGTCGGCCGGAACGTCTTCCTCGCCGGCGGCATCGGGGTCACGCCCTTTTTGTCCGTCATCCGGGACATGGAAGCGGCTGGACGAACAAACTACGAGCTTCACTGGACGAGCCGGGGAGAACCGCCGCTCGCGGAGGCCATCCGTCCTGCCATCGAGGCCGGCCGCATCCGGGTCTACGACACGCGGCGGGAGCCGCGCCCCGACATCGCGGCCATCCTGCATGAGGGCGACAATAATCTCTACGCCTTCTGCTGCGGCCCGAACGCCATGTTGGACGCGTTCGACGCCGCGACCGCGTCCTGGCCCGAGGCACGCAAGCATATCGAGCGCTTCACGGCACCGAAGATCGTTGCGAATTCGGACTTCGCGCCCTACGAGCTCGTACTCGCCGCGAGCAAGCTGTCCATCACGGTCACACCCGAGCTCGGCCTTCTCGGCGCCCTCGAGGCGCTCGACGCCGACGTCCCGGTTTCCTGCGCGGGCGGCATCTGCGGCGCGTGCCGGACACGCTGGATCGAGGGATCGCCGGTCCACCGCGATCGGGTGCTGACGCCGGCCGAGCGAGCGAGCGAGGTGATCGTGTGCGTCGCCGAATGCGCAAGCTCACGGCTCGTGTTGGACCTCTGATGGTTCGGCGAACGCGCGGCGCACGATCCATGGTTGACGAGGGTGTGTTGAACCTGTGGCTCAAAGTCACGGTAGTGCTCATTACTTCGTTGTGCAGTTGGCCGGCCAAACCGGCCAATCGCCGCGCGACCGAATTTCTCCGACGAGCTTCTCCGCAAGAAGCCGTGCAATCACCTTCTGCGCGGAGCCGCCCTTGAGGTTGGGCGGAAGCTCCAAGGCGCGATCATCGCTCTGCGCCGCGCGCATGAGAGCAGCGCGTGTTGAGTGGAAGTGAGTTTCATGATGGCCCTCCGTTAGCCGCCGGCGTCAGTGCCGGTACGACCATGGCCCCGCAGTGGCGCTTGGCGCGGCGGGGCAAGGACTTCGGCGGTCCAGAACGGCTTATACGTTCGCACCAGCAGGACCTTTCTTGCTAAATCGGCGCTCATTGACGGCACCACACACGCTCTCTTTGCGCGGGAAGTCGAGTGGAATGTGGACTTAAATAGCCCCTGCTTACGGCGCCAGCAGGCTTACTCCTTTGACAGAGGTGACGTTGACGCATCGAACTAGAAGCGCCTGAGGCACGCCTTCTCTACCGCAGAGAAATCGGCAGAAATGGACAGGCTTTACACCCCTTCGGTAGGGCAAGCCTGTAGCGGGGATGTGAAAACTCGCCCTCTTTTCTTTAAGCAACAGGTGTGGGAATCTGCGTCCGTGAGCACGTTACACGCATTTCGCTTTGTGCTGGCGATCCTTGCGGTCGTCGGCATTCTCCTTGCCCCAGCTGCCGCGACGGCGGCCGCGGGCGCAAGCGATCAGGGCGCGATGACAAGCATGGCGGACGACATGCCATGCTGCCCGGACGAGAAGCCGGCCACGCCAGACTGCAGCAAGACCTGCCCGGTCATGGCAGCGTGCATGGCGAAGTATTTGCGCGATACTGCGATGGCGGGCGCGGATATTGAATCGCCCACTTTGATTGCGGTTCTTATGCCAAGCAATGACGCGCCTGGCACGAGCCTCTTACAAGAGCCGCTTCCCAAACCTCCCCGAACCTAAGTTCACGGCCGGCGGGTAGCTGCCGGCCTTCATCTCGTAGCCGAGAGCCTCTGGCGCCGACAGCGTGTGGCGTTTTCCACGCGTCACCCGTGCGCCGGAGAACCACGATGAACTTAGGAGATTCAGTATGACTTTCGTCAAAAGCGCCGCGCTTGCGGCGGTGATCGCATTCGTCTGCACCGGCGTCGCGCTTGCCGATATCAAGGATTACCAATTTCAGCTTGTCCAAAACGAAGTGAAGAAAGGTGACGCGACCGTCACTGTGCGGCTGATCAACACGAAGACCGGTAAGCCCGTCCCCGATGCCGTCATCATGGCGAAGCGCATCGACATGGCGCCCGAGGGGATGGAAACGATGACAAGCTCGCTCGAGCAGCTGCCGTCGACCGAGCCTGGCGTCTATCGCTTCAAGACCAGGCTCACGATGGAGGGCGGCTGGCGTCTTTCGCTCGGGGCGAAAGTGCAAGGCGAAACGGGAACCGTTGAAAGCAAGCTGACGCTCAAGGCCATCAAGTGATGGACCAGCAAACGCGTCGTCTCGTGTTTGACCCGGTCGAACACGAGACGTTGCCGAAGCGAACCGCTATCAAGCGGTTCGTGCTTCTGGCGCTTGTCGCCATCGCCGTGATTGGCGGCGCCGGCTTCGGCTTTCGCATGGGCCGCAGCGAGCACACCTTGCCGGATTGGGTTCCGGCCAAAGTCGCTGCGCTGCTTCACGCAGCTCCGACCCAAGAGGCCGCCCACCCGACAACGGGCCCGATCGTTTACTACCGCGATCCGGACGGGAAGCCTTTCTATGCGGCGGAGCCGAAGACAACGGATGACGGGCGGGCCTACGTGTCCGTCCACGCGAGCGAAGATATCACCTTCGATGACGTCAGCATCGAAGCCAGCGCTAACACCTCGGCCGCCCACAGTGGCAAGCACATTCTCTATTACCGAAACCCCATGGGCCTGCCGGACACCTCCCCTGTGCCCAAGAAGGACTCGATGGGGATGGACTATGTCCCCGTCTACGAGGGGGAGAGCGCCGACGATACCACCATCACTCTGTCTCCCGCGAAGGTGCAGCGCACCGGCGTGCGTTCTGAGGTCGTCACCCGCCGTGTGATCGTCCGGCAGATACGTGTACCGGGCACTATTCAACTTGACGAGCGACGCGTCACCGTCGTCTCAACACGCTCCGACGCGTTCGTCGACCGAGTCGAGAACGTCACCGTTGGCGACTTCGTGCGCCGTAACCAGCCTCTGGTGAAGATCTACTCGCCTGAGATCAACTCGGCTGCAGCTCAGTTCATCGCCAATCCCGGCTATGAGGGCGCCCGCCGCCGCCTGGAAAATTTGAACGTTCCGGAGGACGTCATCTCCGAAATGGAGCGCACGCACAATGTGCCCATGGCGATCACCTGGACCTCCCCTCGCGATGGAATCGTCCTTGAGCGTGGAGCCATCGAAGGCATGAAGGCGCCGGCAGGCCTGGTGCTTTTTCGCATCGCCGATATTTCGCATATGTGGCTTGTGGCCGACGTGCCCGAGTTTGAGCTCGGCAATGTTCACGTCGGCCAGTCCGTGACGGTGCGCGTTCGTTTCTTGCCGGGCCGAACCTTCACCGGCCGTGTCGATGTCATCTATCCGCAGCTTAACAAGGAAACGCGAACGGCCCGCGTCCGCATCGAGCTTCCGAACCCTGACAACGCCCTGCTGGCCGACATGTACGCCGACGTTGAGATCGCCAGCGGATCACCGGCGCCAGTCGTCGCCGTGCCGGATAGTGCGGTGATCGATTCAGGCACACGGCAGGTGGTGATCCTGGACAAAGGCGACGGACGCTTTGAGCCGCGCGAAGTCACCCTCGGAGTACGCGGAGAAGGCTTTGTCGAGATCCGAAAGGGCGTCACGGAAAGCGACCGCGTGGTTATCGCGGCCAATTTCCTGATCGATGCCGAAAGCAATCTCAAGGCCGCCTTGCGCGGCATGACGAATCCGGAGGGCGCGCAATGATCGCCCGCCTTATCGCCTGGTCGGCGCGCAATCTCATCCTGATCCTGATCGGGACAGTGTTCGCGGTCGCCGCAGGGGTTTACGCGCTTCGCACGCTTCCGCTCGACGCGATCCCCGATCTTTCCGATGTTCAGGTCATCGTCCTCACCGACTATCCCGGCCAGGCGCCACAGGTGGTCGAGGATCAAGTCACATATCCGCTGACCACCGCGATGCTGACCGTGCCAAAATCGAAGGTCGTGCGCGGTTACTCGTTCTTCGGCGTGTCCTTTGTCTACGTCATCTTCGAGGACGGCACGGATCCCTATTGGGCGCGCAGCCGCGTGCTCGAATATCTCAATGCCGCTGCCAAGCGGCTTCCCGCCGGCGTGACGCCGAGCCTCGGTCCGGACGCGACGGGCGTCGGCTGGGTCTATCAATATGCCGTGGTCGCCAAGGAGATGACGCTCGCTGAGCTTCGCTCATTGCAGGATTGGACCATCCGCTTTGCCGCCTCGAAGGCCGAAGGCGTCGCCGAGGTCGCGGCGGTCGGCGGCTTCGTGAAACAGTACAATGTCGTGGTCGATCCACGTCGGCTGCGCGCGCAAGGCGTATCTATGACGGCGCTGCGCGACGCCATTCGCACCAGCAATATGGATGTGGGCGGGCGGACCGTCGAACTTTCCGAGTTCGAGTTCATGGTCCGCGGCCGTGGATATCTGCGAAGCGTCGAGGATATCGAAAATATCGTCCTGAAAAGCGATCAGGGCGTTCCGCTGCGCGTGCGGGACGTCGCGCGCGTCGAGCTTGGGCCGGACGAGCGTCGAGGCATCGCTGAACTCAACGGCGAAGGCGAGGTCGCGAGCGGCATCGTGCTGCAGCGCTTTGGGGCCAACGCGCTCAATGTGATTGACAGCGTCAAGGCGAAGCTGAGTGAGATCGCAACGAGCCTACCTAAAGGGGTCGAGATCGTCCCGGTCTACGACCGCTCGCAACTGATCAGGGCGGCAATCGAAACGCTGAAAAGCACGCTCGTGGAAGAGAGCGTCATTGTCGCGCTCGTCTGCGTCGTCTTCCTTCTTCACTTGCGCAGCGCACTCGTCGCCATCCTGATGCTACCGGTCGGCATCCTCATGGCATTCGCCGCGATGAAGTTCATGGGGCTCGGCTCCAACATCATGAGCCTTGGCGGCATCGCGATCGCGGTCGGCGCGATGATCGATGCGGCGATCGTCATGATCGAGAACGCGCACAAGCACCTGGAGCGCGCCGAACCCGGCAAACCTCGGGTGCAGATTCTGATCGATGCTGCAAGCGAGGTCGGACCGGCGCTGTTCTTCAGCCTCCTTGTCATTACGGTCTCCTTCCTACCGATCTTCACGCTCGAGGCGCAGGAAGGACGCCTCTTCGGCCCACTCGCCTTTACCAAAACCTTCGCAATGGCGGCAGCCGCCCTACTGTCCGTCACGCTCGTTCCAGCGCTGATGGTGATCTTTGTGCGCGGACGCATCATTCCGGAGCACAGGAACCCCCTGAACCAATTTCTGATCTGGATCTATCGACCTGTCATCCGGGCGGTCTTGCGCGCCAAGACATTGACCGTCTTGCTTGCGCTGGTCGCGCTGGGAGTGACCCTCTGGCCGGCTCGCCAGATTGGAACGGAGTTCATGCCCGATCTGAACGAAGGCACGCTGATGTACATGCCGACCACGTTGCCTGGTCTGTCGGTCACCAAGGCGGCAGAGTTGCTGCAACGGCAGGACCAGATCATCAAATCCTTCCCGGAAGTGGCTTCCGTCTACGGAAAGGCCGGGCGCGCCGCGACCGCGACGGACCCGGCACCGATCGAGATGTTCGAGACGATCATCAATCTCAAGCCGAAGTCGGAATGGCGAAAGGGCGTAACCCTCGCAAGCCTCAAAGCCGAAATGGATAAGGCGCTGCAATTTCCCGGCGTGTCTAACGCTTGGACCATGCCTATTCGCGCGCGCATCGATATGCTCTCCACCGGCATCCGCACGCCCGTCGGCGTCAAGGTCTTCGGAAACGACCTCACGCAAATGGAGAAGACGGCGCGCGAGATCGAGGCCGTTCTTCGCACGGTTCCGGGCACGTCCAGTGCCTACGCGGAGCGCGTGATCGGCGGCTATTATCTCGACATCGTTCCGGATCGCATGGTGCTTGGCCGTTATGGCCTCAGCATCGGCGATGTCCAGAACGTCATCAGCATGGCGCTTGGCGGCGAAGCCGTCACGACCACCGTCGAAGGCCGCGAACGCTACACCGTAAACATCCGCTATCCGCGTGAGTTGCGCGCCAACCCGCAGATGATCGCGACGGAAGTCCAGGTGCCGTTGCCGAGCGGCGGAGCGGTTCCCCTTGGCGAGGTCGCCCAAGTCAAACTGACACGCGGTGCGACGTCGATCCGCACGGAGAATGGCCAGCTCGCCGTCTACATCTTCGTCGATATCACTGGTCGCGACCTCGGCGGCTACGTTGCCGATGCCCAGCGCGCCGTGGCGAGCAGTGTCAAGCTTCCGCCGGGCACAT
Source organism: Hyphomicrobiales bacterium (assembly GCA_017304555.1). Lineage (GTDB taxonomy): Bacteria > Pseudomonadota > Alphaproteobacteria > Rhizobiales > Xanthobacteraceae > JAFKKS01. The sequence continues at coordinate 6,665 of JAFKKS010000170.1, forward strand.
ACGTCTCCTGGAGTGGACAGTTCGAATATCTGCAGCGCGCCGAGGCGCGCCTCAGGATCGTCGTGCCGGTGACGCTCCTGATCATCTTCCTGCTTTTGTATCTGAACTTCGGGGCGCTTACGGAGACCCTAATTGTCATGCTGTCGCTGCCGTTCGCGCTGGTCGGGGGCATCTGGCTGATGTGGTGGATGGGTTTCAACTTTTCGGTTGCCGTCGCTGTCGGGTTCATCGCGCTTGCCGGCGTCGCGGCGGAAACAGGCGTCGTGATGCTAATTTATCTCGATCAAGCCATGCGCGAATTGTTGGACATTCGAAAGGGGCAAGGAAGGACCTTTACGCGCCACGACCTCAATCAAGCCATCATGGTTGGCGCCGTCGAGCGCGTGCGGCCAAAAATGATGACGGTCGTTGCCATCATGGCCGGACTCGTTCCCATCCTCTGGAGCACGGGCGCAGGCTCGGAGGTCATGCAGCGCATCGCGGTGCCGATGATCGGCGGGATGGTGTCGTCAACACTCCTGACGCTGATCGTCATCCCCGCAATATATGGCATCGTCAAAGGAATCGCGTTGTCACGCGCGGCGCGGCGCACGCAAGCAACTGAAGCGCCCGCGATCATTCCAGCAGGAGAGTGAATCGGGCCGCATGCGATTGTACGCACGATTGGCACAAGGAACCGGCGCTGGCTCGGTTCACATGACGCAATGAAAGGAACTCGCGATGATGAACGACATGATGGGCATGATGTGGGGTATGGGCCTCGTATGGCTTCTCGTCATCGTGGTTCTCGTTCTCGCTGCGGCAGCGCTGCTCAAATACTTGCTCCGCAGATGATGGAGGCGAAGATGGCCGACATCGTGAAAATCGTCGTGCAGGCCACGATCGCCGTAATCGCCTTCGCGGCTCCCGCATTCGCCCAGTCAGGCGACGCGGCGCGCGGGCAGCGCATCTTTCGCGCCTGTGCGGCTTGTCACTCGCTGGAGCCCAATCGGAATATGACTGGTCCCAGCCTCGCTGAGCTTTGGGACCGCAAAGCCGGAGGCCTCGCAAGCTTTCCCCGCTACTCGACGGCGCTGAAATCGTCCGGCGTCACATGGGACGACAAGTCACTCGACGCTTGGCTTACGGATCCGCAGCATTTCATCCCGGGCAATCAGATGACATTTCCCGGCATCAAGGATGCGCGTCAGCGCGCCGACCTCCTTGCTTTTCTTAAGGACGCGACGCAGCCCGGCCACGCGCCGGCCGCGAGCGCCCAGCAGGGAAATCAGATGGGCGGCATGATGGGAATGGGCGGTGGCGCCGTTCCCAATCTCAAGACGCTTGATCCGAAGGATCGCGTGCAGTCCATCAGCCATTGTCGCGACACGTACCGAGTGACCACCACTGACGGTAAGACGCGCGATTTCTGGGAACGAAACCTGCGCTTCAAAACGGACGGCGGCGACGATGGCCCGCAGAAGGGCTCTCCAGCGATCGTGCCGGCCGGGATGATGGGCGACCGTGCCGATATCATCTTCGCTGCGCCGGGCGAGATCAGCGGATTCATTTCGTCCGGATGCTGACGGGGGAGTGCGCTCCGAAAAGCCCTTCAGCGAAACTCTCATGATGGCCGCCTCCCTTTTTATGCGCCCGTTTCGGATGACCGATGTCTGAGAAGACGCAGCGCGTTGGCGGTGACGAGAACGGTCGCGCCGGTGTCGGCAAGGATTGCCATCCAAAGCGTCGTCGCGCCGACGAGCGTGGTAGCTAGAAACACCGCCTTCAATCCAAGCGCGATTGTGATGTTCTGAAAGATGTTGCTGAGCGTCGCCCTTGAAAGAGCGATCAGCTCTGCGACGTCGGCTACTCTGTTCTTGAAGAGAGCAGCGTCGGCGGTTTCCAAGGCCACGTCAGTTCCAGCTCCCATCGCGATGCCGACTGAGGCGGCGGCGAGCGCGGGCGCGTCGTTGATTCCGTCGCCAACCATCGCGATCGGCGCTGCGGCCTTGAACTTACCGATCTCCACCAGCTTGTCGTCGGGCAAAAGCTCGGAACGCGCGTCCATTCCGAGTTGTCCCGCGATGACGGCGACAAAGATCGAGACGGTACGGTATTATGAGCGGATCGGACTGCTGACGGCGCCGGAGCGCACGGCGGCAAACTACCGTCTTTACGGCACCAATGATCTCAACCGGCAGGCCGTCGATGCGATCGCGAAAGAGCATCTCGACGAGGTCAATCGAAAGATCTCCGACCTGCAGGCGTTGCGCCGCGAACTCGACGGCATGCTCCGTCGATGCCGGAGCGGCACCGTCGCCGAATGTCGGATCATCGAGGCCTTGTCGCCGTAATAATTCAAATAGAGCACGTCATGCCATGTTGGCTGCGGCAACCGCGAAGCAATAGTCGTCGCCAACGAGAGTTGACGAGAGATTTCGTCTGCGGCCTGACGAAATCAACCGCAGCATTTGGAGCGCGTTTGCCTCAGCCAGCGATCGCGCGGCTTGCACGACGCCGGGCGGCGGCCGAGCGAGACGCGGATTTCCTCGTCGTTGATACTGATCCGTTCCGCTCGATACAGGCTGTTATGACCAGGTCGTCGCTGGCGGGTCGGTCGCCGAATTTCGTCTGCTTCATCGCAACCTGGATCATCATAGGCGCGGGAATGGGCGCAGGATTGTATGACGCCGCGTTTTCGACGCTTGGGAGCATCTATGGCTCACAGTCGCGCGCACCGGTCACGCACGTCACATTGTTCGGCGGCTTCGCCAGCACGGCGGACGATCAGGGAATTTCCAACGCCAAGTGGGCGCGCCAGGGTAAGCGAGTTTCAAATCATGCTCATGGGCAGCGTGCTCGGCGTTCTTACGACTTCACACGTTCGTTCGCGGGATCGTACCAAGGCTTGAGCTGCGCCCGGATTGGATAGCGTTTCCAAGCTATCTCCACCTCGAGCGGCTCGGCATTGAGGAACGCGGCATCAACACCGCTCTCACAGTTGAGATATCCCATGCCGAGGGACGCGCCGATACGATGGCCATACGCTCCGGACGTGATCGAGCCGATGATCTTGCCGCCGCGCCAGATCGGCTCCTCATGATAGGCCATCGGCCCGTCTGGATCAGCTAGCGCGAGCTGAACCAAACGCCGGCGCGGAGTGCCTTGCGCTTTATGGCGCAGCAGCGCATCACGGCCGATGAAGCCGCCAGGCTTGTCGTAAGCGACAGCGAAATTGAGGCCCGCTTGCAGTGGGTTATCTTCCTCGCCGATGTCATGCCCCCAGTGCCGATAGCCCTTCTCCATGCGCATGGAGTTCATGGCGAAATAGCCGGCATGGCGCAGGTTGAAATCTGCTCCCGCTTCGATGATGCGGTCAAACACGGCCGGAGCAAACTCGCCGGGAATATAGAGCTCCCAACCGAGCTCGCCGACATAGGTCACGCGGCTGGCGCGCACCCGCGCATAACCGATCTCGACCTCCCGGCTCGTTCCGAACGGAAACGTTGCGTTCGAGAAATCTTCACCCGTCAGGTGTTCGAGCAACGCCCGCGAGCCAGGCCCCATCAGCGACAGCATCGGCAACCCGGACGTCACATCGAAGGCGAAGACATGCGCGTCGGCCGGCAGATGGCGCCGCAGCCAGGTGAAGTCGCGGTTCTGCGTGGGCGCCCCTGTCACCACAAGGAAGGACGTTTCGGACAATCGCGTGACGGTTAGATCCGCCTCGATCCCGCCTCGCTCGTTGAGCCACTGCGTGTAAACGAGGCGGCCAACCGGCACGTCGACATCATTGGCACAGATGTGGTTGAGGGCGCGAAGCGCGTCGCGGCCCTCGACCCTGAACTTAGCGAAGCAGCTTTGATCGAACATCGACACGGCCGTCGCGGTGTGCTGACATTCGGCGCGACACAGGTCGAACCAGCTCTGCCGACCGTAGGAATAGCCGATCTCCTTGTCCGCTTCTTCCTTGGCGAAGAAGCCGGGGCGCTCGAAAGCCGCCGCTTCCGACATCACAGCGCCCGCAGCCAGCAGACGATCGTGGAATGGACCACGTCGGACACCGCGCGCCGTGGCGTACTGGCGATAGGGCCAGTGCATATCCATCAAAAGACCGAGCGTCTCGGTCGTCCGGTCGCGCAGATATTTGCGATTAGATTGGAAGGGTTGCATGCGCCGCACATCGACGTCATTGAGGTCGACCGGCGGATGGCCGTCACGAATCCATTCCGAGAGCGCCTTGCCGACGCCACCGGACGAGAGAATCCCCACGGAGTTGAAGCCGCAGGCGCAGAACAAGCCGCGCACCTCCGGCGTCTCACCCAGCAAGTAGCGGTCGTCGGGCGTGAAGCTTTCCGGGCCGTTGAAGAAAAGCTGGATGCCGGTCTGTGCGAGGATCGGCACTCGCTTCGTTGCCATTTCGAGGATCGGCTCGAAATGATCGAAGTCCTCGGGCAAGGAATCGAAGCAGAAGTCCGCGGGGATGCCGTCGTGCCCCCACGGCTTCGCCTTCGGCTCGAAACATCCGAGCAGAATCTTTCCGGCGTCTTCCTTGTAATATGCGCACTCGTCGGCAACGAAGAGCACCGGCAGATCGCGCGGCAGATCGCGCATCACCTCGGTCACGATGTAGAAGTGCTCGGCGGCATGCAGCGGCAGCGATACGCCGATCTCAGCAGCGAGGCCGCGCGACCACATCCCACCGCAGATGACCACCTTTTCCGCGCGGATCGGCCCCTTGTCGGTCATCACGCCGGTTACGCGGTCGCCTTCGACCAGAATCTGCGTCACCGGTGTGTTTTCGAAGATGCGTCCCCCACGCATACGAGCGCCCTTGGCGAATGCCATGGTCACATCGGCCGGGTTCACCTGCCCGTCATGCGGAAAGAAGAATGCGCCGACGAGATCATCGGTATTGAGGGGGCCCCAGCGCTCCGTAATCTCGCCGACCGGCACCATTTCTACGGGCAAGCCGAAGTTACGCCCCATTGAGGCGCCGCGGCTGAGTTCCTCGAAGCGGGCTTCGGTTTTAGCAACGCGCAGCGAGCCGTTCCGCTTAAAGCCGGTCGCCTGCCCCGTCTCCTCCTCGAGAGAGCCGAACAGTTCGCCCGTGTATTTGGCAAGCTCCGTCATATTGCGCGTCGCGCGCAGCTGCGTGACGAGACCCGCCGCATGCCAGGTGGTGCCGCATGTCAGCTGCCGTCGTTCGCAAAGGACGACGTCGGTGATTCCGAGTTTCGTCAGATGATAGGCGACAGAGCATCCGGCGACGCCGCCGCCAACAATGACGACATCCGCCCGCGCTGGAAAATCAGTGCTCATTCTGGCCTCACGTAACAGGCAGTCCACGGTCAGGAGGGAAATTGCAGCGGCGCATCGACGCGCCGCCGAGGGTCATTCAGGCCTGCGCGGCCGCTATCGCGTCGCGCTCAGTGAATCCGCTCATGCCGGCTCGCAACGGCGGCATTTCGAGTTTGCGGAAAAGGACGCGCTCACCGTCATCGACGCCGAGAACACGCCGCCCGAAATCGTCGAGCGAAATTTTCTCGCCCTTCCGCTTCGGATCGACCCGTACCCAGGCGCGCAGCGGCGCTGGGTTCTTACCCTTGAGTTCGATCAGATCGGCATTGGCAACCTTCAGCCGCGCGGCCAGCGCCTCGGAGAGGCGCACGACGCGGTGGCGGCCTTTCCAGCCTTCGAACGGATCGCTCTCATCGGCCTCGATGGCAAGGAAAACGCGCTCCGCAGCGATCTTCTTTCTCTGCGCCTCGGTCGCCTTCACATCGACGGCGCCGTCGTCCTTGAAGCAAACGCCGTAGCGGTCGCGCGCACGCTCGATCGACACGTAGTCGGCATCGACATCGCGCCGCACTTTCTCTGGATCACGGAGCAACGGGTCGCCATAACCGCCACCGCCTGCTGACTCCATCACCACGGCGTCACCATGGCGCAGGCCATAACCTGTGACTTTGCCGGGATTGCGGATGGCGCGCGGTTCGCCATTCACGACCAGGGACGCGCGCACCTGCGCCGACGCATGCGCGCCCATGCCCATACCGAAGGGCGGAATCACCGCGCGGTCGCTCAAGACGGAATAGCGTGCCTCGTCTTCGACGAGTTGCAGTTCGCGGCGCATTCCGAGACCGCCACGGCTCGCCCCCTCCCCTCCGGAGTCGGTGCGCAACTCGCAGGACTTCACCCTGAAGGGAATGTCCTGCTCCAGCACCTCGACGGTCAGGATCGAGCGGACATTGCCGTGGTCGACATTGACGAAGGCGCTCGAACCGTCGGTCGCCTTCAGCCCACCATTGCCGCCCGCCGGCACTTCGAGGTACGCCCAGGAGCGGTGGCGCCGCTTCGAGAACCCACCCATGTTGTTCGGGAACGAGGTGCCACACAGGTCGCCCGAAACGAGATCGGGAATGATCTGCGACAAAGCGCCGAGCGCCACGGACACGGCGCGCTTGCGCACTTCGGCATGCGCACCAGCCGGCGCATCGCGCCGCACGTCGACGATCGAAGCCTCTGGCCCTTTGAAGTGCAGCGGCCGAAACAGCCCGCCGTTCACGGTGCCACCGGCGTCAAGCGTCGCCTTCACACCGACGAAAATACCAGCACCGGCAACCGCGAGCGAGGTGTTTACTGGGCCCGGCACCTGAGGATTTGACCCCTCGAAGTCGGCGATGAGTTCGTCGCCCTTCACGGTCAGTTTCAATCGCATCAGAACCGGATCGAAAACACCGTCATCGAAATATTCGAGATAATCCTCGTAAACATATTCTCCGTCCGGCAGCTTCGCGATGCGTTCTCGTAACCGCCGTTCGGAGCGGTCGAGATCAAGGCGGATGCACTCGGATACGACCGGCGCACCATACTTCTCCAGCATCTTCAGGATGCGGCTCTCCGCAATGCGACAAGCGCCGATAGCGGAATGAATATCGCCGAGGCGAACATCGGGCTGGCGCATGTTGCTTAAAATCAGCGCCATCGCCGCCGTGTTGACCTTGCCGCGCTCATACAGCTTGATCGGCGGGATGCGCAGGCCTTCCTGGTAGATGTTGGTCGCTTCGCCGGAGTAGCTGCCCGGCTCCATGCCACCGACATCGCCCCAGTGCGAGCGCACCATCGGCAACATGAACAGCTTGCCTTGATGGAAGACAGGATAAAGCAGCGTGACGTCGTTGAGGTGCGTTCCGCCGCGATAGGAGTCGTTGAGCAGGAAGATGTCGCCTGGATGAATATCGTCGCCGAAATCCTCCATCGTGCAGCGAACACCCCACGGCGCGGGGATGACGTGGCTGGGGATGTCGTTGAACTGGGCGACCAGTTCGCCATTTGGCGCAAACAGGCCGCACGAAAAATCATCCAGCTCATAGACAGCGGACGAGTACGCGGTGCGCGTCACCGTTGCCCGCATCTCACGAACAATAGCGATGAACCCTTCGGAAACGACTTCAAGGGTGATCGGATCAACGCTGGTCATCACGCGGACTCCTTCTTCAGAACAAGCGTTCCGACCTTGCCGACACGGCACGACCAGCCCGGTGGAACAATCGTGACAGAGCCGCCCTCCTCGATGATCAACGGGCCGGACAGCGGCTTCGTCAGCGGCAGGTGCTCGCGCTCGTAGACATCAACATCGTGGACCTCGCCGTCGAAGAACGCTTTGCGGACCGACTTCGGCTTCGACGTGCTGTTCGCCGCAAGCTCGGGGAGCTCTGGCTTGTTGACGCGCCCGATCGCAGCAACGCGCAGGCTGACGATTTCGGTCGGATCTTTAGTGGCGTGGCCATAGCGAATCTCATGAAGGCGGTAGAACAGCGCCTCCATCTCCTCCACCGACTTCACGTCGGCGGGGATCGCAACATCCAGCTCCCAGGATTGTCCGATGTAACGCATGCCGAGCGAGCGCTGCAGAACGATGTCTTTGCCAGGGACGCCGTCACGCAGCAGTTCGTCCTTGCCTTGCCCCTCCAGCGGCTCGAACAGGCGATCGATCTCCTCAACCGAGGTCTTGCGCGTGTCGAGCAACTGCGTGCGCACATAGTCGTAACGAATGTCCGACAAGATTGCGCCGAGTGCGGAGAAATTCCCCGGCCCCGGCGGCACGAGCACCGTGTGCATATCGAGCTCCTCGGCAATGAATGCCGCATGCAGCGGGCCGGCGCCGCCGTAAGCGAGCAGAGCGAAATCGCGCGGATCGTAGCCGCGGCCAATCGAGATTTCCTTGATGGCGCTGACCATGCGCGCTACGGCGATCTTGATCACACCGTCGGCGAGACGGATCAGCTCAATGTCACCGAGCGCAGGCTGCAGCTTCTTAAGCGCCCGCTCGGACGCGGAGCGATCCAGCGAAACTTCACCGGCCAATCGACCTTCGGCATCAAGCCGGCCAAGCATCAGATTCGCGTCGGTGACCGTCGGCTCTACACCGCCACGGCCATAACAAGCCGGCCCCGGCTGCGACGAAGCGCTTTGCGGTCCCACACGAAGAATTGGTCCGTCATCGATCCAAGCGATCGAGCCGCCGCCGGCACCGACTGTATTGATCTCGATCTGCGAGGTGCGGTTAGGCAATTCCGAGATGAACTGCTCGCTGGTAAGCGGCACTTCGAGATTCTCCACCAAGCACACATCCGTGCTGGTGCCGCCCATGTCGTAGGTGATCAGATTGGGAATGCCGATCTGACGCCCGAGATGAACGGCCGCCGCGACCCCTCCGGCAGGCCCCGACAGAACCGTACTGATGGGGAATCGCGCCGCCCGCTCGGCCGTCGCAACGCCGCCGCTCGACGTCGTTATCAGCACTTCATGCGCGTATCCGCTTTTCCCCAGATCCCCCTTCAGCTCCGCAAGATAGGAACTGACTTTCGGCCCGATATAAGCGTTGAGCACCGTGGTCGAAAATCGCTCGTATTCGCGATATTCCGGCAACACCTCAGACGATGTGCAGACATAGCTGCCCGGCAGCCGCTGACGCAGATAGGCCGCGGCTTGCGTCTCATGGGCCGAATTGACGTAACTGTGCAGGAAGCACACCGCGACGGTGCGCGCCTTGGCTGCAATGAGTTTGTCGGCAACGGAATCAAGCTCCGCTTCATCGAGCGGCGAAAGAACCGAGCCGTCATAAGCCAGCCTCTCCGAAACTTCGAGGATGTGCTGGCGTGGGACGAGCGACGGCGGCTTCAACGTGTTGATGTCGTAAAGAATGGTGCGGTTGGTACGGGCGATCTCAAGCGTATCGCGAAAACCTTTCGTCGTAACGACCCAGACATCGGCCCCTTTGCGCTCGAGGATCGCATTCGTCCCGAGCGTTAAACCATGAACGAGCCGATTGACCGCCGACAGCTCGACTTCGAGCTTGGCGATCGCATTAAGCACGCCCTGTTGCGGATGGTCCGGCGTCGTTGCCGATTTCGCCCAGATCAGCTGACCGCTATGCGGATCGCTGGCAACGGCGTCCGTGAAGGTTCCGCCGACATCGATTCCAATCCATGCCATTTCCAGTATTCCCCTTCTCTGTCGGCGCATGCAGGGCGTCGATCGACAGCTCCGCCATCGACCGTGCGCGCTCGCGCCGCCCGGCCGTTAGCCAGAAAGCCCTTCCAACTCCAATGCGTGCTCGAGAATATCGAGCCCTTCGCCAATGATCCCGTCACTAGCCGTCAGCGGTGCCAGCAACCGGATGGTGTTGGCTTCAGTGCCGCAGGACAGAATGATCAGGCCTGTCTCGTAGGCGCGCCGCACGATGCGCTTTGTCGCTTCAGGATCAGGCTCGCTGCCTGCGGCATCCTTGACGATGTCGAAAGCCACCATCGCGCCGAGGCCGCGCACGCGCGCGATGCGCACCAGATCATTGCGCCGCGCAAATGCCTCGATCCGCTCCTTGAGTTGCGCGCCGATGGCTTGCGCCCGCCCCAGGAGGTTTTCCTCCTCGATCACGTCGAGCACCGCGAGAGCGGCTGCGACGGCGAGTGGATTGCCGGCATACGTTCCGCCGAGCCCGCCGGCCGGAACATTGTCCATGATCGCCTTGCGCCCAATGACGCCTGAAAGCGGAAATCCTCCCGCCAGGCTCTTGGCGACGCAGATGAGATCGGGTTTGGCGTCAAAATGTTCAACGGCGAACAGGCGTCCGGTGCGACCGAAGCCCGTCTGGACCTCGTCGGCGATTAATACGATGCCATGCTGATCGCAAATGCGACGCAGCGCGCCGAACAGTTCCGTTGGCGTCTGATTGAAGCCGCCCTCGCCTTGCACCGGCTCGATGATGATCGCGGCGACGTTCGAAGGATCGATATCGGCGCGGAAGATGAAATCGAGATGGCGAAGGGTATCTGAGACGCTCACGCCGTTGGCAAGCGTTGGGAACGGCACGTGCCAAACGTCCGGCATCGCCGGTCCGAGTCGCTTCTTGTACGGCACCACCTTGCCGGTGAGCCCCGCGGCCAATGCCGTACGGCCATGGAATGCGCCGGTGAATGCAATCAGCCCATTACGTCCAGTTGCGGCGCGTGCGATCTTGACGGCGTTCTCGACCGCCTCACCGCCGGTGGTGAAAAAGATCGTCTTCGCTGGGCCATCGATCGGCGCCTTCGCGTTGAGCTTTTCCGCCAACGCGACGTAACTCTCGTACATCATGACCTGGAAGGACGTGTGCGTAAAATCGTCCATCTGGCGGCGGACCGCATCCATGATCTTTGGATGGCAGTGGCCCGTATTGAGCACGGCGATGCCGGCGGCGAAATCGACGTAGCGACGCCCCTCGACGTCCCACATCTCCGCATTCTTCGCGCGAGCGCAGAACAGAGGCGTATTGTTGACGAGAGCCAGCGGGATTGCATCTTCGCGCCGTTTAAGAAGTGCGCTGTTTGTCGCCATGATCTTACGAGTCCATATTCTTATGTGAGCGGAACGGCATCGGCCTGATGAGCGGCTTAGGCGATCACCTTCGCGCTGCGCAGCGCACCGATGCGCTCATCGGAAAAGCCGAAGCTACGCAGCACATCGTTCGTGTCCTGACCAAAGGTCGGCGCCGCCTTGCGCACGCTGCCGGGCGTGTGAGAAAACTTGGTCGGCACGCCGATCACGCTCATGCGACCGATTTTCGGGTGATCGACCTCGACGACCATGTCACGCGCACGAATATGCGGATCCTGCATCGCCGCCCTGAAATCGTTCACCGGCCCGCACGGCACGTTTGCGTCAGCGCAGCGCTCAACCCAGTGGTCCGTCGTCTCCGCGGCAAAAACCCCCTCGAGCGTCGCTTCAAGCACGTCAACATTGTGGATGCGGTCAGCGTTTGTGAGAAAGCGCTTGTCGACAACCAAATCCGGCCGTTTCAGCACGTCGTTGCACAGCAGCTCCCAAGTTCGCTGATTAGCCGCGCCGAGAACGATGTATCCGTCCGCCGTCTTGAAGGCCTGATACGGCGCGTCATAGCGGTGACGGCTACCGGTCGCCGTCGGGATCGTGCCATCGGTGAAGTACGAACCTGCCTCCCAGGCAAACCAGGGAAGGCCGCACTCGACCAAAGAAACATCGAGATGCTGCCCCTCACCGGTCTTCATCGCGTGGATGTAGGCCGCAAGGATCGAGTAGATCGCCGTTAGGCCGGCGCCAATGTCATAGATCGCGATGGCCGACTTGAGCGGCCGCCCGCCAGGCTCGCCGGTCATGGTCATGATTCCGGTCATGCCCTGCGCCACAAGGTCGAAACCGCCCTTTTTCGCGTAAGGTCCGGTCTGACCGAAACCGGAGATCGAGCAATAGATCAGTTTTGGATTGATGCGGCTGAGCGCGGCATAGTCCACACCAAGCTTTGCCGTGACCCCGACACGATAGTTCTCAACGACGACATCCGCCCATTTGGCGAGTTCGTGCACGACCGCCTGCCCGTCGGGATGCTTGAGGTCGACGACGATTCCACGCTTGTTGCGATTAATCTGGGCAAAGCATGCCGACTCGCCGTCGACATAGGGACTCATCTGGCGCGAGTCATCACCGCCATTCGGCTTCTCGATTTTGATCACATCGGCGCCGAGATCCGCGAGCGTCATCGTGCAGAACGGCCCCGCCATGATCTGCGAAAGGTCGAGAACGCGCATCCCTGCCAAAGGGCCGCCCCGACCTTCGTTTCCTTTCTTCTGCATCAACAATCACCCGTACTTTCAAAGGTCAGGATCTCAGCCTCGGACCGGCCACATATCCCGCCCACCTGCAGGCCCACCCGCCGACGGCCATCCCTCAGCAGGGGCGGCCGCAATCACAAACAACGTCTCCATAATTACGCATCATGAATTATATAAGGTCAAGCCCATACATACATTGAAACGGGGAGGAACGGAAAAAGCCTGTGCGAACAATGTTCACAACCCAAGGCTCGCCGTGCTAACCGGATGCATCCGGGCGCAAATGTTTGGAGGACCGAGTGCAGAAAAAAGCATTGAAATCTGAAGCCGCGCCCCCCACTAACCCGCTTGAACACCGCAAGGTGCCGGCCCTTTCCACCCAGCGCAGCACTGGCAAAATCAATCGCGGCACACTGCACGAAGAAGTTGCAGTCCGCCTCCGCGACATGATCCTCGTGGGCGAATTGGCACCCGGCGAAGTCATTCCGGAAATGCAGCTTTGCGAAGCTTTGGGGATTTCACGCACGCCCCTGCGCGAGGCGCTCAAAGTGCTCGCGTCCGACAGCCTCGTCGAGTTGCGAACCGGGCGCGGCGCCGTTGTGGTACAGCCGAGCAACGACGATGTGATGGGCACGCTCTACGCGATCGGTGCGATCGAAGGAGCTTGTGCCCCTCTCGCTTGCGAAAACATGACGCAGCGCGAACTGCAGCAGATCCAGCAACTCCATTCCCGCATGGTGGCCGCGCACAAAGCAAACGAACGTCTCAAATATTTCGAGATGAACCAGCGCATCCACGAGAAGATCGTTGCCGCCAGCCGCAACAATTTTCTGATGAACCTGCACTCTAAGCTCAACCTACGGGTCCGCCGCATCCGCTTTCTCGGCAACTCACAGCAGTCCTGGTGGGATCAAGCCGTACGCGAACATGAAGAGATCCTGGACTACCTGAAGCATCGCAACGGGGCGGCGCTAAGCGATCTTCTACGACAGCACATGAACACCGCTTGGGCCGACGTCAAACACACGCTGCCCCAATCCACGTAGTGACAGCCGGCTAGCGCGGATAAAATTTTTCTCGACGCCGCGCATTCGTCGGAGAACGAAATCGCCAGCGCTATCCTTCGCGCCGGCGATTCTTGAGTTCGTCCGAGGCGCGCTATACGTCGGCTGCGCGCGTGCCCAGGATCGCTTCGACACTGCGTGCCGCTCGCAAGAACGCGGCATCTTCATTCACAAAGCCAATCAACTGAATGCCGATCGGCAGCCCGCGTTCGCTGCGGGTGACCGGAAGCGTGATGGCCGGGTTATGCAGCAGCGTCCAAAGCCGGATGTAAACGTTGCTTCCGGTGTCGGAATAATCGGGCGCTTCACCCAGCGTCGCCGGGCTGAGGATCACATCGACGTCGCGCGCCACCTCGTAGAATTCTCGGCGGCAGGCGTCGGCGGCTGTCAGCACGCGCCCATAATCTGCTTCGGTATAGGTGTCCCCGAGGTCGAGATATTCGATCAAAGCCGGATCACACTTGTCGAGATGATCGCGCCTGATGTCCTTGAACGACCGCGCGAGGTCGAACGACATGATCACATCGTGATCTTCCGCCATCTTGTCGAACGACGCAGGCAGCTTGAGAGGGACGACTTTCGCACCCGCCGCAGCGAGGCGTCGCGCGCTGTCCTCGACGGTATCTTGCACGATCTTGTCGGCCTGTCCCCAGGCCGCGGGGTGCCAGACGCCGACCCGCACATCCTTGCGCACCGGCGCTTTCACATCGAACCGGGGATCGCCGGTGAACTCACGCATCACCATCATGGTGTCGCCAACCGCCCGCGAAATAACGCCGATGGTGTCGAGAGGACGCGAGTAACGGCGCAAACCGGCATAAGGCAGCGTGTCGATCGTCGGCTTATATCCAACCGAGCCGCAGAAGGTCGACGGACGCACGATCGATCCGCCGGTCTGTGTCCCGATCGAGACTGGCGTCATGAAGTCCGCGACCGAAGCCGCCGATCCAGCGGACGAAGCGCCGGGCGTTCGCGATGAATCATGCGGATTGCGGCATGGTCCCGGCAGCATGATCGAATGGCGCGAGACCGTGTTCTTGCCGAGGATCGAAAAGCCGATCTCCCGGATCAGGCTGACCACCGCCGCGTCATGCGTCGGCTGCCGTCCCGGAAACATCTCCGGATCGCCGAGTTCCGTCACCATGTCGGCGGTATCGACGATGTCCTTGATGCCTATCGGCACACCGGTCAACACGCTTGGACGCGTGCCGCGGTCCGCTGCCTGCGCCTGCGCAATGGCGCGCTCGCCGTTGAGCCGCACCCACGCCTTGACCGTGTCGTTACGCTCCTCGATGCGCTCGAGGCAGGCGCGTGTCCAAGCTTCGAACGTCAGCGTTCCGGCGTCGATCGCGCGCAGCCCTTCCTCGACGGTGTAGGCTGCCACCTTCGAAGGCGCCGGGCGCTTCGCATTGGCCGCGGGAGCATTCTTCTCCATAATACTCATTGCATTCTCCTTGGTTATTCTTAGGCCGTCACGAGCAGGTCAGTGCTGTCCGAGATAAAGTTGCGCCATGCGGTCGTTGCTTAGGAGATTGGCGCTCGTATCGGTGAGGACGATGCGGCCGGAGTCCATCACATAACCCCTGTTGCTGAACTCGATTGCTTGACGCGCGCGTTGCTCAACGATGAGCACCGCCGCGCCGGCCTCGGGGCATCGGCGCACTTGCTCAAACACCTGCGCCGTCAACGCCGGCGAGAGTGCAGCGGAAGGCTCATCGAGAACGCTCAAGCGCGGCGACGACATCAGCGCCCGCGCAAATGCAAGCTGTTGACGCTCGCCACCGGAGAGGTCGCCCGCTGCCGTGCGCCGGCGGTCCGCGAGCGCCGGAAACAGATCGAACATGTCCTTGATGCGTTGGCTGCGGTTCGCCACCCGCTCCACCACCTGGAGATTCTCCAGCACCGTGAGCGCGGCGAAGGTGTTCTGCACCTGCGGAACATAGGACAGTCCGAGCGATACTCGCTTTTCGATTGGGATGCGGGTAAGTTCGTGCCCGTCAAAAACAACGGAGCCCGAGAGCCGCGGCGTCAGCCCCATCACCGCCTTGACCACTGTCGACTTGCCCGCGCCGTTCGTTCCGGCGACGGCAACGATCTCACGATCGCCGACCTGCAGATTCACGCCTGTGACAACATCGGTGTCGCCGTACCCGGCTGCGACGTCCTCGAGCATCAGAAGGCTCATATGACGCCTCCCATGTAGGCTTCGCGCACCTTGGGGTCCTTGAGCACATGCTCCGGTGCTCCCTCCGCGATCATGCGCCCGCGGTCCATGGCGTAGAGTTTCGGCACTAGGCGCGACAGACTCGTGAGATCGTGCTCGATCACGAACAACGCGATGCCGCGTGCATGCAGATCCTTGATACGATTCGAGAGCTCCTGAATAAGGACGGGATTGACGCCGGCAAACGGCTCATCGAGCATGATGCAACGTGGCTCGAGCATCAGCACTCGCCCGAGTTCCAGCAACTTCTTCTGGCCTCCGGACAGGCTGCTCGCCCGTTCCGACGCCAGCTTGTCGAGCTTGAGGAAATCGAGGATGCCGCGCGCCCGCTCGGCATTGTCCCGTTCCTGCTGACGCACTTTGCCTTGGGCAAAGACGAGGGAGCGCAAATTCTCGCCATCCTGGTTCGGTGCAGCCGCCATCAGATTCTGAAAAACCGTCAACCCGCTGAACTCGCGGGGAACTTGGAACGTGCGTGTCAAGCCAAGCCGCACACGCTGCTCGATCGCGTAACGTCCAACTTCGGTACCGGCGAAAAGGACTTGCCCCGACGTCGGCGTCAGATAGCCGGTGATGGCGGAGAAAAGCGTGCTCTTGCCCGCGCCGTTGCTGCCGATCAATCCGGTTAACGAGCCCTGCTCCAGGTCGAAGGTAATGTGCTCGAACGCCGTGAATGCGCCGAAATGCGCGCTCAGATCGTGAACGGAAAGGAGCGCCATGTCAGTTCGTGCCCTTCGTTCGCTCGCCGAACAAGCCCTGCGGGCGATAGAGCACCGTGCAGATCAGGGCCATGCCGATGAGCCAGAACCGCACGCTGGCGAGCTGCACCTCCGAAATGCCGCCGAACACGTCACGCAGAAAGCGGGAGCCCTCCAGGAAGCCAATCAGGATCACTGTCCCAACGACGATCCCGCGAATGCTGACCGCGCCACCGATCATGATCGCGATCCAGACATAGAACGTCATCAACGGAACGTACTGCTCCGGGCCTATGAAGGTGATGTAGTGCGCTTGGAACGCTCCGCCCAATCCGCATAGCGCCGACCCGATCATCAAGGCACGCGTCTTGAACGAGGCCGTATCTTTACCCAGCGCCTTTGCCGCAACCTCGTTGTCGCGAACCGCTGCGAGAATGCGGCCAAAGGGGCTGCGGATCAGCCCTCGCATCAGAAGGAAGATGACGACGTTGACGGCGACGAGCAAAACGAGGAGCGTCAGGTCGCCCGACGAGCGTCCCGCCCAATCCTCGAAGATGCGCGGCAAGCCGGGCATTCCGTGCGTGCCACGGGTCAGCCACTCTTCCTTGATGATGAAGATGCGCACGGTTTCGGAGAAGCCGAGCGTAACGATAGCCAAATAGTCGCCACCGAGGCGAAGCGTCACTCGGCCGAGCGGATAAGCTGCAAGCCCTGCGAGCGCAGCGCCTGCCGGAATCGACAGCCAGACCGGCACGCCGTGCTGTGACAAAATGCCAGAACCGTAGGCGCCGATCGCAACAAATCCGACAACACCGAAGTTGATGAGACCCGTGAAGCCGTATTGCAGCGCCAAACCGGTCGCCATCAACGTGTAGATCAGAACCCAGATCGCAATTGCACTGACATACAGTTCCACGGCCTACCTCACTGCACGAACTTTGCCGAGGATGCCTTGCGGCCGCAGCAGCAAGACACCAAGCAGAAGGAAGAACGCGAAGACGATCTTGTAGGACGCTCCGACCCAGAGTGACGCAATCTCCTGCGAAACGCTGAACACCAACATGCCGATAATCGCGCCGAGCGGACTGCCAATGCCGCCCAGAATGACCGCAGCGAAGAGCAACAGAAGAAGCTCCCAACCGAGTTCCGGCAACACCACGGCCTTGATTCCGATCAGCACGCCACCGAGCCCGCAATAAAAGCCGACGATGGCGAACAACGTGATCATGACCCGCCCGACATTGATTCCGCTCGCGCGCGCGAGTTCCATATTGTCGGCAACCGCCCGCATACGCCGGCCAAGCGGCGTCAGATGTAGCAGGCAAAACGTCAGCACCAGCGCCGTTACAGCAACGCCGGCGATGTAGAGGTCGGTCGGAACGATCCGAACCCCATCAAAATTCCAGGCGCGAACCAAAGGCACTTCGATCGTATATTGCGACTGACCGGCGAAGAACGTGATCGTACTGCGCACGACGAGCGCGATGCCGATCGAGACGATGAGGCTCGCCACCGGCGAACGCCGCACCAATGCGCGGAAGACCCACCAATAGAAGAACAGCGACAGCAGCGCCGTGAGCGCGCATGCCATCGCCACACCGATCGCCAGCGGAAGAGCAAGCAAGCTCTTCGCCGCCACAACTGTGTACGCCCCGAACGTCATGAAATCGCCGGTCGCGGCGTTCGGGAATCGTGCGATCCCGAACACCAGCGTAACGGCCAACGCAGGCAGCGCCAGCAGAAGACCTATGACGATTCCATTGATCGTAGCGTTAGCTAAGTCGACCCAGATCATATTGCGCAACAACAGCCTGGATCAGGTCAGCCGGATCACTTCTTTCAGGACCAGCTTGTCTTTCTGAAATTCATAAATGCCGAAGTCCGGAGTTGACCGCCCTTCCGGCGTGAATGTCAGCGGCGCCGAGGCTCCGTCGAAGTCGATCTTCTCGCCCTTCAACAGCAGCTCGCGTCCCTCGGCGAAGGAGCTGACTTTCTTTCCAGGCTGTTCCGCAACCGTACGGATCTTGCTCGCGATCTGAGCGGGCGTTGCTTCGGCGCCGGCAGCCTGCAGCGCCAACGCGAGACAGATAACCATGTCATACGACGCGGCAGCGAAGGTTTCCGGCTCGCGGCCGGTCGCGGCCTTAAACGCTGAAGAGAAGTGCTTGAATGCAGGATTCTGCGTCGCCGGAACGTTGGAGACCGAGAGAATGCCGTCGACCACATCGGCGCCAAGCGTGCGCGCCAGCGTCTCGTTCGCCGACCAACCAGGCGCGATGAACTTGCACGGAATGCCGCTCTGGTACCATTCCTTCAGAATGATGGTGAGATCCGGCAGATACGAGCTGGCGCTGATGATGTCGGGCTTTTTCGACAGCAGGCGGTCAAGCTCGGTGCGGTAACTCGTTTGGTTCGGCTCATAGGGGATGAAGTCGACGACCTTGTCACCCTTTTCTTCCCACGTTTTCTGGAAATAGCGTGCCTGCGCCAGCATCGTCGCATTGTTGAACGCCATGACACCGGGGCGCTTGTAGCCGAGCTTACGCACTGTCTCTGCGAACGCACGGCCGAAAATAACGTTCGAGCCGTAAAACTGCCAGACCAGATCGAGCTTGTCGTTCTCATCGATCTCAGGCGCACCCGATGTATTCATCGTGATGATGCCGGCCGCGTTCGTGATCGGCATTACCGCGAGTTGCACCGCCGACGGCCAGATGCCGACGATGGCTTCGACCTTGGTAATTTCGACGAGCTTTTTTGCTGCAAGGACCGCAGCGTCTGCGCGCGTCTGATCATCTTCCGCGAAGATCTCGAACTTGCGCCCAGCTGCGCCGCCGGCGTCATTGACTTCCTTCACGGCGAGTTTGATCGCCTCGAGCATGCCGGGGCCATACACGCCGCCAGCACCAGTGATCGAATTGAGCGCGCCGAGCTTGAAAGGGCGCGTATTCTGCGCCCACGCGCTGCCGGCGCCCAATGACGCCGTGAGCCCCGCAACGAGCCCACCGAACTGACGACGATTAAACCCAAATGACTCCACCATTATGCTCTCCTCTCTCGTTTTTATGAATTCAGCAGCCGAACCAGACCGCACCCGAGACGACTGAAATCGCACCCGCTGAAAGATGGATCGGATCGACTTCGCGACGCCGTATGTGAGACGTCACTAGTCCACGGCCAGCGTCCGCTGCCTGCCGCGCAACGTTCCGCCGCGGCGCGATAGCACCCGCACCGCAGTTCTCTTTTCGCGCTGCTCCGAATTTGAAGTGGCCGACCTCTTCAATTGATCTGAACGCCCAACGCGCTCGAACAATTGCCGACACGTCGCCCGTTTCCTTCGAAGAGACGCCGCAACCAGCCCGGACCGGGCGATGGCGACGACGGCGGACGGCGCAATACATGGAGTCCCCCTCCAGGACAAGGAGTCCATAATTACGGATCACTAATTACGTGTCAACCGAGCACCACGACCCGCGACAACCTGGCCAGGCGGATGAAATCGCCCGTCGAGGGGTCGAACGATATCCGCCCTTATGTTCTTTGTAATTATGTATTATTAAGCGCGCGATGCAACCGTCGCCAAAGATCGGAGTGCTCGGATGGATTTAGAGAACGACATCACCGTGACGATTGCGGACCGCGTCGCGGTCGTGACGATCAATCGCCCTACCAAGCGCAACGCGCTCAATCTTGCGATGTGGAAGCGATTGCGCGCGATCTACACCGATCTCGCCGCCCGGGGCGAAGCGCGCGCCGTGGTTCTCACGGGCACGGGTGGGCATTTCTGCGCCGGCGCCGATATCTCCGAGTTCGATTCCGTCCGCGATGACGCCGAATCCGGACGAATCTACGAAGAAGAGGCCGAAGCCGCCGTCGTCGCCATTCGCGACTGGCCGGGACCAACTGTCGCAGCGATTTCCGGCTATGCCATGGGCGGCGGCTGCGGCCTTGCCCTCTCTTGTGACCTCCGCGTCGGCGACGCCACCGCGAAGATGGGCATTCCGGCCGCTCGTCTGGGCATCCTCTATGGCACGCTCGACTGCACGCTGCTCTATCGTCAGGTTGGGCTTGCAAACGCTAAGCGCGTTCTCTACGCGGCACGACCATTCACCGCGCAGGAGTGCGCTCAGATGGGGCT
The DNA here is from genome assembly GCA_017304555.1 of Hyphomicrobiales bacterium. GTDB lineage: Bacteria > Pseudomonadota > Alphaproteobacteria > Rhizobiales > Xanthobacteraceae > JAFKKS01. The sequence goes on from JAFKKS010000170.1 coordinate 26,899, forward strand.
CCTCGACATCATGGTCGAGACCGACGCCCTGGCGGCCGCATGCGCTCTTGCCGCCGACTTCGCGCGAAATGCTCCACTGACGCTCAGGGGTTCTAAAACTATTCTTGAAGCCTGCGCGGCCGGCGACGCCGAAACGCGCGCCGCAGAGATCCAGGATTTAATCGACACCGCCATGTCGAGCGTTGATTACGCGGAGGGGCGTCGGGCGTTTGCCGACAAGCGGCCGCCCGAGTTCATGGGCCGTTAGTATCCACGCGTCAAAATTATATCGTGCTTGCGGGTGCGTTAGAAAATGCCAACTCGCTCTACTGAATAGCCGACCTCGGCTGCCGCCCCTTTGAACCATGACTAAAAGCTGCCAATTGTGTTGCGCGGCACGGCAGTATCATAGCTCGGCGCCTCATCGACCTGCCAAATCTGCACGCCGATGTGCAAAATTGATGTGAATGCGACATCACCGGTCTCGAAGGCGCGCGGATGCAGATCGATGAGACATCCTTGGCGAGAACATCGCGAGCACAGGCGCCTGACAAGCGCAATACCGTCCGCGCGTCACTCTGATCGGTCACCGCCGCCATCTCGAAACCTTCCACAGCAACTCCAGGCGGAATGCGCTGACATCCAGCGATCGCTCGTTGTGCAGGTGGTCTTATTCAGCGAGCTCCGACGCATCTCGTCGCCGGATCAGCACTGTCGGCGAGAGCGACGTCGATGTGTTGTAACGGACAATGAACGAAAATTTCCCTCATCGTGATGGGATTTGAAGCTTTCGTTCGGCGCGCTCGAACGCCTTTGCGACGACGACGCATATGATGAAATAGATCGCACCGACCATCGTGTAGATGGGCAACGCCTTGAAGGTCGCATTGGCCAGAAGCTCTCCCGCGCGCATGAGCTCGAGAACGCTCAAGACCGCGACGAGAGATGAGTCTTTGATGAGGACGAGCGCGTAATTCCCTAACGCCGGAAGAATGACGCGAAGGGCCTGCGGCGCGACGACAAGGCGGAACCTGGAGAAACTGTGCAGGCCGAGTGCGGCAGCAGCCTCGGTCTGCCCGCGGCCGACGGACTGAACGCCGGCTCGGAAGAGCTCTGCAAGATATGCTCCGAAATTGAGGCTGAGCCCGATTGCCCCTGCTGTAAAGGCGGGAAGGACGATGCCGATCTCCGGCAGCGCGTAGTAAATGTAGAAGAGCTGCAGCAGCAGAGGCGTGCCGCGGATCAGCGAAATGTAGCCGCGCGTAATCCTCGATACGATGCGGTTTTCGCTCAACCGGCCGGCGCAGACGATAAGGCCGACGCTGACTGCGCCGACTGCGGCGACAGCCGAAATCGAGAGCGTCAGGACCGCTCCATGCAGGAGCGGCCCAAGGAACGAGATATATTCAGCGAGCCAAGCGGGGTTATTTGGCAGCAAGATCGCCGACGCCCCAACGTGCCAAGATCTTGCCGATCTCGCCGTTCGCCTTGTTCTTGGCAACCGACGCATTGACCGCGTCCAAGAGCGACTTGTTGCCCTTCATGACGGCGAGGGCGACGTAGAAGGTCTTTTCGGGCTTGAAGTCCTTGACGACATGGACGCCGGTGATGCCGCGATCTTTCATCTGATAGGCGACGCTTGGAGGATCGATGAGCGCGCCATCGATACGTCCGGAGCGAACCTCCGCCAGGATCGTGACGTAGTCGGGATAGGTGCGAACCTCTTTGATGCCGGGAACGTTCTGGACGGACTTGAGCTGCACGCTGCCGGTCAAGACGCCGATCGTATTTCCGGACAGCGAATGAAGGTCGGTGAAACTCTTCTTGCTGTCGTCGCGCACCACAACGCCTTCGCCCCACCCGTAGATAGGGTCCGAAAAGTCGAGGACCGTCGCCCGCTCCGGCGTGACGAACAGTGGCGCGGACATCAGGTCAGCGCGTCCGGATGTGATCGTCCCGATCAGTCCGCCGAACGGCACCTCGGTGAATTCCACCTTGGTGTTGAGGTCCTTTGCTATCAAGTCCGCGACCTCGACCATGATCCCCGAGAGCTTGCTGGTTCGCGGATCGACGAAGCCATGCGGCGGCGACGAGGCCGTCGTGACGATCTTTATCGTGCCTTGGGCTTTGAGTTCTTCAAGGGAGGCGGCCTTCGTCACGCTCGCCAGCGCGGTGAGAAGGGAGACCGCCAGCACCGCGCGCGTGAAGGCGCCGCGAATACTTTTCGTCATCATGAATGGCTCCTGTTTTCTGAACGTAATGCAGGAAGAGGAGACAACGCAGGAAGAGACTTCGAAGCGCGAACGTCGGGCGAATAGCAGGCGAGCACGAGCATTTTCAGCACGCAGGTTCCGGCGAGGTAGGCCGTCATGCCAGCCGTGTCGTGCGGCGGACTGACCGTGTTGACCTCGAAGCCGACGAAGTTGAGCCCCGCGAGACTTTCGATGAGACCAAGCCCTTCGCGCGCGGTGAGACCGCCCCATGTCGGCGTGCAAACGCCCGGCGCACATGACGGATCGAAGATGTCCATGTCGAAGCACAGATAGACGGGCTTGCCCTGCAGACGCTCCTTCACCTCGGCGACAACGGTTTCGATCCCGCGCTCGAGGAGATCTGCGCCGGGGATCAGGCCATAGCCTTTCTGGCGCGTATATTCGAAGACGCCGTCCATGTAGACGGGGCCGCGGGCGCCGACATGAAACGAGTGAGAGAGGTCGACCAAGCCTTCTTCCGCCGCCCGCGTGAATGTCGTCGCCACGTTGTAACGGTCGCGCTCGCTGTCGCCGTAGCTCGGGTACGTGTCCGTATGTGCGTCGATATGGAGAACCACGAGGCCGGGATGGCGCGCGTGGAGCGCCCGCATATGCGGTAGGCTAATGGCCCCGTCGCCGCCAAGGACGATCGGGATCGCCCCTTGCGATAGGATGGTCGCGGCGGCCGCTTCGATCGCTTGATGCGACTCCAAGACCGATCCGGAAACGACGGCCGCATCGCCGCAGTCGACGAGGCCGAGCGCTGTCAGGGGATTGAAATCAAAGAAAGGCGGCTCGTAGGGCCGCACGAGAGCCGACTGTTCTCTAATCGCGGCCGGGCCGAGGCGCGATCCCACCCGCACCGGATGGGTTCCGCAATCGAAGGGCGCGCCGAGGATCGCGGCGCGGCTCTGCGAGAGGTCGCGGGTAAAAGGCACCCCCATGAAGGTCGGCGGCGCACGGAACGGCGAAGCATCAGATGAAGGCGACAAATTACGCACCGCAGTCAGGTTTTCGATGCGGCATCGTTCGTGCGGCGAACCGCATTGTCAAAGTCGAAAATCTGCGATGTTATAAGGTTGCCTTATAAGGGGACGGTCCTTGGATACGCGTTACCTGGAGGTTTTTCGCGCTGTCATGGAGCACGGCTCAATGACTGCGGCAGGTCACCGCCTCGGCCGCTCTCAGTCGGCCATTAGCCAAACCATTAGCCGGCTCGAGGACGAGGTTGGGATGCCGCTGTTCCGGCGGCAGCGCGGCAAGCTGCAACCTTTGCCTGAGGCCGTCGCCTTTTATGAGGAAGTCAGCCGCGCCCTCAAAGGCCTCGAACGGACGGTCCAGGCGGCGCGCGACATTCGACGCGTCCGGCACGGCCCGCTCGTAGTCGCGACGCAACTCAGCGTCGCGATCAGCCTCGGGCCGCGGGTCATTGCGTCTT
>JAFKKS010000170.1:30630-61381 GCA_017304555.1 Hyphomicrobiales bacterium
GGTGTGCTCGTGCGCTTGCTGACGCGCAATTCGCAGGTCGTGCACGATCTTCAGGATTGGGAGGCGATCGACCTCGGCTTTGCGGAGATGCCGCCGCAATACGCGTCCAACCCCGTCGATACGTTCGATCTTCGATGCGTCTGCGTGTTGTCGCCGGACCATCCCGCCGCCGCGCATCCCCGGCTTTCGGCGAAACTGCTCGACGGCGTTCCGTTCATCGCACTTCACCGCGAGCATATGACCTACGCGGCGCTCAAAGACGCGTTTGCCGAGGCGGGGGCGCAATGGAACGTCACTGTCGAGACCGAGTTCTTTCTGACCGCCGGCTTGCTAACCCTCTCGGGCGCCGGCGTCGCGCTTGTCGATCCGATCACGGCGCTCGATCTTGAGCGGCGCGGACTGGCCATACGGCCGTTCGATCCCGGAATCATCCATTCATTCGGACTGTTTCATCCCAAAAATCGGGTTCCCTCGATGTTTGCGAAGGTCTTCGCAGATATTTTCGCGCAAGAGATCGCGCCGTTCACTTTGAATAGCGGGCGCCGCATAGCCTCCTTCCGAAGATCTTGAACTGATCTGATGGAGAGTTTGCGGCCACGATCGCGATACGGAAGCAATCGTCGAAGAAGCCAGAGTTTACGGACCATTCTGGTCCGACGAACTAGATAGAGAACACGCGCGTAGGTATCGTGACCAATCGCTGCGGAGACAAGCGGAACTCGACAATTGAGGTGTTGGATTTGGTCAGCCCCAGACCCCCTGATTTCACGCTTTCATACCGAGACTCGATGCGCCAACGTTTGGCCAATGAAATGAGCGACCAAACCCCCGCGCATCGCTCGGCAACCGAGAGCGGCCGGTACTATTTGCTTGTCCTCGCCAACTCTCCTGGCGTGGGCTGGTCTTGAGCCAGGCCTCATTTACGCCTGGTTAGCCATGCTTGACCTAGTCTTATAAAGACAGATCGAATCGGGGACGTAGGTAAGTATGGGTCGAGGGGGGCGCCGCCCATTGCGGAGCGTAGATCAGCGGGCCAAAGCCCGCCCCGCGCTAGCCGGCATGCTCGCCGTTGTCGGCGGATTGATGCTCGGCGGGAGCGCTATCGTCCTGGCGCCGACCCATTTGCGCGCGTCGCTGCCGGATACCCAGCAGGGCGGGATCAGCATCATCCATCGAACACCGCCGCATCGATCCGCGGCGACAGGCGCAACGCCCATCCCAAAAATACTGGCGCGCGAGGACGCGCCGCGGCAGAGCCAACAATTCTGGAAAACAGAACGCATCGCCGATACGCCCCTGCCGCTGCACTGGAGCTACAATTTGGACGCGGCCGTTGTCTTTGCGCCGCAAGTGGTCACGCCGCATGCCATAGTGAGCGCGCAGAATGAGCCGCCCACAGGCGTCGCGCATTCGCTCGCGCCGCGGGATTCAACTCGCCCGGTCCGGGTCGCCAGCGCCGAGCCGTCCGATTCCGTGGTGGTGGGCTCCATCAGCCCGATGCCGAGGCCCGTGCCTTCGCGCGTGCGGATCGCATCGCTCTCGCCCCCGAACGAGTCGGCCACATCGCTTAATGATGCGCAGTTGGTGCGGACTGCGGTCTACGACATTTCGGCCCGCACCGTTTACATGCCGAATGGAGACAGGCTTGAAGCGCATTCGGGGCTCGGGCCGCTCATGGACAACCCGCGCAGCATGCGCGTGAAGATGCGCGGCGTGACGCCACCGAACGTTTATAAGCTGCGGTTGCGCGAGGCCCTCTTCCATGGCGTGCGGGCGATCCGCCTTTTGCCGGAAGACGAAAGGGCGATGTTCCGCCGCAATGGCATGCTGGCGCACACCTACATGCTGGGGCCGAACGGACAATCGAATGGCTGCGTCTCGTTCAAAGATTATCCCCGCTTCCTGAGGGCCTTCGTGCGCGGCGATGTCGACCGCCTTATCGTCGTGACGAAACTCGATCGCGCGCCACGCTTCGATGGACGCGATACAGTTGTTGCGCGCGCACAGACGCAAGACGCCGCCGCGCGACAACTCGCTTATGCGGGCGACGACACTCCGCCATCTCGCGAACACGGCGATATCGCCGCCAGTTTCACGTCCTGGATATCGAACTTCGCATCCGCAAAGCCCGCTGCTTCGCGCTAGTTCGGCGGGTGATCACTCCTAGTACCACGACGAAGAAGCAGCTCTGGACGCAGCCCTTCATCAAGAGGGCTGCGTCGAAGAACAGGACTCCTCTTCGGCAAAGCTATTCACCAGCTCTCGTGAATTTCCAAACGACATCGGGATGACCACCAGGCTCGGTAGCAGCAGAAATGCGAGCACCGCCCACGCAACGGCCGTCGCCACGGAGGAGACGCTGTTCGTTCACGCATCATGACCTCCAAGCAAACACGATCCATCCGGCACGCGCGACAGCCCGAGCGTCGGCAGGATCACGAACAACATCAGGATCACTCAAGCCAATCGTAGCGCCAAACAGCGAGGTCGTGGACGTCATTCTCGACGATGTGGCAGATGCAGGCATCGACCTTGTCATCATGGGCGCTTACGGGCACTCGTGATTCTGCGAATTCGTGCTCGGCGACGTCACTCGCAGCATGCTGAAGGCGATGACGGCTCCGGCACTGATGGCTCACTGAGCACGTCGAGCGCCTACTTCGCACTCTTTGACGGAAACGACTCAATCTTCATAGCGCGGCACGTCATACTCGCCAGACGAGAATATGCGCGAGCCGAAGCGATAGCCGGACTCATGATCGAATACCCAACGGGGATGCTCGCTTCCGCCCGGTCCTCGGATTGAAGGATCGACATGCCAGAGCCGCCGGGCACGGCAGTAATTGCGAAACCTTCCCCAGAGCTTCGCATAAATATGTCCCCTCGCATTAGTAGCGATAACCTCACAACGGTGCCGAGCCGCTGCCGTGGGGAGTTCCTCCAGGTGAACTAAGCGAAGCCGGATTTGTTGGAAGGCATGTTGCTTGGCCATGAAGATCTCCTGTTCTTCAAGGCTAGGCACGGCGATCTGCATCGTCCTTGATTTTCGTTAAGTATCGGATCGACCAGGGTACCGCTGCTTCCGCATGCCGTGGCATGCGTTCTCGCAGGCGCACGTGTCTTCAAGCTAAAGCGAGCGCCGCTTTTTTGTTCTTGGATTATTCGATGCTGGACAGGCGAGAGACCTCCTGTCGCGCCAAACGAGAACGACCGTGATTTTCTCCGGCTCAGATCTGCGCGTTGCGCCGATCACGCGTGAGGTGGATCGGCGCATGGCGCGCGTTGGCTATTTCGCCCCACACGGGCAGGCGCGACCAACACCAGTAACGACAATGCATCGGATGTACATCGACAGGCCTAGGGGCATCGACTTCTCCCGATGGAGCTAGCTCTAATAGTTTATTGCGTAGGGCTATAGAGGTTTTGATTTCGCACGGTCTGCAACGAACGTCATCTTCCGCTGCTCCTCCTCTCAGACGATGGCGCAATACGGCCAGCCAAAATCAGTTTGCAGAGCCAACCGCAAGAAGGTTCAAGCGCGCCGCCCGCTTAGGAGGTGTCCCGTATAGGTCGCCTCCGCACAATCGACACCGAATGGGCTGCAGGGCTTGGCGCCGCGCGTCATCGGACAAATGATCGTTGCGGACTCGTTCTCGCCGACGAAGGCGGCCAGCTGCTCGATATCCCCGATGCGGACGAACTCCCGCTCGACCGAAACACCGACGCTTCGTAGCTGCCGTAGCGCGCGTGAGAAGCTCTCCGGCTTCATGCCGAGTCGGTTGGCAATCAGCAACTTCTCATAGGGCAGGGCGAGTCGCACGGGGCCGCTGCGCGGCGCGCTGAGCGACAGCAAAAAGCTCGCGATTCGCTTCGGCGCCGATTGTGCCTTGAGCTGCTCGACTTGCTCGACCAGCCTCCGTAGATGTAACGACGAAGCCGCCAGCATTTCGAACGAAATCTGCGGATTGCGCATGATGGCGTCGCGCAGGACTTGGCCGTCGACATGCAGCAGGCGGCACGACGACACCGTCTCTGCCGTCGCCGGATAGCGTCCGCCACGGAACATCATCACCTCGGCAAAAGTCTCGCCGGCGGTGAAGAGCGACACCACGACCTCGTGACCGCCCAGCGTTTCTCGGTAAAGCTTGACCCAACCTTCCAGCACCAGGAAGAAGCAGCGCGCCGGATCGCCTTGCTGGAAGATCATTTCACCGCGGTCATAGGTCTTCACCGCGTGGCGGCTGAGCATCGCACGCGTGAGTTCGACGCCCATGGCGCGAAAGACCGGGGCACGATTGATGATGGACCAGTCGTCAGGGGTCATGGCCGGCTCCGCACACGCGCAGACAGTCTCGATGGACAGCCAAGCACGGCCGCGGATGGCAGACTTTGCTCTACATCAAGTAAGAGTGTACTGGCTCCCCTGCCGTCCCCTCCGCCTCAGCGCCACACGAAACCACCCTGCTCCGGCCGAAAATCGAGCGCCAAGCTTTGACCGGGCGCAACTTCGACATCCATGATTCTCTCATGGTCGAACCCCGCGCTGCGTAGCGTGTCGCGCATTCGCGCGGCGACTCTATGCTGGCCTGACGGCACGACGAAGCGCCGATAGACCTGCGACGGCCCGTCTTTGGCGAACCCCGTAGGCGGCAAGCCATTACTGAAGACGATCGAGCCGTCGATCGCGAGTTCGGCGAAGATTTCGCGCCTCTCGCGCGGGCATTCCATAGGACGGCGCATATTGGGAGGCAGTTTCGCGAGTTCGTCCGCTGTGCGGCGACGGCATTCCTTCGAGCGGTCGGCCTGGTGGCTGAAGCTGAACTTGATGACCCCCGTTCCGTCCGGGATTTGCCGATAGGCCGGCGCATTGGAAAGCATCGCCCCCAGAGCCGCGAATACGCCAAGCACGGCGAATTGTCCGGCAAGCCGTAGCAGGGAGACCGGAAGCATCATGATATCGCTTCCTCCGAGGCCACCAGCCTTCTCGGCAACGGCAACGGCGCCGCAATCGGCGGCAAAGCTGCAAGCCGCATCTTGAAGCCATCGAGTTCCTGCTTAAAGCGCACGCCTTCGTGCGGCGATGCCCAGATCGTAACGACACGTTCCCGCGCGACGCGACGGCGCAGATAAGGATTGCGCTCGCCCATAATGCGTTGGCGCGTCCACTCGGCGCCCAGCCGATTGTAACAAGCGCTTTCCGCGCATCCGGCGATGGCAACACCATCGGCTAAATCTCGACTGAGCACGTAGTCGATTAACGACGGCGGCGCCATGGCGACGCAAGGAAGCTGCAGCGTGCCGGCGGCGGAGCCGCTAGCCCCGTGCCAGCACCCTACGATGAGCACGCGAGGGCGCTCCGTCAGCGTCGCCGCGATCGCATGCACACGCTCGCGCATGTCGGAGAACGTGAAGTCCGGAAGGTCGATGCCAGTGTGGAGAGTGTCAGTATTGCGGAACGGTGTCGATGAGGGGCAAGAGCCGGTACAGATGCCGCAGCTCACACACTTGTCAGGATCGACGACCGCCTCCACGGCGTAAGGCTGTCCGTCGGTGCGCGGCACAAGCTGCAACGCCTCGTATGGGCAATCTTCGACGCAGCGGCCGCAGCCGTTGCAATGATCGAGGTCGATGACCGCCGGCTTCATGCGCCGCAACGGCGGCAGCCACGGCATCGCCGCCAGCATGACCGTCACTGCCGCAAGAACTCCCCACAGCGCGCCGGGCGATGCGTCCCCCAGCGGGTAGAGCAAGAGATAGAGCCAGTCGAGCCCGATCGGGCTCGGAACCTGCGCGAGATTTGCGGGGCCCTGGCTCACCGCTGGCTTCGCCAGCGCAACGACAAGGAGCGCGAGCAAAGTCAGTGCAGCCAGCAGGCGCGGCGGATTCACCTTCGGCCGGCTGATGCGCTGAATATGTACCCAGAGAGTGAACAGAAGCACCAGCGGCACGGCGATGTGCAGGAACACCAACAGCGTGAAGAGGCGGTTCGACAGACTCGATGGTGCGAGGAAGTTACGCGCGATTGGTTCACCGAAAATTGGTAGCCAATCGAGTAGCTCGGTGGAACTCGTAGCAATGTATTGAGCCAACCGATCCCACACGAGCCAGTAGCCGGTGATGCCGGAAATATAGAGGAACCAGATGATCGGAACGCCGGTGAACCACGAGAACCAGCGCACTCCGCGATAACGGTCGAGGGAAAATTCGCGCAGCATATGCAGCAGCAGCAGCAGAACCATCAGATCGGAGGCGTAGCGATGCAGGCTGCGCATGACGCCGGCGTGCCACCAGTGCCGGGTCGTGTACCACTCGACCGAGGCGTAGGCTTGCTCCACGCCGGTATCGAACACCGCGAACAGATAGACGCCGCTCACCGCCACGATCCAGAACATGAAGAAGCCCATGGCGCCGAGCTGGGCGAGCGGGTTGAGCGCCGGGCCGAACACCCGGTCGAGGCCGCGCTCGGCAAGATCGAAGGCGCGCCGCAGGCTGCGTTGAGCAAACTTGATCACAGGCATTCCCGAGAAGTTGTCGTCTCCCTGCCCTCAACGGGCCGCCAAGCGCCGATGGCGCCGCGCATTGCGCACCCAGGCGCGGCCAAAAATCGTCCCGCTAATGAGGAGCGAGAGGCTGCCGACGAAAATCCCCAGGGCGATCGCATAACTCGTCCGGTAACGGCCCTGATTGGGATCGTAGACCGTGCAGAGGAAACGGATACGGTCAGCCAACGCGGAAACGGTCAGCGCCCGCGTGGTGATTCCAAAGATCACGTCCTTAAGCGGCTCGATGAACACCTGCAGGGGAAAGTCGTCGCCATAGACGTGCCGGTAGAGGCGGCCTTGCGCATCGACGATCGATGTCTGGGCGACATGCTCGAAGCCGCCGGCGGCCGCTTCGTAGCTGAACCCGAGCTCGCGCATCAGCGCTGTGAGCGTTGCCTCGTCGCCGCTCGCCACCCGCCAAGTGGCGACAGAAATACCCTGTTGCCGGGCAAAAGCGGTTAGGCGCACGGGCGTATCGTGCCGCGCGTCGAAGCCGACGGTGAGCACCGCGAAGCGATCGGTCCCGAGACTACGGCGCGCCTCCTCGACCGCATCGAGCAGGCGCTGCGTCGTGGTCGGGCAGACGCTGCTGCAGCTCGTATAGATGAGACTGATGACGAGCGGCCGGCCCCTATAATCGGCAAGCGAGAAGTGACGGCCTTGCGAGTCGGTCAGCCGATGATCGCCGATCTGCGTTCCCAGCGCCGCTTCGCTGCGTGCGAGCACCTGCTGGCGGTCGAGCCTCGACTCGCGTGATTCTGTGCCGGTAGAAGCCGCAGCCGACGATGCGGCAAGCGCGAGCCCTAGCGCCAGGAGCTTGACGGTCAAGCGGCCCATGGCACGACCTTGAAAGGGCCATCGACAACGACGCCGGTCGTCAGCAGCGTCAGATGCACGAGCGACGCCGTGAAGCTCCCCATAGCCGTTGCGGGAGCCGGCGCGCGGTAGAGCTGCCAGCTCCGCCAGGTGAAGAACGCGCCGCCTGTAGCCGCCGCAACGCCATAGACAAGGCCCATGCCATGCCATAGCGGCACGAGCGAAAGCAGCGCGAGCGTGGCTGTATGCGCGAGGATTGCGGAGGTCCACGCCCGCTCTGGGACAATGACTGGCAACATCGGGAATCCGGCGCGGGCATAGTCGTCACGGCGGGCAGCCGCGAGACTCCAGAAATGCGGTGGGGTCCAAAGAAACAGTACGACCGCGAGAACGACGGGCACGACCTGCGGTGCCGGATCGACGGCGGCAGCGCCTGCGAGCACCGCGAAACTGCCCGCGAGGCCGCCGACGACGATGTTCCACGAGGTCCGCCGCTTGAGCCAGACGGTGTAAACGACCCCATAGACGAAGCCGCCAAGAAACACATAAGTCGCGCTCAGCATCCCTCCGGTCGCATAGGCGAGTGCCAACGATAAAGCCGCGAGGACGGCGAACGACGCAGGCCATATCGGCCATGCTCGCAGAACGCCGCTTGCGAATGGGCGCGCCTGCGTTCGCGTCATGCGCCGGTCGAGATCGCGTTCGTAGTAATGATTGAAGGCGCCCGCAGCGCCGGATGCGCCAAGCACCGCCAGCGCCAGCAGCAACATTCTGTTGGCGGGCAGCGGCGCCCCCCGCGCCGCTGCCGCGCCAGCGACTGTGCTCGCAGCAATTGCAATCCCGATTCTGAGCTTCAGGAGCGAGACTGCTAGCTTCAACGCGCCAAGCACAGCCGACCCCTCCCCTCAGCGGAACAGCCAAAGATCCGAGAGATATTTCCAATTGACGAAGTAGTAGAGGACGAAGGCCAGAAAGAAGATCGAAACCAGCACGATCGTTCCGGGTAGCTTCACCGTCCCGTCGCTACCGTATTTGGCAACGCTGCGCGCGCCCACATGCAGCGGAAAAGTCAGCCGATGGCCGGGGCCGATCTTCTTGCCGAACAGCGCCGTACCGACAACGACCAGCACAAAGATCGCGCCACCGAGCGCCGCCAGGATGGCGCTGATGCCGTTAAGCGCCATCATCAGGAACACGCCGGGCGAATGCTGGAAGGAGATGACGGCGTCGGTGAAGTTGATGTCCCAGTGACGCCGCGGCGCGCCGAGTGTGCCCGCGCCCATCATGAACATCGAGATGCCGGCAGCGCCGGCGCCGAAAATGTAAGGCTGCAGCTTTGCAAGCTTGGGCCAGATGATTTCCCGCTGGAAGATCAGCGGCAGAACGAGATAGGTCCCGGCCATAAAGGCAAGCGTCGTGCCCGCAACGACCGTGCCATGGAAGTGGCCCGGCACATACAGCGTGTTGTGCATCAGCAGGTTGAGCTGCTCGGTACCGAGCACCACGCCGGAAATGCCACCGATGAAGCCGAACATCACAAGCGAGAGGAACATCCCAGCGAACGCGGGATTGCCCCACGGCGCCTTGCGCAGCCACTCGAACACGCCCTTGTTGAAGCCGTTGCGCCGTTGCGCCGCCTCGATCGAGCCGGGCACAGTGAGGCCGTGGATCATCGAGCCGAGCACCGCGAGATACATCATGTAGCTCGTATTGACGATCTTCCATTCCGAGCTGATGCCGGGCTCCGCCATCAGGTGGTGCGCCGAAGCGAGCTGCAGGAAGAGAATGTAGAGGAAGAAGGCGGTACGGCTCACCTTCTCCGACAACGGCTTGGCGCCGAGCACCAGCGCGCCGATCGCGTACCAGATCGCCACATGCGCGGAGACATTGATCTGTTGCGAGGAATGCCCCATCGCCCACCACACGAGCTTGTACATCAGTGGGTCGATCTCGCGTATGAGGCCGACCGACCACAGGAAGGTCGGCACCAGGATGATCGCACCGGTGACAAGCGTGAACACGGCGATGATCGCGGCGGTCAGAGCGCCGAACGTGACGAGCGGAATCGAGCCTTCATAAGTGCCTTCCGCTCGCGCGACGGCAAGTGTTGCAAAGAACAGACCGACTCCGATCAACGCCCCGACGGCGAATGCGATAAGGCTGATGTAGAAGAGCGGCTTTGCCATCATCGGCGGATACGACGTGAACATCACTGTCGAGTCGCCCTGGAACACCGCAACATTGTAGGCGATGCCGCCGGCAACCATCAGCAGGAATGCGAACCAACCGAGCCTCGGGCCCACCAGACGACAATTCAGCAAAACCGCTGAGGCGAAATAGAGGATGGCGATCTCGAAGAAAATGATCCAGAACAGCAGCACGTTGGCGCCGTGTGCCGTGAGGATCAGGTAGAACCATTCGGCCGGCAACAGATGCACTGCAGGCCACCGCGTCAGCGCCACCATCAGCCCCATCACGCCGCCGATGGCTAGAAACACTACGGCGGCGACCGCATTGGCAATGATCAAACGTTGCGCGGCGACATCGACTTTGAGACCCGTATACTGGCAAAGCCTGAAGGTTGCCGTCTTGTCTCGGATCGTCGATGCCATGCCGTCATAGGTCGTAGACATGTTACTTCGCCCCCTGCTTGTCGACGACGATGATCTTGCCGGTCATGGTGTGATGGCCGATGCCGCAGTACTCGTTGCAGATGATTCCGAATTCACCAACCTCAGTCGGCGTCAGCGTCATGACGTGCTCGTAACCGGGATGCACTTGGATGTTGATGTTGATCGGCTGCAGGGAGAAGCCATGCTGCCAGTCGGCCGCCGACAGATGCAGGCGATAGCTCTGGCCCTTCTCCAGTTCGAGCACCGGCCACCACTGCCATAGCCTGCCAAGGAGATAGACATCGACGCCGGCGGGCGGTTTCACAACAGGCGTGCCGGCCTCATCGCGGACCTGATATTTCTGCGCGAAGTCCTCGACCTTCTGCACGTAGGCGTCCGGCACGACGCGGTAAGCTTCGTTCGACAGGTTCTGCTGACCGATAAAATGCCAGGCGATCATGAAGAAGAACATGAACAGGCCCCAGAGCAGAGCCACGCCGGCCCAGATCAGTTCGACGCGCTCGACGGGCTCGTTCCACCAGACGCGGCGCTCGGGCGAGGTAATAGCCATGCGATGACTCTCCGAAGGTCACTTGCCGAAAATCACTTGCCGAAGATCACTTGCCGATTGGGACCGTGGCAATTTCCATCACACCCCAGACGAGATAGAGGATCGTGGGAATCGTCACGCCGATGAACAACAGAAGGAATGGATCATCGAGCACGCGCTGCATGAACGGCATCGGCTCGTCGTCCTCGGCATCCGTGCCGGCAGGCTTCGCAACTTCAGGCATCACCACAGTTCCTTTGACTCGCGCTTTCGCGGAAGCTGCCATCGTTCGTGGCGACCGGCCTTGACTTTGGATAAGTGGCGCTTGCGCCAAGCGACTTATGCTGTGGGCCATGTCCGTGCATGGTCACACCAGCCCATCGAGACGCGCATTATCCCTCTTGCCTGTCGTTCTCGGCTGCGCGCTCCTTCTCTCCGATGCGCCGCGCCAAGCCGACGGCCATCGCGGGCCGCTGATCGTCGTCTATGTCGGGGCCGAGGATTGCGGGCCATGCCGCTCATGGCAACGCGATGAGCGACCGACGTTCCATGCCAGCAGCGAGTTCGCCCGGCTTCGTTATCGTGAAATCGTCGTGCCGCAGCTGCGCGCTCTGCTGACGACTGAGCGGTGGCCGGTCGATCTCGCGGAGTTGCGAGAGCGTGTGAAGTCGCGGCCGGGAACGCCGCAGTGGTTCACGATACGCGATGGCAACGTGCTCGCCTCGGATGCGGGCCTGTCAGCTTGGCGACGCACGATCTGGCCCGCAATCCGCGCGCAGGTGCGCTACGATCCCGTGCTTAGCGAGGCTTACGACGAGCTCGATGTCTTGCCGGTCAAGTGACTCAACGACGCAATGAAACGCTGAGCGCCGAGCTGGGTATCAGTCTCATCGCAAATCAAACTTTCTGCTTGTCCTGCCAGTCCGTAAAAGATATATTGTAAATGTATCTTTTAGAGGCATCATGCTGCTGGATATTGACCAGTGCGCCAATGGGCCGGCGCTTGCATCGACGTGGAGCGGCGACGCGGCCGTGCCCACGCAGTCCCCTTTATTCGAAAACGATCGGCAGGAACTGACGTCACCTCACGTGACGATGGCCGTTCCGGAACTCGTCGCCTACATCGTGACCGCTTTTCGCCGCCACCCGCATATCTGCAATGTGCTGACGCATATTTCCGGCGGCAGTTGGGATCGCATCGAACGGGCCTTACAGGTCATTCTGGACCACCATTCCGGCCCCAACGATCTCTCTCCCCTGGCGCTTAACATCATCGATCTGATGTGTGCAGATCGGGGAATCACGGGGCGGATTTTCAAGCCGTACTACCAGGACTTGCTGGTCGCAGTCGTTGGCAAGGCCGTGGCCGGACGTTTGATCGCGCACGTCACCAGCCTTTTCATGGAGCGCGGGATTGCTGCCCGCCAAATCGCTGTCCCGCGTTGGCGCAACGAGCAAACACGCCTCCGGAATAGGTAGCAAATGGTCGAGATCGCGGCTTCGAGTGAACGGATTATCAACGTCTCGGATATCGATCCGCGACACCGCCATACGATAATCGAACAGCTCTTCAGGCACCTGACACCGGAAACCTCCCTTCAACTCATCGTCGATCACGATCCGCGGCAGCTAAGGCTTCGACTTGAGGCAAGGCATGGTTCCGACTGCCAATGGACCTACCTGGAGGAAGGCCCCGACACGTGGCGCGTGCGGCTGCAGCAGAACAGTAAAGGCTGAGCGCGTGTGACGATGACCAGCTTCGTGCGCATTCAATCGAAAGGTTTCTGAAGGAAGTGCGATATGTTGAGTAGCTCCCATCATTTCGTCCAACCTCAAAACGATAGCGAACGCAATTATCTCGAATCTCTCGTTCGCGAGGATTATGAGCGATGTCGTCCTGGCGACACGTTCGGGCACATGAAGCAACGCGCCGCCTTCGCAAAGGAGGACAAAGGGCTGTACCGCGACTGGCTGGCTCTCGCCGCGGCGCGCGCCGCCGCCGCTTCCGCCCGCGCCTCTTTCCTGATCGCTGCCGAATGAGAGAGTAATCGAACTGCGTTCAGCGCTGAAAGAATAACGATGACCCACGTTGTGACGGACAACTGTATCAAGTGCAAATATACGGACTGTGTCGAGGTGTGCCCCGTCGACTGCTTCTATGAAGGGGAGAACATGCTCGTCATCCATCCTGACGAGTGCATCGACTGCGGCGTATGTGTTCCCGAGTGTCCCGCCGAGGCGATCTTTCCCGACACCGACCCCGCGGCGGAGCCAAAGTGGCTCACACAGAACCGTGCGTTCGCATCGAAGTGGCCCAACATCACGCGCAAGAAGACGCCGCCACCGGATGCCGATGTCTGGAACGGCGTGCCCGGAAAGTTCGAGCAGTATTTCAGCGAGGAACCCGGCGAGGACGAAAATTCCCTTGAGCCCGGCGTCGCCAATAGCGGCCCGTCCCCTTAGAATCGACGCTCACTAATCGCCTCAACTCTCGGCTTCGGAAATGGTGCGAAGCGCGCCGGCGCCGGCGGTGGCGCAATCGGCGATGTCAATGAAGAGCAGGGCCATCTCCTCGAAGACCGTGCGGTCCTTCTCGCCGTCCGTCACCTCGTCGAGCTCGGAGAGGAAATGCAGAATGTTGACGATCCGCGCCTTATGATCGCGGGCTGCGGCGATGCCGCTGCGCACCTGGCGTCGCTGCTCGAGTGCGGTGAAGCGCTCCAGCGCACCCGATAGCGTTTCACGGCAGCTACAATCCAGGTCCGCGCGCAATAGGATATTGCGTAAGCGGTGCGTAACGTCGGTCACGTCGTGCGGCGCGACGGGCAAAGCATGAGTCATGAGCCAAACCTCCCATTGGAGCCAACCGCGTCAGACCCTGGACCAAGAGCAGATCGCGCGCCCTTGGTCGCAAGAACGTGCCCCGGGATGCCGTGAATGAAGCCGTCGGCAAAGAGCGCCTGGGGATAAATTTTCTCGAGAACGTCAATCGCGCTCTGAGCCTCACGCCGGCCGTCCAGCACATCTTTGAAGGTGTGCGCGACCGCAACCATATCGCACTGCTGCGGCGAGAGTCGCAGCGCGCGGACGCCGGCGGCGGCCAGTTCATGCGCGCTGGCGATAAGGTTAGCGCAAGTGTGGGACAATGTCTGCACGCCATTGACCGAGAGGAAACGCTCGCCATCGAGCGTGTCGACGGTCAGTCCGTCCGGATCCTGCTCGCAGACGAAGCGGCAATTGTCTTTCGAGAGCTTGTGGATGCGGGCGTGATAACATCGCGCGGAAATGGCGAGCGGCACCTTGCCGAACGCGAACACTTCGATCGCAGTATCCGGCGTGGCAGCCGCGATCGCACGGATCGATTGCAGCGGCAATTCGGGCGGCAGGCAGATTCTTTGCGCCCCTTGTCGAATCAGGAATGCCGCCGTCGCCTCGTTGTAGACGTTCACGAACGGGCCGATCGCGTGCGGTCGGCCTTGCAGATGCGCGAGACAGGTTACGTCGTTGACCTCGACAGTCATTCCGTCGGCCTGGGCAAGCTCGGCCATTTGCCGCCGCTCGCGCGCCAGCGACGGAAGGATCAGCGAGCCGAGCAGCACCGACTTGCCGGCAGATGCCAACCGCTCGACGACATGCGGCAAATGCCCGGCAAAGAACGGCAAACGCTTCGAACAGACGACTTCACCGACAACGACAGTGTCGACCGGCGCTTCATCCGCAATCCGGAAATAGAAGTCGCGCCAAAGCTCCGGCGACCAGTTGTAGAGTATCGGACCCAGAGTGAGCTGCATCTCGTGCTCTTTTCTACCGTGAGCGGGCCAACCCCTCTCAACGCCACGTTTTCCGATAAGCGCCGACCGTGCTTGTCTGCCCTTCCGCCATGCGGGCAAGCGCCGCCGTTTCGACAGGCATCCCTGCGTCGAGCGCCTCCAGCGCCGCCCGAAAGGATCGCACGACGCCCTCGATGTAGGCGCGGCTGCGCTGCCGCCCCTCGATCTTCAGCGCCGTAACGCCGGCGTCGCGCAGCGCCGGCAAGATCACCGCCGCGTCAAGGCTGACCGGCTCCTCGAAAATGTATCCAGCACCGTGCTCGGTCGCGAAACGGCCTTTGCAAAGGGTCGGGTAGCCCGCCGGTTCGTCTTTCTCGAATGCATTGATCGTGAAGTCACCGAGCCGCGATACGATACGCCCGTTGCGCGCTTCATACTTCACATGGCTCGCCGGCGAGCAGACGCCTTGCATATTTGGCGACTTGCCCGTGGCATAGGATGAAAGCGAACAGCGCCCCTCGGCCATGACGCAGAGCCCGCCGAAGACAAACACCTCGGTCTCGCAAACCGTCTCCTTGGTGATGGCGGCAATTTCTTGGACGGTCAGCACGCGCGGGAGCACCACGCGGCGAACGCCGAACATCTCCGTATAAAAACGAATGGCGTCGGGATTGGCTGCCGCCGCCTGCACCGAGACATGCAGGCGCTGCTTGGGGTAACGCCGCCTGGCGTAATCCAGCAGGCCAATGTCGGCCAGGATCAAGGCGTCTGCCTCCGCCTCAACCGCGTCCCTCACCGCTTCATGCCAGAGACTGAGCGCGCCGGCGCGCGGAAAGGTGTTGATCGCGACAAGCACCTTCGCGCCGCGTTGGTGGGCAAACCTTATGGCTGTGCGCAGCTCGTCGCGGTTGAAATTCAGGCCGGGGAAATTCCGGGCATTCGTTTCGTCGCGGAACCCACAGTACACCGCATCGGCGCCGGCCTCGACCGCCACTCTCAGGGCCGCAGGCGTACCGGCGGGACAGATCAACTCCATGCTCAAGCCCTCGTCGCAATGCGATCAAATAACGTCAGAACGCGGACAATCTCTTCCAGAATGCGCCTGACGGGCCCTTTCCACTGACTGAGGGGGCCGAGAGCTTCGCCGAGCATGTCGACCTGCGCGTCATCGATTGCGTTGCGCAGCGCGAGGACCGCTTCGATGTCGCCCTCGATCACCACATCGCGGGAAAAGAAAAGCGCGTCACCGTCCAAATCGCCGTCAATCAGCCCCGTCAGACAGGCGAAGGATCCGCCAATGCGGACATCAAGATCTGTAGGCAACGTGCGCACCGCGAAAAGACGCGGCCTCAGACGCTGTGGCTCGAGCACAAACGCGAATGGCAGATCCGTAGGATCGATGCCGAACCGCTTTTCCGCATGGCAGTCCAGCCGCTCAAAAATCCCTGGATGATGCTGCTTGATACGTTGGACCAAGAGCGCGAGTAGCGGCTGCAGAGGCATGAGAGGCAGCGGCCGGATCGCCAGCGCAATGATTGGCGGCAAAGTCGGCACGGTCGAAAGCATCGGGTCTACCTCCAACGCTATCAAAGCATCCGCGCACAGGTGCGTCTTTGTTTTGGAGCAAAGACGGCGGCCATTCGTCGAGCAATGATTTCCATTTTACGAGTGCAGCCCTTGTCGCATCGCAACCTGCCGGCCTTCCGCAGCCTCGGAAGCTTCGCAAAATACATCGAGGATGCCGGCCAACTTGTCCGCATTCGCGAGCCTGTGTCCGTGGTCCATGAGATGACCGAGATCCATCGTCGCGTCCTGCGCGAAGGCGGGCCGGCGCTTTTATTTGAAAATCCAATCAAGGCCGACGGCACGCCGTCGAGCATCCCTCTCCTCACGAATCTCTTCGGTACTGTTGAACGCGTCGCTTGGGGCCTCGGCATTCCTCCGGAAGGCTTGCCGAGCCTTGGCAAAACAATGGCGGAGCTTCATGCGCCGCAACCACCCCACACGCTCGCCGAAGTGTGGAGAAAAATTCCCCTTGCGCGGGCGGCTTTAGCGACGCGTCCCCGCACCCTCAACAATGCACCGATGCAGGAGAGGGTCTATACGGGCGATGCAATCGACCTCGGCATTCTACCGGCTCAAATTTGCTGGCCCGGAGAGCCGGCGCCGCTCATGACCTGGCCCCTCGTGTTCACGCCAGCGGCAGAGCCCTCGACGGCGAAAGAGAATGTCGGCGTCTATCGGGTGCAAGTGATCGATCGCAATCATGCGATCATTCGCTGGCTCGCTCACCGCGGCGGCGCGGGACATCATCGTGAATGGAAGGCTCTCGGACGCGACATGCCCGTCGCGATCGTCATCGGTGCGGATCCGGCGACGATCCTGGCGGCCGTTCTGCCGCTGCCAGAAACGGTTTCGGAGCTGCGCTTCTCTGGCTTTCTGCGCGGCGAGAGACCGCGCGTCGTTCCCTGCCTGACGATCCCTCTGTCGGTTCCGGCGGAAGCGGAGATCGTGATCGAGGGTTTCGTCTCTGCAACAGAGACGGCGCCGGAGGGACCCTATGGCGACCATACCGGCTATTATAACGCCGTTGAGGCGTTTCCGCTGCTGCATGTCACGGCGATGACAATGCGACGCAGCCCGCTCTATTTGTCCACATTTACGGGCCGGGCGCCGGACGAGCCCTCACGGATTGGCGAAGCATTCAACGAAATCTTCTTGCCTGTCGTGCGCCGTCAGTTCCCCGAGATCGTCGATTTCTGGCTACCTCCGGAAACGTGTTCATACCGCGTTGGCGTGGTCTCGATCCGCAAGGGCTATGCCGGGCAAGCGCGCCGACTGATGCTCGGCCTGTGGTCGATGCTACCGCAGCTCACTTATACGAAGCTTCTCATCGTCGTCGATGCGGACATCAACATTCGCAATTGGGCGGACGTCATGTGGGCCGTCGCGACACGAAGCGATTCCTCGCGCGATTTGGTCCCCATCGATGATACGCCGATCGACTACCTGGATTTCGCCTCTCTCAAGCCGGGGCTTGGCGGCAAGCTTGGCATCGACGCCACGAACAAGATCGGCCCGGAAACAACCCGGGAATGGGGCCGCGTCCTCGACATGGACCCGGATGTGGTCGCCCGGGTCGACGGCATGTGGCGAAGACTCGGCCTGCCGGCCAACGAGAGCGCACGGCAGGGCCGCATATGACGACGCCGGAGCGGGTGATTGTTGCAATTAGTGGCGCCTCGGGCGCCGCCATCGGCGCTCGCATCGTCGAGCGCCTGGCGCCCCTTGGAGGATGTGAGATTCATCTCATCGTTTCGCCAGCCGCTGAGCGCACGTTGGCAACTGAAGTCGGGCCGGACGCACTGCCACGGCTGCGCAGGCTCGCAACACATTACCATGCGCACGACGATATCGGCGCCTGCATCGCGAGCGGGTCGTTTCAGGTGAGCGGGATGATCGTCGCCCCGTGCTCGATCCGCACGTTGTCGGCCATCGCTTGGGGGCAACTCGACAATCTTCTCGTTCGCGCAGCCGACGTGCAACTCAAGGAGCGTCGGCGGCTGATTTTGATGGTGCGCGAGGCGCCGCTGCATCTCGGCCATCTCCGCGCCATGGTGCAGGCGACCGAGATCGGCGCCATCATCTTTCCGCCTACTCCCGCATTTTATCTGATGCCGGAAACCGTCTCACAACTGATCGACAACATCGCCGCACGGGCGATCAATTTGATGACAATCAAGACCCTTATCGTTCCCGTCCCGGAATGGCGTGGGTAAAGCTGCGAATGAGAGGTCAATTTGGTCTGGGTATTTTCTAAACCGCGCGACTATAGGTACGACTGGACGTCGTGAGATACGCGTCGAAAATCGACGCGACCGTACGCACGAGCATTCTGCACTTTTCCGGCATGCGAATCCTAGTGCCCTCCAGGCGGACGAGGCCTTCGTCAGCGAGCGCTTGCAGTCGCGGCATGGCCTCAGCGAGAACGCGCGACGATGCGCCATGCGCGCCGGCGGCTCCGAGATCAACCTCGAGATCGCACATCAATCGCTCGATGATGTCGGCCCGCAGGCGATCGTCATCGGTCAGCCAATAACCTTTCACGGCGGCAAGGCCGTCCTGGCTTGTCTGCTCGGCGTATCGTCGGATAACGGTTTCGTTCTGCACGTATCCCTGCGGCAGACGGCCGATCGCCGATGCCCCGAAGCCGATCAGTGCCGCGCAACCATCGGCCGTATAGCCTTGGAAGTTGCGTCGCAGCACGCCGCGCGCTTGCGCGCGCTGCAGCGAGTCGTTCGGCAACGCGTAGTGGTCGAAGCCGATACGAACGTACCCTGCAGAGACAAGAGCCGCGGCAATCGCCTCAGCCTGCTCCAACCGCTGTTCGCTGTCAGGAAGGTCCGACTCGACAATCTTGCGCTGATGTTTCTTGAAGGCCGGCACATGCGCATAGCCGAAGACCGACAGGCGGTTCGGCCGCAATTCCAGGCATCTTTGCACTGTTTCGATACATGACTGCACGGTCTGCTGCGGCAAGCCGTAGATGAGATCGAAATTCATGCCGTCCACGCCGCCTGCGCGCAGCGCCACGACGGCCGTAGCGGTCTGCTCGAAAGACTGAATCCGATTGATGGCTTTCTGCACCGCCGGATCGAACGTCTGCACGCCGAAACTGACACGCGTGACGCCGGCGCCACCCAGCGCCGCGGCCATGGCGGGCGTCAAAGTGCGCGGGTCGATCTCGACCGCGATCTGCGCGCCGTCGACGACACGAAAGTGCGCGCGCAGAAGCCTGACGAGATCGTGGAACGCTTCCGGTGAAATGATCGTCGGCGTGCCGCCGCCGAAATGGATATGGTGAACTTCAGGGGGAGCACCGATGATGTCCGATACGGCGACGATTTCACGACGAAGAGCGGTGAGGTAATCGGCGATTGGCTCATCTTTGCGCGTGATGACAGTGTGACAGCCGCAATACCAGCACATCGAGCGGCAGAACGGGACGTGGACGTAAAGCGATGTTGGCGTCGACGCGGGCAGCGATGCCAGCCACTCCCGGTAGATTGGCGACGATACGGCAGCCGTAAAATGCGGCGCCGTTGGATAGCTGGTGTAGCGAGGCAACCGCTCGTCGGCATAGCGCGCCAACAAATCGTTACTGGCCATGGCCGATCACATGCCCTTTGCGGTAGACGATCCGCCCACCCTATCGATCTTCCGTCATTCAGCCTTTGCGGTGGCGCAAAGAACCACCATACGCGCCCCATGACGCGTGATTACGTCATTTGCGCCAGCGCAAATCGCAATGAACGTGATCTGGGCTATCGTGCCGCCGCAAGTCTGCCGATCGATCAGGCGGATGCGAGCGTGGCGGTATGGAATATCAAACCGACTTGATCATTCTGGAAAGAACCGAGTTGTTTCGCGGGGTCGCGGTGCAAGCGCTTCGCGAGATCCATGCCGTTTCGTATCGGAAACGGTTCTCGGCAGGGGAGATCATATTCCGTCAAGACGATGCCGCCGCCAGCTTGTACGTCGTGAGCGTTGGCCGCCTGCGTGCAACGCAAACCGTCCCCGATGGCCAGCAAATCATCATCCGTTATCTGGGGCCGGGCGAGGTCGCCGGCTACACGACCCTTTCCGGAGCCGCCACGCATCCCGGGAGCATCACCGCTGTCGACGATTCGTATCTGATTGGCTGGAGCGCCGACACGATCAAGCAAATCATGAGCGAACATACCGCCATCGCGATGAACGCAATCGTTCTTCTCGGCGCGCGATACCGCGAAATGCAACTGCGCCTGCGCGAACTCTCGACCGAAAGGGTCGAGCAGCGCATCGCCCATACGATCTTGCGATTGACGGCGCAGGCGGGCCGGCGAACGGTGCGTGGCGTTGAAATCGCCTTTCCACTCACGCGCCAGGATCTCGCCGAGATGTCGGGAACGACGCTGCATACCGTAAGCCGCACTCTGAGCGCCTGGGAAGAGGAAGGCATCGTCGACTGCGGCCGCAGGCGCGTCATCGTGGCCGAGATGGACGCACTGACGTTGATCGCCGCCGGGACGAGCCCGCGGCTACCCAATCGGCTTTAACCGCTTGAGCGACACGATAAAGCGTCCCAGCCATGATCCTTCGTCGCGCACCAGGCGGAAGCCCAGATTGTCCGGCGGGGCGCCAACGCTGCAGCCGCCCGCGCGGGCATCACGCAAAAAGCTGGTGGCGTATGTGCGATGGGCGCCCTCGACAACGCGCACGCCGCAATTCGTCGTCGGCTCTCCGACCGCCCGGTCCGCCGCATCGAGACTTTGCCGAACGAAGCAGCTGTCCGTCCACTCCCAGACGTTGCCGGCAATATCTAAAAGACCGTGCTCATTCGCGCCGAAGCTGCCAATCCTGCGCGTCCTGCGGTCGGCCGTCCGATCCCGCGCCGATTCTCGATCGTATTTCGCCAACCAGCGCTGGCTGAAATCGTCGGAATCCGTCTCGACCGCTTCATCCTTGACCCGGCTTCCCGCTGCGAACACCCATTCCTCATCGGTTGGCAAGCGCCAGATCTCGCCCGTGCGGGACGACAGCCACCGCGCGTAGGCCGTGGCGTCTTCCCAGCTCACGCCGCTGACCGGAACATCGGGACGCCCCAGGCTCGGGCGTGCGAGCGCACGGCACGCACCGTCCCGCACACACTCTTCGAATGCGGCTTCGGTCACCTGCGACTTCATGATGACCACGGGCGCATCGCGACGCAATTGAAGCAACGGAGCGCTTACCGCTACACGCTCGCGATTGAACTCGCCGGCAGCGCGATAGCTGAACACTGTCGGCGGCACGCGCACAGTTTCGTTTGCGATCTCTCGAACTTCGCTTGCACGCTGAGAGGGCAACGGCGTGCCCGCGACGGCGAGCGGAACGGCGAAAGCAAAACCGATCTTCAAGAAGGCTGTCTTGGAATGAAGAAGCGCGGCGATCATGACACGATCCCCCGACGGCTCCGCCAGGCGCGGAGCCGTCCATGCGTTTCAAGTTATCTGGCGTGACCGGTATGCGGTGCGATGCTTCCGAGCTTATCACCGGCGCCGATCGGCTCGGGCGGACGTATCTGCTTCATCAGATCGTCGTTCCACTTGCCATCCACCTTGAAGTGCGCCGTCCCGCCGAGCTCCACAGCCTCGATCAGGTTATGGGTGACGTAGGCGTAGATGCCCGGCTCGCGGAAGGTGTAGAGCGCCGCGCCGGCCGAACCGCCGCGAATGAACCACGTCTCCAGATCCTTCTGCGGAGGGTTCGCGAACTTGCCCGTTTCCCACACATAATCGCCATGGCCGCCGATGAGGTGAGGACGACTGTCGCGGTTCGCCTGGGAGTGAACGACAAGGACTCTCTCACCGACACTGGCCTGCAGCGCGTTCTTTCCGGTCAACGCGCCGACGGCTCCGTTGAAAACAACGTGCGTCGGAATCAGTTTGCGCATCACCTCGACCGTTTCCGGATAGGATTCGCCGCCGGAGTCGTAATGCTTGAACTTGCCGTTCTCATCCTTCGGCACATAGAAGTCATTTTCGCCGACATAGTACGCCTTGTCATAGTGCAGCGGCTTTCCGGTTTCATCCTTGAGGCCGTCGCGCGGCAGGACCATGATGGCTCCGCTCATGCCCGATACGACATGCCACGGGATCATCGGACCGCCGGGCGCGCAGTGATAAACGAACACACCTGGACGCGTGGCCTTGAAGCGCAACACCACCTGCTCGCCGGGATTGATCAGCGTCAACTCGCCGCCGCCAAGGGCGCCCGTCGCAGCATGGAAATCGATGTTGTGCGCCATGGAATTGGTGTCCGGGTTGACCAGCGTCAGCTCGACGTAGTCATTCTCGTGCACCACCATCATCGGACCGGGGACCGATCCGTTGAAGGTCATCGCATGAATCTTGGTGCCGTCGCCGTCGATCGTGATCTCCTTCTCCTCGATGTTCATCTTGAACTCAACGATCCGCGGCGCAGCTTTCGTTGCCTGTTCGTGCGGATGAATAAACGGAGGAGCGACGAGGTCGACCTTCACACGCGCCAGCTTCGATAGATCCTGGGCCAGCGCTGGCGCGGCGACGAGGAGCGCGGATACAGCGGCGCACATAAGCATGCTGCGGCGGTTGAACATCGTAGTCTCCATACGACCACCATCGGTCTTACACGGTGATGCTCGCGCAAGACGCAGCGTTCTTCTTTGTGACGGAACAAATTCAAAAACGATTTTCGACAGTCGTCGCTATGGACCTTGCCGTAGCTACAAATCACGCTTGATCATGCCACTGACCGCGATCGCATCTCTGGGCAACGGCGAGCCGATGCTTGATGTCAGAATCGAACAAGCATACAGACGCGCCTGACTTGCATGACAAGGTGCAATGATGAACCAAGACGGGGTACCGGCAACAACGGTTCAAGGCGCGTTGTTTGCAGGATTACCGAATGAGACCGTGGGTGCCTTGCTGGATGCGGCGTCGCTGCGACAGACAACGCAGGGGATCGCGCTTTTCCATCAGGGCGACCCTCCCAATGATCTGCTGCAAGTCGTCAGCGGCATGGTCAAAATGACGCAGATCGGCGGCGACGGGGCGCAAACGACATTACGCGTCATGGGTCCGGGCGAGCTCGTCGGCTGCGTCGCCGTCTTCCAACAGTTTCCTTACCCCGCAACGGCAACGACGCTTGAGGACACAGTGCTGCTGTCCTGGCGAGCCGCATCTTTCTTTGAGCTGTTGAAGCAGCACCCCGCCATTTACGACAACGTACTTCGAATTATCGGCACGCGCGCCAGGGAGATGGTTCAGCGCGTGGTTGAAGTATCCGCCAAGCGCGCCGAGCAGCGCATTGCGATTGCGCTTCTGCGGCTTGCCGCGCAGACGGGAGTTGAAATGGAGGACGGTGCCGAGGTTGGCCTCCCAATCACGAGAAACGATCTCGCAGAAATGGCGGCCGCGACTTACTTCACAGTCAGTAGAACCTTGAGCAAATGGCAGCAGCGCGGAATCGTAAAAAGCGGCAGGCGCCGCATTGTGATCGCTTCCGTCAACAAACTGACCGCTATCGCGGAAGGCCACGAGTCATAACAAGAGATTGGTCCCGATGTGCCGGCGCTCAAAGACGCGTTTGCCGAGATGGGGGCGCGATGGAGCGTCACCGTCGAAATCGAGTTCTTTCTGACCGCCGGCTTGCTGAGCCTCTCGGGCGCCGGCGTCGCGCTTGTCGATCCGACATGTCGATGGAAGATATCGAAGTGCGAGTGAGGCTTGCGAACAAAATCCGTGATCTCTCCGCCAGGAAGCCGCAGCGTGATCAAGACAATGGCCGGTCACCCCCGCGGAAAGCCAGAGTCTGATGGTTTCATGTTGAAGCGTATCCTACATTGACGAGGTCGTTTGGCCTTCTTCGCCACGACGCTCTACAAGGCTCGTGCCCGCATCGAACAAGGCCTCGGACGGCTCAAGCGCTTCAAACACGTCGCTCTACGATGCGAAAAGACCACACAGACGTCCGTTCGATCGTCCACTTCGCTGCAGGCCTACGCTTGATCAAATTCGATGCCTGTCGCCCAACCAGCCCCACAGAACGCGGCGAAACAAGCTACTGTGATTCCTGCTTCAGATAGGCGATGACGTTTGCGATGTCCTTGTCGCTCTTCAATCCGGGGAATGTCATCTTGGTGCCTTTGACCATCGCCTTTGGATCGTGCAGGTACTTGGTCAGCGCGGCCGCGTCCCAGACCACGCCCGACTTGCCAGCGTCGACCATGGCGGACGAATATTTGTAGCCCTCATGCGTGCCGGCGGTTCGGCCGATAACGCCGTGGAGCGAAGGTCCGACCTTATTCTTGTCCTGGGCGGCGTCGTGGCAGGCCTTGCATTTGTTGAAGACCTTCTCGCCGGCGGCGGCATCCTGCGCCAAGGCATGGCCCGTCATCAAAGTCGCTGTGAATAAGGCGCCAAGCACCGCGATTACACGCATAGTCTTTCCTCCTTGCTGTCTCCGACCGTTCCCGTGATCCCTCTGATGCCGGCCCGACGACCGGAAACCTGCTGCCGGGTCGGAAACAGCAGTGGAGCAATCCACGCGGCGGCGGCAGCGAACGCGAACGCGAGAAAGCCGATGCCCAAGCGATACTGGTCTTCCGCGAGATACGCGTTGCACAGCCGCATCGGCGCGTGGGTGTAGAGAAAGGCCATCACCGCTAGCGTCGATACGGTCTGCGCCTTGATCACTGCGCGGGTGAGGGGGTGCGCGCGCGCATATCCGATAGCCAGCGGCAGCCCCACCAGAAACGGCAGGGCCAGAAATTTCGCGACTTCCCAGCGGATGTCCGCCAGCGCCGCGTCGATGCTGCGCGGCAGCATCCAGAAGGCAATTCCGAACCCTGCCGTCAGCAGGCAGGCCCAGCCGCCGCGGTTCCAGTCGCCTTGTCCGAGGCGCGAGTAAGGAGCGATGAGCGCACCGGCTAGCGCGAGGATGGGCAATTGCACCAGCACGTGGGTCAAGGGGCTGGCTTCAAGCGGGCTGCGAAACAGCGCGGCGATCGCGATCAGGCCCGTGGCCCAGGCAAGACGCGCGCTCATCGCAACGCTCTCCCGATCGCCTTTTCGGCTCCGTCGAGGTCGTCCATGTCGAGGATTGCCGTCAGCCGCCCGTCGGGCGAGATGATGTGCAGTGCGGCGTTGTGCACGAAACCGCCCGCGCGGTCCGGGATGACGGTCACTCCGTAGGCGCCCAGCAACGCTGGAAGGTCGTTCGCCTCGGGCCGCGCCACCGTCCAGACCTTTCCATCGGCACCGTGCCAGTGTCCGTATTCCGCCATCTGCGCTTGCGTGTCGCGCGCAGGATCGAAGGACAGCGACACCAGCCGCGCGCGTCCTGCGAACGGCCCGGCGGCCAATCGGTCGCGCAAGCGCGCCATCTCCGCTCCCGCCACCTGACAGATGGTTGGGCAGTTGGTGTAGATGAACTCGACCACGGTCGCCTTCCGGTCGCGCGGCGGCAGCAGGAGGCGCTCGCCCGTCATCGTCTCAACCGGGAAGGCAGGCACGGCCGGCGTCTCGGTGAGCGCGGCGAGACGCCGCGCGCTTTCGGTCGTCAGGGATGCAAACCCATCGGTCGCCTGCCACAACAGCGCACCACCAGCGAGCACGACGGCAAGGCTGGCAACCAGCGGGGGCATTTGCTCAGCTCTTGCCGAGCCGCACCACGTAGCGCAGCACGAAGGCCGCCGCCGCCAAGATGATCAACGCCGCGAAGGCGGATGCAATCTGCGCCTGCAAGTGCCATTGCGGCAGATGCACCGCCCAGCGGCGCGGGATCGACATCGCCCCGGAGATCAGGAACATCGCCACGAATCCCGTTCCTCCCGCGGCGTAGGTCCAGAAGGATGCGCCCGGCAG
The DNA here is from genome assembly GCA_017304555.1 of Hyphomicrobiales bacterium. Classification (GTDB taxonomy): domain Bacteria; phylum Pseudomonadota; class Alphaproteobacteria; order Rhizobiales; family Xanthobacteraceae; genus JAFKKS01. The sequence continues at coordinate 56,350 of JAFKKS010000170.1, forward strand.
CCCGGAGAGACTGTCGTCCCCGCGCCTGCCGAGCCAAGCCATGAAACCGAAGGCCATCGCCACTTCGCCGAGTAACAGGTAGGTGTGGAAGTGTCCGGGCACCCATTGGGTGTTGTGCATCACCTTGTTGACGACGATCATGCCGTCGAGGACGGCAGGCACCGAGCCCGCGGTCCAGCCGGCGACGCCCAGCACGAGCAGCGCCGAGGCCAGGTCCCAGCGCATCGATTTGGCGCCACGCAGATAGACCAGAAGCGAAAAGGCGGTGACGGCGATCAGCGGGATGGCCGAGAAATAGGAGACGACCTGCCCCATCACCACCGCCCAGCCCGGCATCGCCCAATCCTGCATCAGGTGATGCGGGTAGACGGCCAGCACGAACAGGAGCACCACCGTCCAGGCGATGGCGAACATCCGCGTCGTCTTCCATGGCTTGCCGGTATATTCCGGCACAATCTCGTAGACCGCGATCACCGCCATGTAGATCGAGGCGTTGATGAACACATGGCCGAAGAAGAAGATCATGTTCTTGGCCAGAAGCGCGTCGACGGTGAAGGCCGGAAAGGCGAGGTTGACGATGCTGGCCACCAGCACGGCCGCGCCCACCACGATGCCGAGCGTGTTGAAGATGGTCGAGGCCATGGCGGCAACGACGGCTGGCGGGGCTGCGTCCTCCGGACGCCCGTTGCCGAAGGCCACTGGCCATGCCAGCGCCCCGCCGATGCCGCCATAAGCGGCGATCAGCTTGCGTCCCACTTCAAGGTGGAGCAGCAGGAAGCCCACGCCGATCGAGACATATCCGAGCAGGAAGACGATCGCCGCACCGGGCGTCCACAGCCCGCCGGATATGGCCGGCAGCGGGAAAAGAAACGTCCAGGCCCCGGCATAGCCGCCTATGAAAGTCGCCCCCAGGATCAGGACCACGCCGAGCAGGAAGAGTCCCAGAAAGGCCCAATATACGCCGGCCAGGAGTTCCACATAGCGTCCGGTGAAATACCACAGGATCGTGGCTCCAGTGAGCCCGGCGGCACCGACCATTCCCGCTCCGTGTGCGGTCATGATCTGATAGAACAACGTCGGATCGAGTTCGATCAGCCCGCCCTGCGCGGCGCGCATGGTCAGTCCGAAGATCATCATGAGCAGGATCACGGCGCCGGCCAGCAGCATGGTCAGCTTGACGGCGCCGGCTTGCGGGGCAATCGCGGCAGCGCCGCGTGCTTCGACGATGGCGGTCATACCGGGTCCCTCATTTGGAGGCGACGGTGAAGTCGGTGGCCATGTCGTGATGCCCGACGCCGCAAAATTCGAGGCACACCACATGGTAGGCGCCAGGGGTATTGAATGTGTACTCGACCTGGTTGACGTAGCCGGGCATGGCCTGAACCTGGAACAACAGGCGCCCCGACTCGTCCATCACCCCGAAGCCGTGGTTGACATCAATTGTATGGATGTTGAACGCCACCGGCTGGCCCAGCGGCACCTTGTCTTTGTCGATTTCCCAATACCATTGCGCGCCGGAGACGTTGACGACGGCTGACGTGGCCGCCACGGCAAGGGGCCAAGGTCGAAGCGAAAGCGCGGTAACGACGACACCGACGACCGCAAGACCCACGATGAGCCATTTGCGTCGGGATTCCGTATTCGTGGCGACCGAACCGCTTCCCGCGGCACGCGCTGCGGAAATGAAGGCCCAGGCTATAACGGCCATGAGAAAGAAGCTTAATGCTAGAATCGTCGTCTGCATGGATTCCCCCCGTATCCAGTCACCCGGACACCGAAAAGCCTGACAGAGTTTGATCTTGCTTAATTAAGCATCTCCAATACCTATTATTGGGAATCTTGCGCTGTCAACCTTTTTCTGGGCGAATGGTGGTCATGCAGCTGTCCTTCTTTTCCGACTATGCGCTCCGCGCCCTCATGTATCTCGCTATCGCCGGCGACCGACAGGTCCCGGCGCGCGAGATCGCCGAGCGCTATCGCCTGTCCTTCGATCATGTCGCCAAGATCGTTCAGTTCCTTGGCCGCGAAGGCTTCGTGAAGACGTCGCGCGGGCGCGGCGGTGGGATACGCCTCGCGCGACCGGCGGCTCAGATATCGATCGGCGACGTGCTGCGTAAGGCGGAGGCGGGATCGGGACCTGTGGAATGCCTGCGCGACGGCACTGTGACTTGCGTCATCGCCCCCGTGTGCGGGCTGACACCGCTCATGGCCGAGGCGCAAGAGGCGTTCTTCTCCACTCTCGACGCCCGCAGCCTCGCCGACGCCGCCCTGCCGCGCGCCAGCGCGCTTCGCCGGCGGCTGGGCCTCGCGGCCTGACCGGGCCGTTCCTCGACGCCGCTGCGCGGTCCGCGTGAGATCGAAAGCCGCGTGCTTAGGAGAGACGCGTTTCCGTCTCGAGAAACCAAACGATCGACCGCGGACGTCAACGCCATGTCCGGGTTTGAATTCTGGGTTCAGTCTCTACGGCGGTTCTTGTTCCGCCGAGATTTCCTATCGCTTTATGTCCCGGCCAGCACGGGCTTCAGCGGGCAGTGTTTCCCAGACACGGATCAACTGGCCAATCGAAGCGACCTGCATTTTTCGCATGGCATTGCCGCGGTGAAGCTTTACCGTCGCTTCGCTGATCCCGAGATCATAAGCGATCTGCTTGTTCAAACGGCCCCGCACCACCTCGTTTAGGACCTCCCTCTCGCGTCGCGTCAGTGTTCCCAAACGCTCGACATAGCATTTGACGACGCCAGCCCTCGCTCTCTGTGCAACATCCTGCTCGATCGCCGAGATGACCGCATCCAGCAATGTCTGATCGCGAACAGGCTTGGTTAGGAAGTCAACGGCGCCGGACTTCATAGCCTGCACGGTCATAGGAATGTCGCCGTGGCCCGTCAGAAAAATGATCGGCTTGGGATTTCCCTTGGCCGCAAGTTGGTGCTGCAGATCGAGCCCGCTAGCGCCGGGCATGCGCACGTCGAGGATGAGACAGCCGGGTCTATTCAAAACATCGGCTTCCAGCAGTTCGCGGGTCGAGGCAAAGCAGACGGGCCGCATCCCTGCGGAGAGCACAAGATCTTGAAGAGCCTCGCGCATGGCGGCGTCGTCATCGACGATCATGACCAGCGGCTGCTCTTCCTTCGGATGAGGTTCGTAAAACACTCCTTTCCTGCTTTGAGCATGCTGCATCATGTCTCACCTCCTTCTGCTGCGCCTAAAACGGCATCGACCGCGGCCAGCAAAGCCGGCCCGTCAAAAGGTTTGCGAAAAAAACCGTCGATATCCTTCGCACTGGCCCGCCGCTGATCGCCGATCTCGTGGCGGCCCGTGAGCATGAACACGGGAAGATCGGACCGCGCCTTCTTGGCGCGGTCGTGAAGTTCAAATCCATCCATGCCAGGCATGCCGATGTCGGTGATAAGGCAGTCGACGTTCGAAAATCCGGCTTCAATCAACGCCATGGCCGATGAGAACGGGCAAACGACATAGCCCGCCGATTCGAACAAATTCTCAATCGACTCCAGAAGCCTGGGATCGTCATCGACGACCGCGACCACACGTTTGCGTTCGTTCATGGCTCACTCCTGCCCCGCTTCCGGCGCGAATGAGTGACTGGAAGTTGCAGCTTCTCCGCCATGCGCACGAGGTCGGCGAGCGAAGCCGCCGCCATTTTCTGCATGGCGTTTCTCCGGTGAATTTGGAGCGTCACTTCGCTGATGCCCAGCTCCGCCGCGGCTTGCTTATTGAGGAGGCCGCTCACCACCAACGGCAAAACATCTCGCTCCCGAGCCGTCAGAGTCGCGTAACGCGCTTGGAGCGTGCGCATTTCGGCACGCTCAAGACGCAACCTGCGATCTTGATCCAACCCGGTTCGGACGGCCCGCATCAGATCATCGTCGCTGAATGGCTTCGGCAGAAAATCCACGGCGCCGTCTTTGATCGCGCGGACGGACGACGGGATATCGCCGTGCCCGGTGATGAAAACAATCGGCGGATGATCGCCGTCGGCAATTTCTTTCTGCAGGTCGAGGCCGTTAATATCCGGAAGTTCTACATCAAGAATAAGCGTCGCAGGCATATCGGGCCTGTCGGCCCGCACATACTCGCCGGCCGAGGCATAGGCGACAACGCGCATGCCATGGGACTCCAGCAGTTCGCTCAACGCTTCGCGGACGCCCGCATCGTCGTCCACCACAAACACGATATGATCATTCGCAGTCATGACGCCGTTTTCACATCCACCGGCAATGTGAAGACGAATTTTGCTCCGCACGGCTCCGCCTTCTCCGCCCACAGCCGTCCGCCGTGCGATTCAACAATCGAGCGGCAGATTGCCAATCCCATGCCCATCCCTTGCTCTTTCGTCGTAAAGAACGGCTCGAATATCTTGTCGGGGAAAGCAATGCCCGGCCCGCGGTCGCTGATCGCAGTCTGGATGACATCGTCCATCAAGCGTGTACGCACGCCGAGAACTCTTTCCTTCTCCGTCTCCTCCATCGCGTCCATGCCGTTGCGAATGAGATTGATCAGGACCTGCTGAATCTGGACGCGATCGAATGCGATGAGCGGAAGGTCGCTTTCGACCTCGATATCCACGCGAACGCGACGCCGCGCGGCTTCGTCGGCGATGAGGCCGTGGACCTCTGAGACGACGCTGCCAAATGTCGTACTTGTCCTCGTCTCCAGCGATTGCTTGAACAAGGCGCGAATGCGGCTAACGACATCCGCAGCCGCATTGGCGTCGCGAACGATGCGGCCGGCTGTGATCTTTGCACGCTCGACGTTCGGCGGCGCGGCCGATAGCCAACGCTGGCAGGCATGGGAGTTGGCGACGATCGCGGCCAACGGCTGATTCACCTCATGCGCGATCGATGCGGACAGCTCAGCAAGGCTCGCCGCCTGGCTCGCGCGTGAAAGGCTCTCCTGCGTCAGCCGCAGATTTTCTTCCGCCCGAACCTGACCGTCGATGTCCAAGCAAATGACGTTCCATTGCAAGACCTTGCCTTCAGCGTCACGCATCGGTGCGGCGCGCGTCTCGACCCAA
>JAFKKS010000518.1 GCA_017304555.1 Hyphomicrobiales bacterium
TCGGCGGTGCCGTCCGGCGAGTCGTCGTCGACGAAGATGATTTCCCAGTTCACCCCGGCGAGGGTCGTTGCGACCTTCTCGACCACGAGGGGCACGTTCGCCCGCTCCTTGAAGGTCGGCACCACGACCGTCAGTTCGGGCGCCGTGGCGGATTGCGGGGCGGGGGCTGCGCCGGCGCGCTGAGGATCGCTCATGAAATCGTGTGTTCGCCGGACAGTTGGCAGGACCTTATCGGCGTATCAAATCGCCGCTGCGGGTGCTAGAGCCGCCGGGGCGTCGTCCCCGCGAAAGCGGGCCCGTTCAACAAGGGTGTGCAGCATGGTCCGCATTGTGGTCCGTATTGTCCTGGCGGTTCTTGCCATCTCGGCTTTCACACTCCCGGCCGCGCGCGCCGAGCCCACCAAGCTGATCACGCACGAGGACTACGTCGCGGACCTCAAGCGGACCGCCGATTTCGACGTCAACGACATCAAGGCAACCTTCGCCTTCGTGCTCAAGAGCCTGCCCGACCGGGTGACGGTCTATCCGACCGAGAACTACTCCTATTTCCGGTTCTTCGATCATGGCGTGCGCTACATGGGCAATATCCGCCTGGAGAGCGAGACGCGCGACCAGGGCAAGGTGCATTTCACCTATCAGATCGAGACGACGGCCTGGCGCGATTCCGAGAAGGACAAGCTCTACCACGCGCTGTTCGGGGCGGAGGACGGCGTCACCGTCGAGAAGGTCGAGCCGCTGCTGTACCGGGTGACGTTCCAGGGGCGTACGGTGCTCTTCGCACTGAACGATCTTTCCAAGGTCAAGCCGCCGGAGGGGCTGCTCGGGCCGGGCGAGCGTTTCGTCGGGCCGGTGTTCGACGATTCCGCGATCCGCTTCTTCCTCGTCTACAGCTCACGGATCAAGGCGTTCCACTACATTTTGGATGAGACCGAGCCGGTTCCCGACCAGTTCTTCGCGTCGCCGATGACCGACCGGATCGTCATCGGACACCGCACCGGCTTCGCCTTCTATCGTGACGAAAAGCGCCACCGGAAAATCCTGATCGGCGTCTATGAGGGCAACGTCGCGGTGAACAACCATCTCGACGGCCCCTTCGATCAATTGCCGGATAATTTCATCCAGGGTGAAGCCCTGAGAGATGCGCTGATTGAGATCAACCCGAAGCTGAAAGGGACGATCGACCGCTTCGGCAGCCGGCCGGGCGGGGAGACCCGCTACGTCATCGCGCCGTATCTGGAATACTGGAACGTCGACGACCTCGCGCCTTTCGACCGCTGTGCAAGGCGGTACAAGGTGGACGAGGGGCGGTATTACCGCTGCTTCGTGATCGACGAAGATACGCAGAAGCCTCGCGATATGCCGGCGCCCCGCCGCAAGCGGTAGAAGGGGCCGAAATCGCATTAACCATCGGGAGATGGACTTTCTTTCGATGGGCGGCATTTGCCGGCGGCTACAACCTGCGGCTTGCGAAATATGGTCTTTCGGTGGACATTTAGCGGATGGCGGCACCAAGGCACCGTCCGAGCCGAAAGATTAGGTTCGGCCAGTGAACCTTTTTCGGCGCTGTCGCGACCAACCCCTTGAGCCGATTGTCGCCCGATGCAGACGACATCAGATGAAGTTCTGATCGGACGGAACGCCGGTGGCGATCGGCTTGCGATGCAGGTGCTGTTCGCGCGGCACCATGTGCGCGTCTACCGGTTCGTGTTGAGGCTTATCGGCGATGCTTCCACCGCCGAGGATCTCATCAGCGAAGTGTTCCTCGATGTCTGGCGGCAAGCCGGACGCTTCGAGGGACGATCGGCAGTCTCGACATGGCTCCTCGCGATCGCACGGTTCAAGGCCTTGTCCGCGATGCGCAAGCGGTCGGACGAGGCCCTGGACGACGAGACTGAGCAGGCGGTGGCCGATACTTCGGATACTCCGGAGGAGGCCATCCAGAAAAAGGACAAGGGCGAGATTCTGAGAGAGTGCTTGAAGTCGCTTTCGGCGGAACACCGCGAAATCATCGACCTCGTTTATTATCACGAGAAGTCGGTCGAAGAGGTCGCGGAGATTGTGGGAATTCCGGAGAACACCGTGAAGACCCGTATGTTCTACGCCCGCAAGCGATTGTCGGAACTCCTCAAATCCGCGGGGGTTGATCGAGGCTGGCCATGAACACCGTGAATGATACGGCGCGAGAGCGCCAGGAAATCGAGGAACTGCTGCCGTGGCACGCGGCCGGGACGTTGAACCGGCGCGACGCGCAGCGGGTCGAAGACGCCATCGCGAAGGACGCGGAGCTTGCGCGCCGGTTCTCGCTGGCGCGCGAAGAGCTTTCCGAAACGATCCACCTCAACGAGACGCTCGGCGCGCCGTCGACGCGCGCGATGGAAAAGCTGCTCGCTGGGATCGAAGCCGAGAGCGGCCCGGCGAAGGCGGCGCAGCCGCGGTTCTCGCTGATGGGGTTTGTCAGCGAGCGCTTTGCGGCGCTGTCGCCGCGCACGCTCGCCTATTCGGCGATCGGCGCGGCGGTTGCCATCGCATTGCAAGCGGGGCTTCTTGCGTCGATGTATGTCGGTGAGCGCGGCGCGGGCGGCTACCAGACGGCGTCGCGGCCGCCAGTGACGGCATCGGCGCCGGGCAGCTACGCGCTGATCAGCTTCAATCCCGTGGCGAGCACGGCCGACGTCACAACGTTCCTTACGAACAACAAGCTGACGGTGGTCGATGGGCCGCGTGCCGGCGGCATGTACCGCGTGCGCGTCGCCGCGACGGCGTTGCCGAAGGATCAGGTCGCCGACATCGTCGCCAAACTGCAGGCGCAAGGCGCCATCGTGCGTTTTGTTGCGCCGACCGAATGACGCAGCGGCGGCCGCGGTTTCGCGGCTGCCGACGAAACAGCGCTGAAACAATCGCTGGCTAGACTGAAGGCTCGTCAAGGGAGGTTATGCCATGCGCCGCGATGCCGCGAACCCGCCCCCGCAGAACACGCAACAGTCTCCACGCATGAAACGCCGGAGGCCGTTCGCACGGCTGGCCATCATGGCCGTGGCGTCCGTCGCTCTCCTCGTCCCGGCGGTCAATGACGCGTCGGCGCAATTCGGAATCAACATCGGCGGATTCGGTATCGGCGGTGGTGGCGGCGGATTCGGCGGCGGAGGGGGGCGCGGTTACGGTCGAGGCGGCGGCGGTGCGCACGGAAACGCCATGCGTGCGCCGGGTGGCCGCGGCACCTATTCGACCGGCGGAGGATATTCGGGACGCGCGACGTCCGGCGGTCGCTATCCGTCCGGCGGTGGCCGCTACCCCTCCGGTGGTCATCGCGGACCGCGTGGTCCGGGCGGGCCAGGCGGCATCATTCTGGGTATTCCGGCGATGATCCCCGATATGGGGCCGCGCGGGCCGGTCGTGACCGACGACGATGACGATCCGCCGCCGCGCCGTACGATCCATCGCGCCGAAAAGCCTCAGCGCGTGGAACGAACGCAGCGCGCCGAGAAGAAATCGACGAAGGCGTCGCGGAAGCAGGAGGCACAGCGCCGGCAGCCGCCGTCGTCGCGGCGCGTGACGGGTGTGCCACCGCGCGGCGAAGATCGCTTTGTGCCCAATCAGGTGATCTGCGTTCTTCGCGGTAACCTCACCGATCGCCAGATCGACCGGTTCGTGCGCGACAACCGGCTCGCGCGCACCGATGGCGGCGTGCAGCGGATCGCGTTGTTGAACGAGCGCGTGTTCCGTTATCGCATCACCGACGGGCGCTCGGTTCCGACTGTCATCGCGGCGCTGGAGCGCGACAACCGCGTGGTCAGCGCACAGCCGAATTACGTCTATACGCTCGCGCAAACGCAGGAGAATGTGGAGGCGCAGGCTCCCACTGCCGATGCTGTGGCGAAGGCCGCAGGCGACGCGGTTGCGCCACCGGCACGGCCTGCCGTGGAGGCCTCGCCGCCGGCGACGGCTTCCGATGCATCATCCTCTGCGTCGTCGAACGAAGCGCCTCCGACCGTGCCGGACACCGCCGCCGCCGCGCCGAGCGAACAGGCGACGCCGCCCGTTGCGGATACGCCCGCGCCTGAACCGGCCGCCACGGCTGCTTCATCAGCGCCGGCGGAATCCGGTAGCGAAAGTCCTGCTCCTTCGGTCACGTCGCCCACAGCCGATACGGCTTCGGCCGTTGCCGCACCTGCGGCGGCGCCGGCTGCGCCGAACTATCCGCCGCCCGTGACGGAAGCGAGTGCCCCGGTCGATACGTCCGCGCGCCCGAATGCAGGCTCGCTCGCGCCGCGGCTTCCGGCCGATCCGATGCAATACACCATCGCCAAGATGCAT
>JAFKKS010000519.1 GCA_017304555.1 Hyphomicrobiales bacterium
CGAGCGACGGAGAGCCCGGCGGCAGACCGAAGCCGAGGAAGTCGAGCGCGGTGAGCGTCATCACCGACGACGACAATACGAACGGCAGCATCGTCATGGTGGCGACCATGGCGTTGGGCAGCAGGTGCCGCAGCATGATCGTGAAGTTGGAGACGCCGAGCGCGCGCGCCGCCTGGATGTATTCGAAGTTGCGGCCGCGTAGGAACTCCGCGCGCACGAGCCCGACCAGCGCCACCCACGAAAACAACAGCATAATGCCGAGCAGGACGAAGAAGCCGGGCACCAGCACCGAGGAGATGATCAGCAGCAGATAAAGCGACGGGATCGCCGTCCATATCTCGATGAATCTCTGGAACAGGAGATCCGTCCGGCCGCCGAAATAGCCTTGCACCGCGCCCGCGAGCACACCGACGAACGACGACACGATCGTCAACGCCAGGCCGAACAGGACGGAGATGCGGAAGCCATAGAGAAGCCGCGCGACGACGTCGCGGCCTTGATCGTCGGTGCCGAGCCAATTCCATTCGAGGCTTGCGCAACCGGTGCCGCCCTTCTTCTCCGCCACCGGCTTGCACTGCGCATCGGTCAGCATCCAAGTCGGCGGCGATGGCGCCGGCGTCGGCAAGTCGAGATTATGTGTATCGTAGGAGTAGCGGATCGGCGGCCACCACATGAAGCCGTTCTTCTCCGCGATGATCTTCTGCAGGTAAGGGTCGCGATAGTCCGCCGCGGTCTCGAACTCGCCGCCAAGTTGCGCCTCCGTATAGGTGCGAAAGACAGGGAAGTAATAGTGCCCATCCACCTTCACCAGGAACGGCTTGTCGTTCGCGATGAACTCCGAGCACATCGACACGGCGAACAGCACCAGGAATATCCAGAAGGCGTAGAAGCCGCGGCGGTTGGCCTTGAAGCTCTCCCAGCGGCGCCGGTTGATCGGCGAGAGCCAGCCGCGTGGCGGCGACGCCAGCGCCGCAACATCCGTCTCGTCGGTGGACGCACTGACATGCGGCGCCGCGGGAGGCGCCGGCGGCGCCACGGAGGGCTTGGTGTCGAGCTTCACGTCCATGCCGCTCACACTTCCCGCGTCTCGAAGTCGATGCGCGGATCGACCCAGGTGTAGGTGAGGTCCGACAGCAGATTCACGATGAGCCCGACCAGCGAGAAGATGTAGAGCGTGGCGAAAACGACCGGATAGTCGCGGTTGAGGACGCTTTCGAAGCCGAGCAGCCCGAGCCCATCGAGCGAGAAGATCGTCTCGATCAGCAGCGATCCGGAGAAGAACGCGCCGACGAAGGCGCTGGGGAAGCCGGCGATGACGATCAGCATCGCGTTGCGGAAGACGTGCCCGTAAAGCACTTGCGTTTCCGAGCACCCTTTCGCGCGCGCCGTGAGCACGTATTGCTTGCGGATTTCATCGAGGAAGGAGTTCTTGGTCAGCAAGGTCATGGTCGCGAACGCGCCGAGCGACATCGCGATGATCGGCAGCGTCAGGTGCCAGAAGTAGTCGAGGATCTGCTTCCACCACGGCATCAGCGCCCAGTCATCCGAAGTCAGCCCGCGCAGCGGAAACCACGAGAAGAATGAGCCGCCGGCGAACAGGATGATAAGCAGGATGGCGAAGAGAAAGCCCGGGATCGCGTAGCCGACGATGATCACGCTCGACGTCCACATGTCGAAGCGCGACCCGTCGCGGATCGCCTTGCGGATGCCGAGCGGGATCGAGATGAGATAGGTCAGCAAGGTCATCCAGATGCCGAGCGACATCGAGACCGGCAGCTTCTCCTTGATGATGTCGAGGACGCGGGTGTCGCGGAAATAGCTGCGGCCGAAGTCGAAGCGCGCATAGTCCCACAGCATCTTGGCGAAGCGCTCATAGGCCGGCTTGTCGAAGCCGAATTGCTTTTCCAGGCTCTTGATGAAGGCCGGGTCGAGCCCCTGCGCGCCGCGATATTTCGAGGCGACGCCGTCCGCTCCGCCGGCCTGCATCTGCCCGCGTGGCCCGAAATCGCCGCTCTGCGAACCTGAGATGCGCGACGTCGCGCCGGTGTCGGAGCCGCTGATCTTGGCGATCACGCGCTCCACCGGCCCGCCCGGCGCGAACTGCACCACGACGAACGAAACGAACATGATCCCGATGATCGTCGGGATCATGAAGAGCAGGCGTCGGATGATATAAGCGGCCATTGCGTCCGATCGTTCAAAGCCAACGCGCGTCAGTTATCCTGCGCGCTCGACCTTTGCAGCTTTCTCGACATCGTACCACCACGTTTCCGGAACGCCGCGGCTATAGCGCGGCTTCTTCGGCGGGCGGCCGAAGACGTCCCAGTACGCGATCCAGTGCGTCGCCTTGTACCATTGCGGCACCCAGTAGCGCCCGGCCCGGATCACCCGGTCGAGCGCCCGGCAGGCCGTATTGAGCGCGGCGCGGCTGTCCGCCCCGATCACCTTCTCGACCAGCGCGTCGATCACCGGATCGGCCATGCCGGAAAGGTTCTGCGAACCCTTGATCGCCGCCGCTTGCGAAGTGAAGAACGTGCGCAGCGAATCCCCCGGCGTGGAGGAGAAATTGAAACGCTGGATGGCGACGTCGAAATCGTAGTCGTCGCGCCGTGCCCGGAACTGCACCGGATCGACGATGCGCAGCGTCGCGTCGATGCCGAGCGTCGCGAGGTTCTTGATATACGGCATGTGATGCGGCTGGAACGAGGGTTCTTCCAGCAGGAACTCGATCTTCAGATGCTCGCCCTTCGCATCGACGCGCTTGCCGTCCTTGACCGTCCAGCCGGCCTCGCGCAGCAGCTGGCTCGCCTTGCGCAGCAGCGCACGGTCCTGCCCCGAACCGTCGGACACCGGCGGCACGAATGGCTCGCCGAACACCTCGTCGGAGACCTTGCCGCGGAACGGCTCGAGCAGCGCCAGTTCTTCCGGCGACGGCTTGCCGCGCGCCATCATGTCGGAGTTCTGGAACACCGACTGCGTCCGCTCGTAAGAGCCGTACATGATGTTCTTGTTGGTCCACTCGAAGTCGAAGGCGTCGATCATCGCTTCGCGCACGCGCGGATCCTTGAACCGATCGCGGCGCGTATTGATGAACCAGCCTTGCGCGCCCGAGGGCGTGTCGTCCGGCAGCACCTCGCGCTTCACGCGCCCGTCCTTGATCGCCGGGAAATCGTAGCGCGTCGCCCACGTGCGTGAGGTGAACTCCTCGCGGAAGAGATAGCTCTTGGCGGTGAACCCTTCGAAGCCGACGTCGCGGTCGCGATAATATTCGAACCGGACGTGGTCGAAATTGCTCGTGCCCTTGATTGCCGGCACAGCCTCGCCCCACCAGTCCTTGACGCGTTCGTATTCGATGAAGCGGCCGGGCTCGAAGCGGCCGACCTTGTAGGCGCCGGAGCCGAGCGGCGCCTCCAGCGTCGTCTCGTCGAACTTGCGGCCTGCGTAAAACGTGCGCGAGAAGATCGGCAGCGATGCCGCGAACAACGGCACGTCACGTGCGCGTTTCGGCGCGAAGCGAACGAGCACCGTCGCATCGTTTACCGCTTCGGCGCCTTCGAGGTCGCGCAGAAGCTGCGCGATGATCGGATGCCCCTTCTCCTTCAGCGTCGCGAGAGAAAACGCGACGTCGTGCGCGGTGAGCGGCGAGCCGTCGTGAAAGCGTGCTTGCGGGCGCATGGCGAAGCGATATTGCGTCCTATCCTCCGAAATCTGCACGCTGCGCGCGGCGAAGCCATACATCGCGTCCGGTTCGTCCGACGAACGCGCCATCAGGCTTGCGAAGGTGAGTTCCATTCCCTGCGCCGCGTCGCCGCGCAGGATGTAACTGTTGAGCGAATTGAAGGTCAGGAACGACTGATTGTACTGAATGCCCGGACCGATCTGGGAGAAGACGCCGCCTTTCGGCGCGTCCGGATCGACGTACTCGAAATGCGTGAAATCGGCCGGATATTTCAGGTCGCCGAACGCCGAAATCCCATGCACTTCGCCACCCTCGGCCGCGTGCGCGGCGGGCGGCCAGGCGCCGCGCGCGAAGGCTGCGGCGCCCGCGGCAAGGGTCAAGACGCTGCGGCGCGTGAATGTCGCCGGCTTCGCATCTCCGGCATCTTTTGCGGGCGGCCGAAACGATCCCAGCGCGCGGTGCGCGACTTGCCGTAGGTCCACTGCGGGACGACGTAGTGGTTCCACATCAGAACACGATCGAGCGCACGCGTCGCGGCGACAAGCTCGGCGCGGTCCTTGGCGAAGATGACGCGATCGATCAGCGTATCGATCGCCGGATTCTTGATGCCGACATAGTTTCGCGACCCCGGCTGGTCGGCTGCTGCGGAGCCCCAGTAGGCGCGCTGCTCGTTACCCGGCGACAGCGACTGCGCCCAGGACGCGACGATCATGTCGTAATCCCAATTGCGCAGCCGGTTCTCGTACTGCGCGTCGTCGACAGTGCGCACGGTCATCTGGATGCCTAGCCGCTCCAGCGACGGCTTGTAGAACAACGCGACACGCTCGAAAGTCGGCTCCGAAAGAAGCACCTCCACCGTCATTGGCTCGCCCGTCTTGACGTTGACGAGCTTGCGATCGCGGACCTCCCACCCCGCCTCTTTCAGCAACCGCAACGCCTCGCGCAAATTGCTGCGCACAGCCTGCGGATCTCCGTTGACGGGGTTCTTGTACGGTTTGGTGAAAACCTCCGGCGGCACCTTGTCGCGAACGGTTTCCAGAATCGCGAGCTCCTGGCCTTCGGGCAGGCCGGAAGCCGCTGCCGGTATGGCAGCCGCAGCGGTCGCTTCCGTACCGGGCTCCGGCCGCCAGTTCCACGCGAGCTCAGTGCCTTTGAAATAGCTGTCGATGCGGAAATACTGGCTGTAGAACAGCTGCTTGTTCATCTCCTCGAAGTCGAACGCATAGTTGAATGCGTCGCGCACGCGCGGATCCGCGAACTTCGCGCGCCGGATGTTGAACGCGAAGGACTGCATCACGCCCATATTGCGGATCGGAAATTCTTCCTTCAGCACACGCCCGTCACGTACGGCCGGAAAATCGTAAGCGGTCGCCCAGTCCTTGGCGCTGTTCTCCAGCCGGAAATCGAGCTGGCCGGCCTTGAAGGCCTCACGCATCACGTCGGTGTTGCGGAAATAGTCGTAGCGGATCTCGTCGAAGTTGTTGCGCCCGACATTGACGTTGATGTCCTTCGCCCAATAGTCGGCCACACGCTCGAACGTGATGGAGCGGCCGGGCTCGAAACTCTTCACGCGGTACGGGCCCGATCCGAGCGGCGTCTCCAGCGTCGTCGCGGCGACGTCGCGCTTGCGGCCTTGGGCGTCGGTGCCTTCCCACCAATGCTTCGGGAGAACCGTGATCTGCCCGAGAATCTGCGGCAGCTCGCGATTGCCTTTGATGTCGAAGGTGAAGGTGACTTCGTGGTCGCCGCTCTTCTCCGCCTTGACGACATGATTGTAGTAGGCGGCGAGTTGCGGACTGTTCTTCTTCAACACCTCGAACGAGTAGATGACGTCGTCGGCGGTGATCGGCTTGCCGTCGTGCCATTTGGCCTGGGGCCGCAAACGAAATGTCGCCGAGGAGAAATCGTCCGGATAGCGGACCGCTTCGGCAACCAGGCCGTACTCGGTCGATGGCTCGTCGAGCGAGCTCTCCATCAGGCTGTCGTAGATGATGCCGATATTCGCGGCGAGGTTGCCTTTGACGTAGGCGACCACGACGTTGAGGTTGTCGAACGTGCCCGTCGTGCCGAGGCGTACGACGCCGCCCTTGGGAGCAGCCGGGTTGACGTAATCGAAATGCTTGAAGCCCGCGGGATATTTAAGGTCGCCGAAGAGCGAAACGCCGTGCCGCCATTGCGGCTCCTCGGATCGGGCGGTGCTGAGGACGAGGGTGGCTGCGAGCATGCCGGCGGCGAGGGCGCCGATACGGAAAGGACTTCGAATCAAGGGCACCTCGTGCTCCGGCAAGATTTGAACGCGTCGCACCCCAACGTTTTCAGCGAATATGTCCGATTTTGGATATTGCGGCCGTAACCTTGGCCGCAACGTTGCCGCACCCTTTCACTTTCGCGTGCGGCGTCGCGATGCCACACGTCGCTCGTGCGTCGGATCGAAGCCTTACTGCTTCTTCTCAGGCGCTGCAGCAGGCTTGTCACCACCGGCCGCAGGCTTATCCCCGCCAGCGCCTTCCGCCGGCTTCGATTCCGCCACCTTCGGCAGCGGCTGCGGGCTGTCCGAATTCTGGTTCAAGTAAGCGAGGATGTTGGCGCGATCGGTGCCCTTCGCGTCGCCGGCATAGGTCATCTTGGTGCCGGGGATGAACGCCTTCGGATTGGTGATGAAGTGGTCGATGTCCTCGAACGTCCAGTTGCCGCCCTTGGCCTTCATCGCATCCGAATAATTGAAGCCGGCATGCGAGCCCTTGGCGCGACCGACAACGCCGTAGAGATTCGGGCCGATGCCGTTCGGGCCGCCCTTGGCGAAGTTGTGGCAGGAGGCGCACTTCTTGACCGCGGCCTCACCCTTTTTGGGATCGGCGCTGGCGAGAAGTTCGGCAACCGACTTCTTTTCCTCGGCCGGGGCTGCGCCACCGCCGGCAGCGGCCGCGTCGCTTTCCGGCACGGCAATCTCAAAGCCCGGCTTTGCCGGCTGATGTGGCGCGAAAACAGCGCCAGCCGTGATGTTCAGCGTCAGCGTCAGCAGGCAGGTGAACAAGAGGGCGCCAAGAATTTTGTTGAGTTCAAACGAGTCCATCGGCGCGCGGCTCCTGAGGCGGCAAGTCCAGTAATAAAGCCATTCTAAAAGAGAGTTGGCGGGCGAGAGATAGCCGGTTTGCTGTAGCCCTGGCAACCCGTATAACCGCCCTTTCCTCCACCCGAATTCGGGTATCCACCCTTCCCGGCAGGGCAACATGGCGCAAAGCGATATTCTGGTGCTGATCCCGGCCCGGATGGGGTCGACCCGACTGCCCGGAAAAGCCCTCGCCGACATCGCCGGCGAGCCGATGATTGTCCACGTCATGCGCCGCGCGCAGGAGGCCGAGGCCGGCCCGGTCGTCGTTGCGACCGATTCCGGAGCCATCGCGGCGGCGGTGGAGAAGGCGGGCGGGCGCGCCGTCCTGACCCGCAGCGACCATGCCTCCGGCTCGGACCGGGTGCACGAGGCCGCCGGCATCGTCGACCCGCAGGGCAAATCGGCCATTATCGTCAACGTCCAAGGGGACCGGCCGACGCTCAACCCGGCCGACATCCGCGCCACCCTGGCGGCGCTCGAAGACCCCGCGGTCGACATCGCGACCGTCGCGGCGGAGATTCGCGACGAGGCCGAGCGGACGGATCCGAACGTCGTCAAGGCGATCGGCACCCCGGTCGGCCCCGGACGCTTGCGAGCGCTCTACTTCACCCGCGCGACCGCCCCGACCGGCGAGGGACCGCTCTACTATCACATGGGCCTCTACGCCTACCGCCGCCCCGCCCTCGACCGTTTCGTGGCCCTTCCCCCCTCGCCGCTCGAGCAGCGTGAGAAGCTCGAGCAGCTTCGCGCATTGGAAGCCGGCATGCGCATCGACATTGCCATCGTCGATTCGGCGCCGCTCGATGTGAACACCGCCGCCGAACTTGAAACCGCGCGCCAACTCCTCTCGCGCTCCAGTTGACTCCCCGATTCCACACCGCATAACCACACCATGAGCACAGCAAAGAAGAAGATCGCGTTCCAGGGTGATCTGGGCGCCAATTCGCATATCGCCTGTCAGGAGGCGCGGCCGGACTATGAGCCGCTGCCCTGCGCCACGTTTCAGGACGCGCTCAGCGCGATCTCATCTGGCGAGGCCGAACTCGGCATGATCCCGATCGACAATTCGATCGCCGGGCGCGTCGCCGACATCCATCACCTGCTGCCGCGCGCCAACTTGCACATCGTCGGCGAGCATTTCCTGCCGATCCATTTCCACATGATGGCGCCGAAAGGGGCGACCCTCTCGACGATCAAGACCGCGGAAAGCCACATCCACGCCCTCGGCCAGTGCCGGCGCTTCATCAGCGAGCACGGCTATAAGCCGGTGGACGCCGGCGACACCGCCGGCGCCGCGCTCGTGATCGCCAAAGCCGGCGACATCACGCGCGGCGCACTCGCCACGCGATTGGCCGCGGAGACCTATGGCCTCGATATTCTCGCCGAGCATGTCGAGGACGCCGCACACAACACCACGCGCTTCGTCATCCTCTCCCGCGACGAATACAACGCCGCAAGCGGCAACGGCCCGGTGGTGACGACGTTCATCTTCCGCGTG
>JAFKKS010000520.1 GCA_017304555.1 Hyphomicrobiales bacterium
CGTGCGGGTAGCGCAGCCCCATGAGATACGACGACAGGAACGCGGTCGCCGGGATTTTGCCGACCCAATAGACACAGAACGAATTCATCGCCTCGAGGACGCCGTTCTTGACGCCGTCGAGCAATTCGAAATCGCCGACGATCTCTTTCGCCGCGAACGGCTTGAACTCGAGTTCGCCGCCGGTCTTTTCCTTGATCGAATTGCACCAGGTCTTGAAGGTTTCGAGGCCGACGCCGGCCGGCCAGGACGTTTGAATTTTCCAGGTGGTGGTTTCGGCCGCCTCCGCATTGCGGATGTAGGGTGCGGCGACGGCGGCGCTCGCAAGCGCCGCCCCGCCGACGAAGCGACGGCGCGTGGTCATAGGCTCGGTCATTGCTTCCTCCCTAGGCACGTCATTTAAACAGCGCGCCCTGGGATGGTATTCCAGTCTGAATGTGCGTTTAACGCAAGTCTAAAAAGGCCGCCGTCGCGCACACTCTCTAAAATTGATACGGGCGCGGAAGCGTCCGCGCCCGTATCAACCGCTGGTGTGCGATGCGATAACGGCCGGAAAAGTAAGCTCGAACGCAGCGCACTATTTGAGCGTCGCGTCCACTGACAGCTTGGCGATGAAGGCTTGACCGCACCACTTCGACTGGCCGAGCGCATTGCCGCCGCCCGGCAGGCCGCGAAGATCGCCGGTAAGCGCGAAGCAGTCGGTGCGGCTCAAGTCCGTGTCGTGGTAGCGCAGGTCGAGCGTGAACACCTTGTAGGTGAGGCCGACGCCGACGTTCCAATAGGTGTAGTCGGGAAAGTCGACATTGCCGAAGAACGCGTCCGACCTGCCGATGATGTAGCGGTCGACTTCGCCGGAGAGATACGCGCCCCAGTCGGTCGGGAACCAGGCGCTTGGCGCGGTGAGCTTCACCGAGCCGCCGAAATAGGTGCCGTCGGCGCCGGTGTTGAGCATGTCGGGCGAGTAGTAAACGTAGGCGCCGAGGGTGAGCCAGTCATTGGCGACGTAGGTCAGCTTGCCGTAGACCTCGGCGAAATCCGTGTCGGTCTTCGTCCACGGGAAGGGCGTCGGGAAGCGGATCGCCCCGCCGGTGACCGGGTCGAGGAAAATCTGCGTTTCCTTCGGGTAATAGTAGTAGATGCCGCCGACGTCGAAGGTGACGGGGCCGACGGTCGCGCGCAGGCCGCCGTAGAAGTCGACTTCCGCCGCGGGATCGGTCGGCAGCTTGACGCTCGTCACCGCGGTGCCGCCGTAGAGCTGGAAGACAGGCGAAACGTTCGCGCGCCCCTCGACGTAGAACGTCCCCGCCATGCCGCGGTCGGACTGCGAGATGCCGCGGAAATTGTAGTCGCTCATCACGCCGCCGCCGTAGGCGATTTCCCACCAGTTCGTGACCGGCGGTGGCGCGGGCGGCGCCGCTTTGAGCGGCATATCCGCGGCGATGGCCGGTGCAGCCGCGAGCGACATCGCGAATGCGGCAAGAAGGATGGTCTTTCTCATGGTTCGCCCCGTCACTCGGCTCTTGCGCGGCGCGGCGTCATGCCGGCCGTCACGAGCGTCGAATTCCCGGGAGCGATTGCGCGCTTGCGGAGCGAAAGCAGCAAGATCAAAGGTTTTGCAGTTGCTGCCTCCTTAGGCGAAGCAGGCGTGCCGACACGCAAACGCCGCCGCGTGTTGCGACGGCGTCACAGATTGCGCAGCCAAGGACGTATCCTTCGTCATGGCCGGGCTTAGCCCGTCGAAGACGGGCGTGAACGCCCTTTTGTCCCGGCCATCCACGTCTTTGCGGTTAGGGAAGGAAGACGTGGATGCCCGCAACAAGTGCGGGCATGACGGCCGAGAGGGGAACGCTTACGCCGCAGCCTTCTTGCGATTGGCTTCGAGCCGCGCGTCGACGAGCGCCACGGTCGCGTCGATCACCGAGTGGCTCAAGCCCTTCTGCTTGGCGATGAGCTGCACCAGCTTGTCGGCGCGCTCGATGTTCGGCGCGCCGTTCTGCAGCGCGCGCGCGGCCGAGGCCGGGCGTGACAGGCTCTGTGCCGCGGCGGCGTACTTCTCGAACGGCACGAGATCTTCGGGCTTCGCGCCAAGCTTGACGCAGAGATCGAAGACGAAGTCGTAGACCGATTTCGACTCGGCGAGGTTCGAGTGCACCGCCTCTTGCGCGGTGCGCATGCCGTCCTTGGTGACGCAGCGATAGTTACCGGCAAGCAGCATCGCCCACTTGGCGAGCGGCACGAAGATCGAGTCATGCACGCGCAGCTTCACCGGCAGCTCGATCTTGCCTTCCGGCGCATCGAAGCGCACGGCGTCGACGTCCTTCTCGAGTTGACGCAGGATCGCGGTGCTGTTCGCGTTGTCGAATGCGGCGACCTTGAAGTTGGTCGGCAGCGTCACCTGCAGCACGTTGACCTTCTCGTCCGGCGGCCGGATCGCCTGCGGATCGGGGCTGCACAGCGTCAGTGTGCCGGGGTCGAAGCTGTCCCACACGCTGGCGTCGGTGTAGGCGGGCTTGAGTGCGTCGTAGTCGAGGCCGGGGATGCGCTTCACATACGGCAGCGGCGGCATGTTCATGATCGACATGCACGGCACCCGCGACTTGGCGACGGCGTCAAGGAGTTCGCGCACGCCCGGCGAACGGTACTGCGGCTCCTGCATCGCGAGCCCGATGAGGTCGAAGTCCTTCGGGTTGACGTCGGCGGGGCCGGCGGCGCGCACCTTGCCGGGCAGCTTGCGCGAGTCGATCTCGACCGGATCCTTGCGGCCGCGCACCGGCATGCGCACGCGGAAGCCTTCGGCGTTGATGAGGTCGGCTTCCGCCGGCAGGCAGACGAGCGTCAGGTTATGGCCGCCGAACATGAGCTTGGAGGCCAGGAGCGAGCCGTAGGACGCGCCGAGGATCAGGATATTGCGGGAAGTGGACATGGGGACTCGCTGCTGAAAGAAGCTGAAGAAAGCTGGAAAAATGGGGGGCCGGCTCGACGAAAAGCGCCAGCACGGATTGTTGCGATGCTAAAGGCCGGACGAGCCGGATGCAACGTCGGCGGGCGTTAGGCATGCGCGCGCCTTGTTCGCAGATGCGAGACGAGCGCGCAAGGGAGCGCGGAATTGCCGCACGGCGCGGATTGTAGCGGCGTTGCGTCGCAGCGTCCCGGCCGCTTCATCCATCGCCAAGGCGAAAGCCGGCATGATGGAAAAGAATGCGTCGGCCAGCGGCGTTCATGCTAGAGCATGATCCCGGAAAGTGGGTACCGGTTTTCGGAAAAGATCATGCTCTAATAAAGCGATAGAGTTGGGTCACGGCCTATTGCCCCCCACTCTAGCGCGGAGCCATCGCGTCCTTCACGTATCGCGGAGAGTGCAAACCCATGGCGCGGCTGAGCGTCAATCTCAACAAGGTCGCTTTGCTGCGCAATTCGCGCCGCACCGGCGTGCCCGACGTCCTGCATTTTGCCACGCTGGTGCACAGCGCCGGCGCGCACGGCGTCACCGTGCACCCACGCCCCGATGAGCGCCACATCCGCCGCAGCGACGTTCCGGCGCTCTCCGAGGTGATGCGCCCCTGGCGCCCAAGCTTCGAGTTCAACATCGAGGGCTTTCCCGATCCCGCTTTCCTCGACCTCGTCGCCGCGGTGAAGCCGGAACAGTGCACCCTGGTGCCGGACGATCCGAACGTCTTCACCTCGGAAGAGGGCTGGAAGCTTGACGACGCGCAGCGCGCGGTGGTCCTGCCGGCCTTGGAGCGGCTCAAGAGCCTCGGCACGCGCGTGATCCTGTTCGTCGATCCGGACCCCGCGGCGGCCGACCGGGTTGCGGATATCGGCGCCGACGGCATCGAGATTTACACCGGCTCGTATGCTGCGGCCTTCAAACAGGGGGCGCATCAGGCGCTGCTGGCGCAATGCGCGCAGACGGCGGAGCGCGCCAAGGCGCGCGGCCTCGTCGTCAATGCCGGGCACGACCTCAACCTGGAGAACATCCCGCTGCTGGTCGGCGCGATCCCGCATCTCGCGGAAGCCTCGATCGGTCATGAACTCACCGCCGATGCGCTGCTGATGGGATTCGAGAAAGCGGTCGCCGCCTACAAGACCGCGCTCGCGGGCGTGCCGTAGCGGCTGCGTCATTCCGGCCCTTCTTTCACCTCTCCCAAAGGGAGAGGTCGACGCCGAAGGCGGCGGGTGAGGGGTTACGCTCTCTCGATAGGCTCTAACCCCTCACCCGGCTCGTCTCGCTGCGCTCAACGATCCGACCTCTCCCTATGGGAGAGGTGAGGAAAACCCGT
>JAFKKS010000521.1 GCA_017304555.1 Hyphomicrobiales bacterium
CTTGATCTTGGACCTTTTGGACGCAGAACGTCGCGACAATCCGGAACTCCAATGGTTCTTCGCCGAGGATCGAGTCGAGCCTGTCATTGTTAAAAACTTGGAGAATATTCAAGGCGACGAGCGCGACGTGATTCTATTTTCAATCACGTTCTGTCGCGATGCGGCTGGAAAGATGTCGATGTCATTCGGCGCGATCAATGGAAGCGGCGGGGAGCGCCGTTTGAATGTCGCGGTCACGCGGGCGCGGCGTGAACTAAAAGTATTTTCGGGAATTCGCTCCGACGACATCGATATTACGCGCACGAAGGCATTGGGTGTCGCACACCTCAAGGCATTTCTCGACTACGCCATGCGAGGCGCTATCGCCTTGCCTGCGCAAGACACCGGTTCGGCAGGGCCGATGGAATCGCCGTTTGAGGAAGCCGTCGCAGCACAGCTGGAGCGACGCGGTTGGCAGACCGTCCCACAGGTCGGCGTTTCCGGCTTCCGTGTCGACCTTGGAATTCGCCATCCGGACCATCCGGGTATCTATCTCGCGGGGGTGGAATGTGACGGTGCCACCTATCATCGCTCGGCGACGGCGCGAGATCGCGACAAGGTTCGTGAGCAAGTGCTGCGCGGATTGGGTTGGAATATCCTGCGCGTCTGGTCAACGGATTGGTGGTTCAGTCCGGACGAGGCAGCGGAGCGGCTACATAAGGCGCTGGAAGATGCTTTGGCTCAAAACCGCGCCGAGCGCGCAACGGCTCAAGCGAGTGAAGGCGCGATTCGACAACGAACGGGGGAGCGAGGTTCCGAGCGGTTGGTCGCGGACAAAGTCGCGGACGCTACGGAAGAGAAGTCGGCTGAGGAGAAGGCTGGAGAGGCGCTTGAACACCAAGGGAATGCCGACGACGTTTCTGCGGATGGCGACGGCGAAATTTCAACCGACGTAACGGCTCCAGGGACAGATGCGGCTCAGTGGAGCGTTGTCGATCTTTCAGAATTTAATCCCGACCCGGATCGCTTCTTCGAGTATTCCTACCGGCCAACGCTTCAGAATATGGTCGACGCGATCATGGCGCGAGAGGCGCCGCTGCGTGAAGATGCGCTGATGCAGCGGATCGCGCGGGCGCACGGCTGGCTTCGCACGGGCGGACGTATACGCGACCAAATCGCGAAGCATCTTCGCGACGGCGATGTAGGCCGAACGCATGAGTCCGCTGGCGTATTCCTATGGAGGTTGGGAACCGTCGCGCCTCGTGTACCGTTTCGCGGCGGGAGTGGGCGCCGACATCGACGAGCGATATCGGAGATATGTCTTGCGGAGATCGCCGATTTCATTCTTGCGCACCCCGATGTCATGGAAGAAGACGATCCCGTTCATGTCTATGCGCGCTTGCTGCACGTTGACCGTCTCTCCGCGTCCGCGCGCGAGCGACTACAAGAAGCGGTCGCTTATGCGCGGAAGATCGGATGAGAGACGACAACAAAAATCGTATGGCCCGTGGAGGTGCTATTGCTGAGACGGTTGTCAAAGGTGCGATCATGCCAAAAAGGGAAAATCATTGATCGGCGGTAGCGGTAGGTTAAATCCGCCCGGAACAGCGGAACATTGGCGCAGAACGGGCGCATCGTTTAGATTTTTGAACACAGTTTGAGCGGCAGGCGAGCAAAAACATTGAACACGTTCTATGACCGGCCGATTCTAAATTCGCCCTATCGCGCGCCGGAATTGCATCATCCGCTCGACCAGAACGGTCAGCCGCTCGAAGGGGAGCCGAGGCAGGGTCGTCGTCCGTCGCGATTTATCGTGCCCGTTCCGGCCTCGCGGAAGAAGACATCCGCCGGGCAAGCATCCCTCGATCTCGAGACTTACACCGAGAATGTGCTGATCAACGAGATCCGCGGCTACGTCGAGCGATGGCGGAACCTGCGAAATCCCGCCGACTGGGGCGTAACCGCCGTCACGCAGCGGCTCCTGGAGCATTGGCGTCATCACGACTTCGTCGGCGCGCAGCCCTTCTTCTGTCAGATCGAAGCCGTCGAGACCATCATCTGGCTGACCGAAGTTGCGCCCAAGCGCGCAGCGACCAAGGGCCTTCTGGATCAGATTGCCAAAGCCAATGAGGAGGCCAATCCCGCACTCTTTCGCCTCGCCATGAAAATGGCGACGGGCAGCGGCAAAACGACCGTCATGGCGATGCTGATCGCCTGGCAGGCGACGAACGCCGCTCGCAAGGAATCGAAGGACTTCTCCCGCGCCTTCTTGATTGTCACGCCCGGGATTACAATCAAGGATCGGCTTCGCGTGCTGCAGCCGAGTGAGCCCGACAATTATTATGAGACACGCGAGATCGTGCCGCCGGAGATGTTGCCCGACATCCGGCGCGCGGAGATTGTAATCACCAACTACCATGCCTTCCAGCATCGCGAGACGCAGGCCTTGGCCAAGGTGACGCGCAGCTTTCTCCAAGGCAATGACCCCAAGCCGCCCAAGACGACGGAAACCGATGCGGAGATGCTGGAGCGGGCTTGCGGCAAACTTCTCAACTCCGATCGCGTCAATGTCCTCAACGACGAAGCTCACCATTGCTACCGCCGCAAGGCCGGCGTCAACGCCGAAGGCGCGCTGACCGGCGACGACAAGAAGGAAGCGGCAGAGAATGAAGAGGCCGCGCGGCTCTGGATCAACGGCATAGAGGCGCTGGACCGCAAGCTGTCGAAAGGTGTGCGCGCGGTCTATGATCTCTCGGCCACGCCTTTCTTCCTGCGCGGCTCCGGCTATCAGGAAGGCACGCTCTTCCCCTGGGTCGTGTCCGATTTCAGCCTGATGGACGCGATCGAGAGCGGCGTCGTGAAGTTGCCGCGCGTGCCGGTCACGGACAACCTTGTGCAGACCGACACGGTCGTCTATCGCGACCTCTGGAAGCACATCGGCAAGGGCTTGCCGAAGACCGCCGCTGGCGCCGCTAAGCTTTTCGATTTGCCCAATGCGCTGAAGACCGCGTTGAATGCGCTCTACAGTCACTACGAAGGTGAGTTCGAGCGCTGGGAGCGCGCGGGGATCGGCGTGCCGCCGGTGTTCATCGTCGTATGCCAGAACACGGCCATCTCCAAGCTGGTGTTCGAATGGATCGCCGGCTTCGAACGCGGAGATGTCGAGGAAGGCGAGCGCGCGGCCTTTCACGCC
This sequence comes from Hyphomicrobiales bacterium, assembly GCA_017304555.1. GTDB lineage: Bacteria > Pseudomonadota > Alphaproteobacteria > Rhizobiales > Xanthobacteraceae > JAFKKS01. Next base: position 3,173 of record JAFKKS010000521.1, read on the forward strand.
GGCCATCTGGAGCTGTTCCGAAACTACGACGACCAAGGCACCCGCTTTCCTCGTCCGCGCACGCTGTTGATCGACTCCCGCCAGATCGAATCCGGCGACGCACTCGACAAGGGGTTCCGCGACGCCGCCGGTCCCGAGATCGAGCAGTTCAAGCGCGAGCTGGCGGTCCGCGAAGGGGCCGGCGCCGCGCAGGGCGAGGCGAGCGAGAGCGCGTTGCTGCGCGAGGTGATGAATACCGTCGGACGCCCCGGCCGGCTCGGCGAGCAAATCCGCTGCGTGGTTTCGGTGTCCATGTTGACCGAAGGTTGGGACACGAACACCGTGACGCACATCCTCGGTGTTCGCGCATTCGGCACCCAGCTTCTGTGCGAGCAAGTGGTCGGCCGCGGCCTGCGTCGCCAGTCCTACGATCTGAACCCTGAGACCGGCCTGTTCGACGTCGAATATGCCGACATCATGGGCATCCCCTTCGACTTCGCCCGCTCGCCGCAGAAAGTCGATCCCAAGCCGCCCAAACCTGTCACGCGCGTCCACGCCATCAAGGAGCGCGCGGCGTTGGAGATCGTGTTCCCGCGTGTCAGCGGCTATCGCCGCGATTTGCCGTCCGAGAAGCTCGACGCCGAATTCACGCAAGACAGCCGGCTGGAGATCACACCGGCCGACATCGGTCCCACCTCGGTCGTCATGGAAGGGATCGTCGGCGCCGGCGTGACGATCACGCCCCAGGTGCTGGAGCGCCTGCGGCCCTCGGAGATCAGCTACAACCTCGCCAAGCACCTGCTCTACACGAGCTTCCGCGACGAGGATGGCTTCCCCAAGCAGCACCTCTTTCCGCAGATCCAGCGTCTCGCGCGCCGCTGGCTCGATGAAGGATATCTCGTCACCAAGGGCGTTCCGGTCGGCGCGGTCCTTTATCAGGATCAGCTCGCGCGCGCGGCGGGGAAGATCGACATCGCCTGCACGCGCGCCAGCGAAGGGCGCATTATGGCGGTGCTCGATCCCTACAATCCCAAGGGCTCGACGCGCCACGTCAACTTCATTACATCGAAATCCTGCTGGGCGACCGGCGCCCGTCCGCCCAAGAGCCACATCAGTCATGTCGTGCTGGACAGTAGCTGGGAAAAGCAACTCGCGCTGACGCTCGAGAACCATCCGCGCGTCATCGCCTATGCCAAGAACCAGGCGCTCGGCTTCGAGATTCCCTATCTCGATGCCGGCATCACGCGGCGCTATCTGCCCGACTTCCTGGTTCGGCTCGATGATGGCGGCGACGAGCCGCTCAACCTGGTGCTGGAGGTGAAGGGCATCAAGGACGAGAGCGACAAGGCCAAGGCCCAGACGACAAGCGATCTCTGGGTTCCGGGCGTCAACGCGCTCGGCGGCTTCGGCCGCTGGGCCTTCGCCGAACTCCGCGACTGGACCGTGATGGACGAGGATTTCGCCACGCTGGTCGATCAACTGCTCACGAAGGTTCCCGCCTGATGGCCCGTTCGCCCAAATCCTCCAAAGCCAAATCCTCGAAGGCAAAATCCTCCAAGCAGGTCGATGCGCTCAAGCATGAGGGAGCCACGCGCCGGAATATTCCGACGGCGGAGATGGAAAGCTTCTTTCGCCGTGACGAGGATGCCGACCCGCGGCCGCCGAAGCACTATCCGCGCGCCCGGCCGCTGGCCGAGGGCGAGACACGCACGCCGGAGGAGCCGCGCCAGCCCGAGCTGATCTGGAACGGCGCGAAGATCACCATCACCGATGCGCAGATGCAGGAACTGGCGGAGACCGGCACGCTCACCCTCTCCGACGCGCAGCTCGTCTGGCGCGGCAAGGACCGGCAGGACTGGACCGACCTCGTCGTCAATGTGCCGCCGCTCTACATCCAGGAGAAGATCAAGCCGCAGGCGATCATTGCCGATCTCAGGCGTCGCACGACGCAAACACGCGAGGCGCAGACGGATGCGCCGGACATGTTTTCCGATTTCAACGGCTTGCCGAAAGACTGGATCGAGGACGGCTTCTACAAGCACGACGGCCACTGGTCGAACCGCATGATCCTCGGCGACAGCCTGCAAGTGATGGCGAGCCTTGCCGAGCGCGAAAGCCTGAAGGGCAAGGTGCAGTGCATCTATTTCGACCCGCCCTACGGCATCAAGTTCAATTCGAACTGGCAGGTCTCGACGCAGTCCCGCGACGTGAAGGACGGCAAGCAGCAGGACATTTCGCGCGAGCCTGAGCAGGTGAAAGCGTTCCGCGACACATGGAAGGACGGCATCCACAGCTACCTGACCTACCTACGTGATCGGCTGACAGCGATGCGCGATTTGCTGACCGACAGCGGCTCGCTCTTCGTACAAATTAGCGACGAGAACGTGCATAGGGTTCGATCAGTTCTTGATGAGGTATTCGGCGCGGAATCATTCGTTTCTCAGATCATATTTTCCAAGACTGCCGGAGCAACCTCTCAGTTTATTCCTGGGACATATGACGTAATTCTCTTTTACGCCAGGGATAAGACGAGGCTCAAATTTCGATTGCCGCACAAACGCAAAATACTGTCTGGAGAAGGTGGCTCAGCCTACTCTCGAGTGCGATTTGCCAATTTGTCGATGCGTAGCCTTACAGCCGAGGAAAAAATTGCTCCTGAGACGCTGCCTGTTGATGCCCGCGTTTATCGTATCGACAATCTTACGAGTCAAAGCGTAGGTCGTGAGAAGGGCGAAGGCGCAGCTTCGTGGTTCCCAGTTGAATTTGAAGGCAAGCAAATAAGACCGAGCCTAAAGGTTCGTTGGAAGACCAATGAAATAGGCATGCAAAGACTCAAGCGCTCTGGTCGCCTTGAGGCTTCTGCGAGCGGATTGTACTACGTCAGATATTTTGATGACTTTGCGGTTTTTCCTGAAACGGACATATGGTCAGATACAGGAATAGCTGGATTTACATCTGATAAACAATACGTTGTGGAAACATCAACAAAGGTCATCGAGCGTTGTATTCTGATGACTACCGATCCCGGCGATCTTGTCCTCGATCCTACATGCGGATCAGGAACTACCGCCTACGCTGCCGAACAATGGGGTAGGCGCTGGATCACTGTCGACACCAGCCGCGTCGCACTAACACTAGCTCGCACCCGGCTCATGGCTGCCCGTTATCCGTGGTATCTGCTCACGGATAGCCGTGAGGGTCGCACCAAAGAAGCAGAACTCACGATGCGTCTGCCGGCCGACACGCCCGTCCACAACGACCTACGGCAAGGTTTCGTCTATGAACGCGTGCCGCATATCATGCTCAGTTCCATCGCTCGAAATCCTCTTATCGACGACATCTGGGAGAAGTGGCAGACGGTTCTCGAACCCCTGCGCGTTGCGCTCAATGCCGCTCTCGAGAAATCCTACGAGGAATGGCAGATTCCGCGCGACCTGCCGCCCAGCGCGCCCGCCTCGGCCAAGGAACCACACGCCAAATGGTGGGAGGCGCGCATCGCCCGCCAGAAGGAGATCGACGCCTCGATCGCCGCGCGGGCGGATGTCGAATATCTCTACGACAAGCCTTACGTCGACAACGCCCGCGTCCGTGTCGCCGGGCCGTTCACGGTTGAGAGCCTGTCGCCGCATCGCGTGCTGCCGGCGAGCGACGAGGAGCTGATCGACGATATCGACGCCGCCGAAGGCCGGCGCTCGCCCGCTGATGCTGACCTCGCGGGGCAGGATTTCGCGGCCATCGTCATCGACTATCTCAAGGCCGAGGGAGTCAAACAGCAAGCCAAGGGCGACCGCATAACCTTCGAGAGCCTGACGCCTTGGCCCGGGAACTTCATCGGGGCGAGCGGCACGTTCATCGAAGGCGAGAACGGGCCTGAGCGTCGCGTCGCGATCTTGATCGGGCCGGAATACGGCACGGTCGGGCGGCAGGACATCGTCGCGGCCGCGCGCGAAGCAGTGGACGCCCGTTTCGACGTGCTGATTGCCTGCGCTTTCAACTTCGACGCCCATTCGTCGGAAC
>JAFKKS010000522.1 GCA_017304555.1 Hyphomicrobiales bacterium
GATGCCGGTTCCGGCGCTGCCGGCGGGCAAGGAGGCGCCCGACGAGGGCGGCTACGGAGACGAGTGGGTGGAGTGGTCACCCTACACCTATCCGTTCAACCTGACGCAGCAGCCGGCGGCCTCGGCGCCGTGCGGCTTCACGTCAGGTGGGCTGCCGATCGGGCTGCAGATCGTCGGCCCGGCGCGGCAGGACGCGCTCGTCCTGCGCGCCGCTCGCGCGTTCGAGAGCGCGCGACCGTTCGTCACCTTGTCCTCACCGCGTGGTGCGTCCAACGCGTAAGTCTTAGGGCTGGATCGTCGGGCGGATACCCGCCGATCGTTACAATAAAAGTCGTTACGCGCCACGCGACGCAATATTCCAGCAATATTGGTGCGCCACGAGTCCGACACGTTTGACCGTTGGACTGAATACGGCTCCGGCGTCGTCGCCGGGTAGGGAGAATCGAATGTTGATCGGTCTTCGCACCGGCCTTGTCGCCGCGCTTGTCATGCTCTCCAGCGTTTCTTCCTTTGCTGCGGAAAAGGCCTTCCAGCGCGACGATCTCGCCGACGCGGCGATCAAGCTCGAGGCCCAGATCAAGCAGGACGCGGGCGATGTCGCGAAACCGATCGCAACACTGCGCCGCGACGCCGATGCAGCGCTCGATAAACGTGATTACAAGGCGAGCCTGACCGCGCTCTCGCAGATCGCCGCCGTGCAGCCGAAGGACAGCGCCAATTGGCTGCGCCTTGCGCGCACGGTCCTGCAGATCGTGCCGAAGGATGGCTCCGAGCGCACCAATCTCCTGGAGCGGGCGTCGACCGCCGCTTATCTTGCCTACCAAAACGCCGGCAACGGGAACGAGGAAGCGGAAAGTCTCGCGCTGCTCAGCCGCACCTTTGCCGATCGCCGCTTGTGGCGGCCGGCGCTCGACACGCTGCGGCTATCACTCGATCAGCGCGAAGTCGCCGATGTGCGCGCGCTCTACGAGCAGATGCGCAATACGCACGGCTTCCGGATTCTCGACTACTCCGTCGATTCCGATTCCGCCTCGCCGCGCATCTGTTTCCAGTTTTCAGAAGAAGTGCCGAGCAAACGCACCGACTTTTCGCCCTTCGTTGCTGTCGCCGGCATGGACAAGCCGGCGCTCACGGCGAGCGAGAAGCAGCTTTGTGTCGAAGGCGTCAAGCACGGCGAGCGCTATTCCGTGACGTTGCGCGCCGGCCTGCCGTCGTCGGTGAAGGAAGCGCTCACGCATTCCGCCGACTACAACATCTATGTCCGCGACCGGAAGCCGTCCGTGCATTTCACCGGCAAGGCCTACGTGCTGCCGCGCACCGGGCAGCGCGGCATCCCCGTTGTCAGCGTCAATACGCGCGACGTCAGCATGAAGATCTATCGCATCGGCGATCGCAATCTTCTGAACACGGTGCTCGGCTCGGATTTCCAGCGCAACCTGTCGCGCTACGACATCGAGCGGTTCGCGAACGAACGCGGCTTCGAGGTGTGGAAGGGCGATCTGCAAGTCGACGCGACGCTCAACACCGATGTGACGACGGCGTTTCCTGTCGATCAGGCCGTCGGCGATCTGAAGCCCGGCGTCTACGCGATGGTGGCGGAACCGAAGGGGCCAGCATCCGACGACTACTACACGCTCGCTACCCAGTGGTTCATCGTTTCCGATCTCGGCCTTTCGGCCTTCTCCGGCGGCGACGGCGTCCACGTCTTCATCCAATCGCTGGCGACGACGGCTGCGAAGGCAGGGATCGAGGTTCGCCTGATCGCGCGCAACAACGAGACCTTGGCGACGCGTTCCACCGATGCCGACGGCGCCGTGCATTTCGAAAGCGGGCTGGCGCGCGGCGAGGGCGGCCTTTCGCCCGCGATGATCGTCGCGACCGACCCGAAGGGCGACTACGCGTTCCTCAGCCTGAAATCGGCGGCCTTCGATCTGTCCGACCGTGGTGTCGCGGGCCGCGCTGCCCCGACCGGGCTCGACGCTTTCGTCTACGCCGAGCGCGGCGTCTACCGCACCGGCGAGACCGTGCATGTCGCGGCGTTGCTGCGCGATCCGCAGGGTGTTGCCGCAGCCGGCGTACCGCTCACCCTTGTCTTCGAGCGTCCCGATGGCGTCGAGTATCGCCGCGCCGTGGCACAAGACGAAGGCGCCGGCGGACGCGCGATCAGCGTACCGATCGTGAGTTCCGCGCCGACCGGTACCTGGCGCGTGCGCGCCTATGTCGATCCGAAAGGGGCGGTTGTCGGCGAAACCACCTTCATGGTCGAAGACTATGTTCCCGAGCGGCTGGAGCTGACACTCGCCGCGCCGGTCGGAAAAATCTCCAAGTCCCAGCCGGCCGAAGTGACGGTCGAAGGCCGTTATCTCTACGGCGCGCCAGGCTCGGCGCTCGATCTTGACGGCGAAGTGAACATTGCACCGGCGAAGGAGCGGCCGGGACTCGCAGGCTATCAATTCGGTCTCGCCGACGAGGAAGCGACGAGCGAGAAGCAGCCGCTCGAAGATCTTCCGCAGACCGACGCGCAGGGCAAGGCGGCGTTCACGGTCGCGCTCGACAAGCTGCCGGTTTCAACCAAGCCGCTCGAAGCGCAAGTGGTCGTGCGGCTTGCCGAACCAGGCGGCCGTGCGGTGGAGCGCAACATCACGCTGCCGGTCACGCCTTCCGGTCCGATGATCGGCGTGAAGCCGATGTTTTCCGGCCGGGCCTTGAGCAACGGCGGCTCGGCGACTTTCGACGTCGTGATGGTCGGGCCTGACGGCAAGACGATCGAACGCAAGGGCCTGCATTATGAACTGCTGAAGATCGAAACCCGCTATCAGTGGTACCGCCAGGGCGGTAGCTGGGACTACGAGCCGATCAAGCAGACCAAGCGCGTCGCGGACGGCACGGTCGATGCCTCAACGGGCGCGCCCGCGCGCATTGCGATGCCGGTCGAGTGGGGCCGCTATCGTCTCGAAGTCTCGACCGACGACCCGGACGGACCGGTGACGTCCGTCGCGTTCGACGCCGGTTTCTATGCCGAGTCGAGCGCCGACACGCCCGACCTGCTCGAGATCGCTCTCGACAAGCCGGAATACCGTGCAGGCGACACGATGAACGTCGCCGTGACCGCGCGGACGGCCGGCAAGCTTCAGCTTGCGGTGATCGGTGACAAGTTGCTTTCGACCAAGACGGTTGATGTGAAGGAAGGCACGGCGAATGTTGCGCTGACGGTCGGGGAGGGGTGGGGCACCGGCGCCTATCTCGTCGCGACGTTGCGCCGTCCGCTCGATGAACAGGCTCGCCGCATGCCTGGCCGGGCCATCGGCGTGCAGTGGTTCACGGTCGAGCGCAAGGAGCGCACGCTCGGCGTGTCGATGAAACTGCCGGACGTGATGCGTCCGAACGGACCGCTGACGATCCCCGTGAAGCTCGAAGGGCTCGCCGCCGGCGAGGAGGCGCGCGTCACCGTCGCGGCGGTCGACGTCGGCATTCTCAATCTCACGAACTACAAGCCGCCGTCGCCGGACGACTATTATCTCGGGCAGCGGCGGCTGTCGGCGGAACTGCGCGACCTCTACGGCCAATTGATCGACGGCATGCAGGGCGCGCGCGGACAGATCCGCACCGGTGGTGACGCGGTGGGCGCCTCCATCAGCGGCACGCCGCCGACGCAGGCGCCGCTCGCTTTGTTCTCTGGCGTGGTCAAAGTTGGGGCCGATAGCGTCGCGCAAGTCGCTTTCGACATTCCCGCCTTTGCGGGAACGGTGCGCGTGATGGCCGTCGCCTGGAGCAAGGGCAAGGTCGGGCATGCATCCGGCGATGTCATTGTGCGCGATCCGGTCGTACTCACCACCACGCTGCCGCGCTTTCTGCTAACCGGCGATCGCGCCGGCGTGCGCCTCGACATCGACAATGTGGAAGGCGAGGCGGGCGAGTACCGCATCCAAGTCAGCACGGAAGGGCCGCTCGGCGGCGCGAACGCTCCGCAATCGCTGCAACTTGCCGCGAAGCAGCGCGCCGGCGCGACCTTGCCGCTGACGGCATCCGGCGTCGGCAACGGCACGGTCACCGTGCATGTCAGCGGGCCCGGCGGGTTCGACCTCGAACGCAGCTATCCGCTGTCGGTGAAGCCGGCGACGCAGGTGCTCGCGCGGCGCACTGTGAAGCCGTTAGCGAAGGGCGAAAGCCTCACGCTTTCGAACGACGTGTTCGGCGATCTCGTGCCGGGCACGGGCTCGGTTGCGCTTTCTGTCGGACCGTCGGCGGCGCTC
>JAFKKS010000523.1 GCA_017304555.1 Hyphomicrobiales bacterium
CTGCGTAGCGCGCTCTTTCGCCGCGCGTCAAACAGCCATTCCTTGGAGACGCTCCAATGTGATAATGTCGTACGAGTTCCGGAGCCTGCCATGTCCTCGCGCGTCGCGCCGTTCAAGCAACCCCACCGCGCCGGGGCGCCGACCGAGCCGCTCGATCTTGCCGTACGTATGCGGCGAAACCGCAAGGCCGACTGGTCGCGCAGGCTGGTCGCGGAAAATGCGCTCACCGTCGCCGACCTGATCTGGCCGGTGTTCATCACGGAAGGCCAGGATGTGCGCGAGCCGGTCGCCTCGATGCCGGGGGTGGAGCGTCTGTCGATCGACCTTCTCGCCCGGGAAGCCGAAAACGCGGCGCGGCTTGGAATCACCGCGATCGCGTTTTTTCCGAACACGCCGCCGGCGCTGCGCGACGAGGACGGCTCCGAGGCGCTGAACGGCGCCAACCTGATCTGCCGCGCGCTCCGGGCGGTGAAGGCCGCAACCCCGGAGATCGGCCTCATCACCGACGTGGCGCTCGACCCCTACACCAGCCACGGCCATGACGGAATCGTTCGCGACGGCCGCATCCTGAACGACGAGACGGTCGCGATCCTCGTGCGGCAGGCCGTGCTTCAGGCCGAGGCCGGCGCCGACGTGATCGCCCCGTCCGACATGATGGACGGGCGCGTCGGCGCGATCCGGACGGGCCTCGACGCGGCGGGCTTCCAGGACACGCAGATCATGGCCTACGCGGCGAAATACGCCTCGGCCTTCTACGGCCCGTTCCGCGACGCCGTCGGCTCCAACGCGATGCTGAAAGGCGACAAGAAAACCTATCAGATGGATCCGGCGAACAGCGACGAGGCGCTGCGCGAAGTGGAGCTCGATCTCGCGGAAGGCGCCGACATGGTGATGGTCAAGCCCGGCCTGCCCTATCTCGACATCATCCGCCGGGTCAGCGACGCCTTTGGCGTCCCGACCTTCGCCTACCAGGTGTCCGGCGAGTATGCGATGATTCAGGCCGCCGCCCAGAACGGCTGGCTCGACGGCGACAAGGCGATGATGGAAAGCCTGATGGCGTTCAAGCGCGCCGGCGCAAGCGGCGTCCTCACCTACTTCGCCCTACGCGCCGCCAAGGCGCTGCGGGGCTGACGCAGCGGTCGCTTGCGCGCCGAAGCAAGATCGCTTTCAAAGGCGAGCGCCGTTTCCCCAGGCGTCAGAGCGCCCAGAAGCCATGACCGTACGGCACTTCCTGGATGGCGGCGGCGACGTGGCCGCGCGCATCCTGACTCATGACTGGGCGGCCTCGCCCCTCGGCCCGATCGACAATTGGCCCTCGCCGCTCAAGATCGCGGTCAGCATGCTGATCAATTCGCGCTTTCCCAAATGCCTTGTGTGGGGGCCCGAACTGACGACGATCTACAACGACGCCTTCAGACCCATTCTGGGCGCCAAGCCCGAGGCGCTCGGCCGTTCGTTTCGCGACATCTGGAGCGAAGCCTGGAGCGAGATCGGCCCGATCGCGGAAAGAGCCTTCGCGGGGGAAGCGACCTTCATCGAGAATTTCCCGCTCACCGTGGAGCGCAACGGCTATCCGGAGGAGGCCTGGTTCACCTTCTGCTACAGCCCTGTGCGGGATGAATCCGGCGCCGTCGTCGGAATCATCGACACGGTGATGGAGACCACTCAAACGGTTCAGGCGCAGAAGAATGCGCGGATGGTCAACGCCGAGCTGGCCCATCGCATCAAGAACACGCTCGCGGTGATTTCCGCGATCGTGAATCAGAGCTTCCGCTCCGCGTCGTCCCTCGACGAGGCGCACGACACCTTGTCGAGCCGCATCGACGCGCTCGGTCAGGCGCACGCCATCCTCACGCAATCAAGCTGGAGCGTCGCGCCGATCCGGGCGGTGATCGAGGGCGCCTTGTCGCCGCATCGCAACGATCTGGGCCGCATCGCGATCAAAGGGCCGCCGATCGAACTGTCCGCCAAGCAATCGCTGTCGCTCGCGCTCGGGATCAATGAGCTCGCAACGAACGCGGTGAAATATGGATGCCTGCACCACCCGAACGGGGCGCTATCCGTGACATGGTCCATCGAAAACGCTGGCTTTCGCCTGGTATGGCGCGAAAGCGGGGTACCGTCCGTTCGCGAGCCCACTGCGAGCGGTTTCGGCACAACTCTGACCAAGAGAACCATTGAGGATCAGTTCGGTGGCGCCATTCAATACGATTGGCGCAAAGATGGCCCGACCGTGACCATTGATGCACCGCTCAAGGCGATCGTGGGCGACCACGCTTAGAGCATTTTCGAGCGAAGTGGAGACCGGTTCGCGTGAAGAAAACGCGTCAAAAATAACCTAGAGCTTTGCTTCATCCAGCGATGGCGCCGCACGGCCCGTGCAGCACCATCACATGGACAAAATGCCCAAGTCCTCTCATCGCAACGGTGCTTCACCTCACCTCTTGCGTTTCAACCACCTTCTTCCAGGTGTGGTCGGGATTGAACCGGCTTATGCGCGAGGCAATCTTGTGCGTATCGGGGCCCAGGTCCTTCTGGTACACATCGCCGCGATGGTTGATCATGAAAGTGGCGATGCCGGAGTTGCCGTATTCGGCGGGCCACGCGACAAGACCGAAACCGCCGACCATCTTCCCGTCGATGACGTAATCAAGTTCGCCGCCCGGCGCAGCCGGCCCTTGCCGCGTCAGAACCTTGAAACGGTAGCCGTAATACGGCTCGCCCTTGCCAACCCTATAGCCGCGTTGGCTGGCGTCGGCGACAGCTTCCCCGATCGGGCTTTCCGGCTCACCCTGCGCGGTCGGCCAATAAAGACCATCCTTCTTGCCGGGCTGGCTGACGATGCGTTGCGCGTACACCGACAAGCCATCCATCTTGGGCATCATGTCCGCGTATTCATTTTCAGCGTCATAGAACGCAAGAGCGATCTGGATCGCCGCAAGCTCGTTCCGGCCGATCCGGCGGGCGAGAATCTCCTCACGGCCAGCGCTGGTGTCGAACGACCAGGAGCCGTTCTTTTCGACCAGAGGTATCGGGAAAGGAAAGTCGTCTTGCCCGATCACCAGCGTCGCCGGCTTGCCGTCCTCGCGGTTGATGCTGTGCTTGGCATCATAGGCGGCGACGAACTCCTTGCGCGTCTCCTCGTCTTGCACCGGATCACCCGACGAGGCGAGCTCCGCGGAACCCGGCCCAAGCACGGCGATGACCTGCTGGCGATTGCTGGCACGGGCGGCCGCCACGAGCGCGTCAGCCGCCGATTCCGCGCTCTTGAAGGTCTGCTGAGCATGCGCTTCAGGCACCACCAGCAAGCCTGTCATCACGATGGCCGCCGCCGCACCGAGACGGAGCGCACCGGTCCATTTGCGGATCATGATCATGGAAGCCTCCGTTCCTCAGAACGCGTGAGCGGTTGACGGGATGTGCGCACCGGATCGGATCCATTGGCCATAGGTCTGGAACGTCAGGCCGATCCTGTCGTAGCGCACGCGCAGATAGCCATCCGAGCCACGCGTGACGGCATCAGGCTGAACCGACTGCACCTCCTGCGCCATGACACCGACGTAGACTTTTTCGCTGCCGTTGTAGGCGAAGCGATAGAAGCCCAGGCCATTGTCGAGCCTACCCAGCAGCACGATGTCGTGCTTCAGGCGGATATCCGACCGCCGTCCGCCGCCACCACGGAAACCACCGCCGCCGCCACCGCGGAAGCCCCCGCCACCACGGAAGCCGCCGCCCATGCTGGCGTGACCGCGCATGCTTTGCGCCATCGCGGCGCGCCCGCCGCCGCCGACACCTGAGAACGCCGAACCGCGGCCGCCACCGCCACGCGCGGCGTTGCTGGCGCGACTACGGCCACCACGATTGCCAGCCTGCTGCCGCCGCTCGCCACCCCCCCTCGCACCGGGACGATTGCCCGACGAAGAACGGGCACGGTCGCCTCCGCGATTGGCAGCGCGATTACCAGCATCGCGACGCTGGCCTGCACCGCCCGCGCCAGGCCGATTGCTCGGGTTGAGAACCTGCTTGCCGTCGCGACCGCGGAAATCCATGCGGTTTTGTGCATTGTTGCGAATGTCGTTGCCGCGATTGAAGCGGTTGGCGACATTCTGATTGTTGTAGCGCACGCCGTGGCGATGATCGGGATTATGCACCCAGTTGTTGTTGATGTTATTGATGTTGACGTTTCGATTCACATTGATGTTGTTGTTGCCCCAATTGAACCCGCCTGCCGGATAGGGCCAAGCGCCGTACACCACCGCCGGGTCATAATAGGGAACATAAACCGTCTCGGGCTGTGTCGGCTCGATGACGATGACCTGCTTGTTCGACTCGGTCCGGGTCGTGACCCTCTGCTCTTTGGTGCTTTGCAGCTTGTTGTTGGCTTGCGCCTTGGCACGAAGCCTCTGCACGGCGTCCATGACGTCGGGCTGCTGCGCCAGAACGGTGTCGCCGAGCTTCTGCGTCCAGGGGAGCTTGGTGCTCATCATGCTCAGCACAGTCGGCGTTGCCGTGAGCTGTTTGACGCTGTCGTCCCATCTTTGCTTGTCGACCGCGGTTTTGAGGGCATCACCCTTGAGGCTTTTGTTTTCGTCGGCCCAGCGGCTCGCCTCAACGACCTCCAGCGGATAAGTCGAGGCCATCAACACATTGGCCAGGAGCGCGTCCGGGTAAAGCGCGATCGGCGCAACCAGTTGATCGAGCTCTTCCGGCTTTAGCGTCGGCGCCTGAGTCGGCTGGCTTTGTGCGAAGGCGCCGCCGGAAGCGGCAAGCCATACGATGAGCGCTAATGCTCTCGAAAGAAGCTGCATGTTGTTTGCCCTTTCCACTACGCTTATTGCTGGAACGAGGATTCCCATATCCAATCCGGTTTCAGAGCCAACGATAGGGTTGGCGACGCCGAGGGTCGATTGGACCTGAGCCCAATAGCCTGCGCCCGGCGCACGGGCCGACGGGCATGCTTCTGGCGCCGAGCCGAGCGGATTTGCTGGTACGTTCAGATCGCGAACAACGTCCGTCGCCTGTCGGCAGGCCGCGCAGGCGACGACGTCCCGGTCAGACCACTAGCGACCGCTGCCGACCGTTGTCGCTTGCAGGGGCTGCACATTCGGTAGCTTGTAAGAGCCATCGAGAATGAGCGGGGTCGGCACATAGGTCCGCACGATCAGCGCGAACTGGCCGTCTGGCGCCGGCAACCAATCGGCGCGCACATAATCTTCATTGGCAAGCTGCGCGCCCCGACCCGCGGAACGGGCGAGATCGGGATGCGCCGCGTTGAAAGCACGGGCAACATACGAAGTTTGTGAAACCGGTTGCGGCTGGGCGAGCACCGCCGCTGTTCCGATAACCGAGAGCAACGTGACGACGCAAAGCGTTGCGCGACACTGTTTCATGGCTTTGCTCCCAAGGTTTCCGCACCGACCTTCTCGACGTCTGGCAGCGCCCACTTCTTCTCGAAGAGTTCCTGCTTCGGCCCGTAGAGACGGAACATCAGTTCGAACTTGCGGGCCGGATCGGTCGGGATCCAATTCGTGTCCTGCCCCGCGGGCGCCTTCGGAGCGACGTAAAGATCGACCGACCGGTCGGCGCGCCTCTTGACCTCGGCACTGTTCGACGCCCGGCTGGCGCGATCGACGTTCTTGATAAGCGCGTGCGTATCCCGATCGTAAGCCGTCAGTGACCAGTACTGCTCGACGGGCACATTCGGCGGGACGCGCAGGCGATATGTCCTCGCCCCATCGTAGCTTTCGCCATCCTTGTCCTTGATGTTGATGAGATAGAACTGGCCGGTACCCAGACGTCGTATGCCGATATAGGCGTAGTGATAGGCAATTCCGCGCCAGTCGACCGGATACTGATCTGGACTCTCGAAGTTGTCAGCGGCCGCCTTGATCAGATCGGGATGGGCCGGGAAGGTCCAATGCGTCCCGTTAAAGAAAGGCGGCAAGCCGGCATCGTACCTAGCCAATATCCATGCCCGAGCTTCGCGAATGCCAGCCGCAAGCGCCTGTTTCGTCGCGGCACCCGGCGCAAATGGCTCGCC
>JAFKKS010000524.1 GCA_017304555.1 Hyphomicrobiales bacterium
CATTCTGGCTTACCTCTACGAGCACGAGGAGCTAGAGGCCTTCATCAAGCGCATCGCATCCGACGGTCACAACGTCGGCGCCGAACGCCCTTACGTTATTAAAAAGGGCGCCCGCTACGTCGTCATCGAAGGAAACACACGGATCGCCGCCTACAAGGTGCTGACCGGCCTAATGAAGCCGCCAAAGGATTATGCGGAAACAGTGCCCAACGTGTCCGAAAACCTCAAGAAAGCGCTGCTGAATGTCGGATGCACGCTGGCTCCGGATCGGGATGCGTTGATGCCCGTGATGGCTGGAGCCCACTTCGGCCGCGGCGACAAATCTCAGTGGGGCTATCTGGGCAGCCGGCAAACGATCTACAACGAATGGAAGGCCGGCAAGTCGCTTGGAAAGATCGGCAAGGTCTTCAGACTGACCCAAGGGGAGGTCAAAGACTACATCCTTGAGTACCAGTTGTATCTCAAGGCCCTCTCGCTTAATTGGACGCATAAAGAGAAAGACGTCCTCCTTGCGCCAAACGTTGCTTTCAACCCGCCGGTGCGCTTCCTGCAGAGCAGTGGCCACAAGGACAAGATGGGTATCAAATACGACGTTGCCAATTTGAAGGTCGTGTTTGCAAGAGACGCCGATAAGAAATTCAAGCACCTCGTGAAGAGGCTGGTCGTCAACGCAGAACGCGGACTTGGTGCTACCGCGTCGTATGACAGCGTGTTTTCCGATTACGATGAGGCCAGCTCTGGGTCGAAGTCCGCGGCGAAGAAGGGCGGAGACAAGAAGACCGGAGGCGCAAGCGGAACCGGCGGGGGCCCAACTGGAGGCGGCTCTTCCGGCGGTTCCGCAGGCGGAGGCAGCACTGATAGAGCAACCGGCAGCGGGAGCGCCAAGCCCAAGCCCGGCGCATTATTTAACTATCAGCCAAAGAAGATGAATAGCGGCCTCATCACACAGTTGCTCAAAGAGGCCAAGGAGATCGGCTACACGAAATACCCCGCAGCCGCCACCTTCTTGCTGCGCAACATCGTTGAGTCGATCTTGAAGCACATCATCGACGAGCAGGGCGGCAATAAAGCTGGGAAATCGCACGATCTCGAAAGCGCCCTCAACCACATCGCCAGCAACGCGATCACGCTGCCGGCCGGCGATAAGAAGGTATTAGCCGAGTTCAAGAAACATAGTCTTAACTATCTCAATCTCGGCGCACATGGAAACATCATCCCTAATGAGTTGCGGCTGGCGGATGCCCGGGATTCAATCGACCAGTTCGTGAAGAAGTATGTGTAATGATTAACTCGCCCCTTCGGTATCCTGGCGGGAAAGCAAAGCTATTTCCGTATTTTGTCGATCTGATACGCGAAAACAAACTCTTCGGCCGCGACTACTGCGAGCCATACGCGGGAGGCGCCGGGCTTGCTATTCGCCTGCTGACCAACGGCTTCGTCGATAAAGTCTCCATCAATGATATCGACCCGTCGATCTATGCTTTCTGGGTTTCTGCACTTTATGACACCGAAAGATTTTGCCGCCTGATTGCCAAGACTGACATCACCATCGAACAGTGGTATCTGCAGAAAGAGGTATGGCAGAACGCCGATCTCAATAACAAGCTGGCCCTGGGCTTCTCTGCCTACTTTCTCAACCGCACGAATCGCTCCGGCATCATCGAAGGAGCAGGTCCTATTGGGGGCTTTGCTCAAAATGGAAAATGGAAGATCGATGTTCGGCTGGTGAAAGACCGCCAGATAGAAAACTTGAAGGCGTTGGCCGGCTACGCCAAACAAATCGAAGTCACGAATCTGGATGCTGTGGACTTTCTCCAGAAAGCGCTAAGCAATCCAACTGCCTTGACTTATCTCGACCCACCTTACTTCGTTAAAGGTCGCAAGCTCTATAAGAATTTCTACCAGCCGAAAGATCACGAAGAGATCGCTGAGATGCTCCGCAAGAAGCGTCGCGCGAATTGGGTGGTTTCTTACGACGACGTGCCGGAAATTCGCGCTGCATACTCGACCTTCGATCCCACAACCTACCTTCTGAACTATAGCGCGGGAGAGAAGTCCGAAGGCCCCGAGGTCATCTTCCTGAGCGATAGCATCAAGCCGCCAGTCGTTACAGGCTTTAGCGTGCATGTTCGTCGCAAAGTAGCTGCGAAGCGCCCAGCCCCCATCAAGAAATCGTCGGCTTCGAAGGCACGTATGGAAGCCTAGATGCGCTGAGTGAACTAGGAATTCGAGAGTCTAAAGCACCTCCTCTTAAATCTCAACGATCTCAAACCGTAAGCGGCGTAGAACGCGGCAAGCACGTCAATCCGTCTGCAAGGCCGCCGTTCTCGTTACTAGTGGCGCTTTATTGCCCGGACGCAATTTAACGGGTCCAGCACGCGACACGTGCCCTCGTGTGGGCTGTTCAGCGTTTCCCCCGTGCCACTCACAGGACGACCGGAAACTAGAACGTTGAGGGGAGGGGGAGGTTTATTAGTGGCGAGTTGATTGCTTCGGCCCCATGTGCGCAGCTCCGCTATCGTCCGGCCGGGGAAGCCGGATTGGTGGGTGGATAAATCTGCCAGCATTCAGAAGGTGAATCGATCCTACCAAGCGCGGCGCACACGAACACGCGCTGCCCGAAACGATCTACAACAAGTCCTCCGTCCCGCCCTTGAAGGGCACTGACGTCCAAGCGATTCATCCAGATTAAAGTCGCCGCTGTAAGCCCCATAATTCCAAGCGAGAGTGTCCAGAGAAGAGGCGGGCTGTGACTTATCCGCAATTTACCGGACTGCTGACCTTTCACGACGGGATCGTCAGCAAAAACACGCGCCGATGGCGGCAAGGCGACCTCAAGAGATCGCGTTTCAGCCCCAATTGCCTCTGTCGTGCGCTTACATAAATCCTCCAGGCTCGGAGGTCTGCCCGACTCATCGCCTCTCGGGCCCGGCGGCAATCTCATTCCTGCTACTGCATTTAACATCTTGCCCATCATACGGTCGGCAACGCCCATCGGCTTACTCGCGCTCATTGGCTCGCCCCGCCTTCCGCTCGTCGGCACGCCCTCGCTCCCAATGATCATAATGCATTTTCGCCCCGAAGAGGCCGGTTCCGAAAACCCTTACCAGCCGTGTCTGCGCAAGTGCCCGTGGTTCTTGCTCCCGAGCTGGCTCAGAAGACGGTTCAATAAATATTACATTTCGGAACCATCCGCGCTATGCTTCTCGAATTGTCTCGATGGAGAAGTCTTGTAGCCATGACCCAGCAACTAAGCATGCGGCCGCGCCGAGTCGCCATCTACGTCCGCGTGAGCACCACGGAGCAAACGACTCGTAATCAGCGACGTGAACTTCAGGCCGTTGCCGAGCGCCACGGCTGGGAGGTGGCGACGTTGTTCGAGGATGAGGGGATCAGTGGCGCAAAGGGACGTGACCACCGGCCCGGACTTGCTGCCCTCATGAAGGCCGTGGCCCGCCGTGAGGTGGACATGGTGGCGGCCTGGAGTGTGGACCGGCTGGGACGTTCCCTCACTGACCTCCTCGCTATCCTCCAGGACCTCCGTGCCAAGGGAGTGGACCTCTACCTGCATCAGCAGGGTCTCGACACATCCACGCCGTCCGGCCGCGCCATGTTTCAAATGCTCGGAGTGTTCGCCGAGTTTGAGCGGGCCATGATCCGTGAGCGTGTGATGGCGGGGCTGGAGCGTGCCAAGGCCGAAGGCATCACGCTGGGCAGGAGACGCTTGGAGGATGCCGACCCGAAGACGGTCAAAGCAATCCGCGCGGGACTAGCGAATGGACAGGGTGTCAAGGCCGTTGCCAAAGGTCTTCGGGTCGGGGTGGGAACGGTGATCCGTATCCGTGATGGATTAGAGAAACGGATCGTACGTTAGCGGTATCCGACATGCGCGATTTAACTTGAAGGTCAACACGCCTAGCGTGCATCCTCGTTACGCGACGGGCATATTTGCATTGCGGAGTAATTGCGATGGAAAGTACAGCGAACCCAGAGGCGCAGAGCCAAACGATCGAAAAGCATCGAGGGGAATGGCAAGCTCTACGCGATGCCTTCCGTCGCCGGTGTTGATTTCCACTGAGAACTGACCCGGGAAGCGCAGGTTTTTCCATCGAGATTTGACCCATGTTGGAACCTCTCCCCTGCTTTCTGAGCGGGGGACAGCGGAGTGATCAGCATGGAGTTATTGAGCGTCATCCGACGCTGGCGCCATC
>JAFKKS010000525.1 GCA_017304555.1 Hyphomicrobiales bacterium
GCGCGCGCCGCGCGCCCTCGCCGCGTCGAGGAAGCGCACGGACACTTGGCGCACCAGGGGATGGACGATCGCCTCCAGCCGCTTGAAGGCGTCGGGTTTGCCCAGCACCTGCGCGGAGAGTTTTTCGCGATCGACCTTGCCATCGACGGTGACGCCGGGGAACGCGGCTTCGATCGCCGGCACCGCCTCGCCCTCGTAGAGCTGATGCACCGCGCGATCAGAGTCGTGGACCGGCACGCCGGCCTCGCGAAATATATTGGCGGTCGCCGACTTGCCCATGCCGATCGAGCCGGTGAGACCGAGGATCAGCATGGCGGCTCCTTTCGCGGGGTGATCCGGCCCTCATCCTGAGAGTTGGGTCGGAAAGCGTGCTGTGAAATCAACGATTATTGAGGTCGTCATGCCCGCACTTGTTGCGGGCATCCACGTCTTTCTTTTTCTGTGGCGAGCAAGACGTGAATGGCCGGGACAAGCCCGGCCATGACGGTGAGATATCGAGACGCATCACTCGGCGATGCTCTTCAGGATGAGGGCTTCGCGTCGGCACGCCGCATCGGACAAGTCCCTAAGCGTCGTCATGCCGCCAGATACCCCCAGCCGCGCAGGAAGTTCAGCAGCGGCAGCAGCGGCAAACCCATGATCGTGAACTGATCGCCGTCGATACGATCAAACAAATGAATCCCGGCTCCTTCTATCTGGTAGGCGCCGACGCTGTGTAGCACTGCGTCACCCGCCGCCGACAAGTAAGCCTCTAGAAAATCATCGGAAAATTGCCGCATGGTCAACTGCGCAACGGCCGTATGCGCGAAGACTTCAGCACCGTCTTCGACCAGTGCGATCCCGGCGTGCAGGGTATGCGTCGCGCCGCGCAGGGTTTGGAGCTGGCTGCGCGCGGCGTCCTTGTCCGCCGGCTTGTAAAAGACAGTGTCGCCGAGCGCCAGCGTCTGATCGGCGCCGAGGACCAGTCGCCCGGGCAGCATCGCCGACACCGCCTGGGCTTTCGCCAGGGCAAGGGCCTGCGCGACCTCCCTCGGCCCAGCGCTTTTCATGCGGCTCTCGAGCATCCGCTCGTCGATGTCGGCCGGGTGCACCGCAACCGGAATACCGGCGTTTTCGACAATAACGCGGCGAACGGCGCTTTTCGACGCCAGGACGAGCGGTTCGCGGGCGAGCCACAGGGACATCTAGACGGTTCCGGTATGGCGGCGGCGCTCCGCCAAGAGCGCCATCGCCGCCGCCGCGGTTTCCTCGATCGAGCGCCGCGTCACGTCGATCGAAGGCCAGCCATGCCGCGCGCAAAGCCGCCGCGAGAAAGCGATCTCTTCCGACACCGCCTGGCGGTCCACATACGGATCGTCCTCGCTGGCGCGCAGGCTAAGAAGCCGGTTCTGCCGAATCTGCACAATGCGCTCGGGCGAGGCAAAAAGACCGATCACCAGCGGCCGCTGCAATCGCTCGAGCTGCGCCGGCACTGGAATGCCGGCGATCAACGGGACGTTCGCCGTCTTCACGCCGCGGTTGGCGAGATAGATGGAGGTTGGCGTCTTCGACGTGCGGGAGACGCCGGTGAGCACGATGTCGGCTTCTTCGAGATTGTCGAGATGCTGCCCGTCATCATGCAGCATCGTGTAGTTCAGGGCGTCGATGCGCTTGAAATAGTCGGCGTTGAGCATGTGCTGCGCGCCGATCCGCGATGTCGTCTCGGCGCCGAGGTAGGATTTCAAGAGCGAGAGCACAGGGCCGAGGACGGAAAGGCTCGGTATGCTGAGCTCCCGGCACTTATCCTCGAGACGGCCGGTCAGCGCCGGGTCGAGCAGCGTATAGAGAACGATGCCGGGCGACGTCTCGATCTCATCAAGAACGCGCTCAATCTGCTTCTGGGTGCGCACCAGCGGATAGACATGCTCCACCGCCGTCACATTCTCGTACTGCGCAGCCGCCGCACGCGCGACCGTGATCAGCGTCTCGCCGGTCGCATCCGACACGAGATGCAGATGAAAGAAGCTTCCTTGGTCGTCAGGCATGAAGGCCAAACCATGCGGACATGCTGTGGATCAGTGGGGAGGAAGGCATGTCCCCTCAAGGGGCGCAAGGCGCAGCGGTGGACAGAGGCCGAAACCGTCCACATCGTTCCCTGTTGTGATAACCATATCCCCGTCCGCATGGCGCAGGACTATCCCCGGGACAAGCGCGGGGTTGTGCTGTGCAGCCCGCCTGATCGTCCTGTATCGAAATGAAAATTCCGCGCGCCGCGACACGATCGCCTCCGTCGTGAAATGCGGGGATAAGAGAAACGGCCATCGTTCGATTGTTGAAAGCAAAGCGTGAGTCTAACCAACCGCCTAAGAATCTTAGACCTTAAGAATCAAAGGATTCTTTTTAAGAGAAGGGTCCGATAGGGAAGCGGATATGTATCTCTGGCTGAAAGCAGTGCACGTCATCGCCATCATCGCCTGGATGGCGGGGATGCTCTATCTCCCACGGCTGTTCGTCTATCACTGCGATGCGCCGGCGGGCTCGGTGCAGTCCGAGATCTTCAAGATCATGGAGCGGCGGCTCCTGAAAGGCATCATCAACCCGGCGATGATCGTCGCTTGGCTGCTCGGGCTATGGCTCGCCTGGGATGGCGGCTGGTTTTTGAGCGGCTGGTTCCACGTCAAGCTGGCGGCGGTGCTGGCAATGTCGGGGCTGCACGGCTACTTCAGCAGGGCCGTGCGCGCCTTTGCGCAAGACCGCAACACCCGCTCATCGGCGCATTGGCGGTTGATGAACGAGGTGCCCACGCTCCTGCTCATCGTCATCGTGATCATGGTGATCGTGAAGCCGTTTTGAGGGTGCCCAAAGGCCTCATCCCGAGGAAGCGCGAAGCGCCGTCTCGAAGAAGGGCCAGGGAGGGCGGCACCATCCTTCGAGATGCCGTTCTATGAACGGCTCCTCAGGATGAGGGCTGCGGCGTCAACGCCTCCTTGAAAATCGATACGGTCCAATACGTCGCCTCTTGCGGAAAATCCCGAACTTCCCTATGTTGCTCCATCCTCCCGAACGTAGGCGGATGCCCTTCGAGTCCGGTGTATTGTTTGGCCGGCCGACGCATCGGGTGTGGAGAGCCCCTCCGGGCCTCATCCTCCCAAGACCTGCGGTCACTCCCTCACGAGAGCCTGACGTCGCCTCTGTATCCATCAGCGACCCGCTCACCCAAGGACTCCCCGTATGCGGGAAATGAAACTTCAAGACCTGAAATCCAAGACTCCGGCCGAACTCCTCGTTTTCGCGGAAGAGCACGAGATCGAGAACGCCAGCACCATGCGCAAGCAGGAGCTGATGTTCGCGATCCTCAAGCAGCTCGCGGCGAAGGAGGTGAACATCATCGGCGAAGGCGTCGTCGAGGTTCTCTCCGACGGCTTCGGCTTCCTGCGCTCACCGGAAGCGAACTACCTGCCCGGTCCGGACGACATCTACGTCTCGCCCTCGCAGATCCGCCGCTTCGGCCTGCGCACCGGCGATACGATCGAGGGTGACATCCGCTCCCCGAAGGACGGTGAGCGCTACTTCGCGTTGCTCAAGGTCAACTCGATCAACTTCGAGGACCCGGACAAGGCGCGGCACAAGATCAACTTCGACAACCTGACGCCGCTCTACCCCGAGACGCGGCTGCGGATGGAGCACGCGGACCCGACCAAGAAGGACCTCTCCGCGCGCGTCATCGACATCGTCGCGCCGATCGGCAAAGGCCAGCGCGCGCTGATCGTGTCGCCGCCGCGCACCGGCAAGACGGTGCTGCTGCAGAACATCGCGCACGCCATCACCGCCAACCACCCGGAATGCTTCCTCATCGTGTTGCTCATCGACGAGCGGCCGGAGGAAGTGACCGACATGCAGCGCTCGGTGAAGGGCGAGGTGATCTCCTCGACCTTCGACGAGCCGGCCTCGCGCCACGTGCAGGTCGCCGAGATGGTGATCGAGAAGGCGAAGCGCCTGGTCGAACACGGCCGCGACGTCGTGATCCTGCTCGATTCGATCACCCGCCTCGGCCGCGCCTACAACACCGTGGTGCCGTCCTCGGGCAAGGTGCTCACGGGCGGCGTCGACGCCAATGCGCTGCAGCGGCCCAAGCGCTTCTTCGGCGCCGCGCGCAACATCGAGGAGGG
>JAFKKS010000526.1 GCA_017304555.1 Hyphomicrobiales bacterium
CACGACGGAAGACATGCTCGTTCTCGTGCCCGACACGTTGCGGGAGGCTGCGGCCTCGATCGGCCTGCCGCGGTCGCTGATGATCCGCAAGGTCGCCTATCGCGCCGCCCGCGCCGGTATGATCACCGGCGTGCTGCTGGCGATCGCGCGCGTCAGCGGCGAGACCGCGCCGCTTCTCTTCACGGCGCTCAACAACCAGTTCTGGAGCCTCAATATGAACGCTCCCGTATCGAGCCTGCCGGTCGTGATCTTCCAGTTCGCGCTCAGCCCCTATGAGGACTGGCAGCGGCTGGCGTGGACCGGCGCTCTCATCATCACGCTGGCGGTGCTGACCCTGAGCATCGTCGCCCGTTTCCTCGCTGCCAAGAGTAAATCGTCATGAGCGTCGCGAACCTGACCGTCCCGACCGTCAGCCACGCTGTCAGTGCCGGCGATCTCGTCGACAAGATCACGATCCAGAATCTGGATTTCTTCTACGGCGACAATCGCGCGCTTAAGAACATCAACATCTCGCTGTATCAGGGCAAGGTGACAGCATTCATCGGCCCGTCCGGCTGCGGCAAGTCGACGTTGCTGCGCATCCTCAACCGCATGTACGACCTCTATCCGCATCAGCGCGCCACCGGCACGGTCCGTCTCGACAACGAGAACATCCTCTCCTCGTCGCAGGATGTGAACCTGCTGCGCGCCAAGGTCGGCATGGTGTTCCAGAAGCCGACGCCGTTCCCGATGACGATCTACGAGAACATCGCGTTCGGCATCCGGCTTTATGAGCGACTGCCGCAGTCCGAACTCGACGCCCGCGTCGAAAACGCGCTGCAGCGCGCGGCGCTGTGGAACGAGGTGAAGGACAAGCTCGGCGCCAGCGGCCTGTCGCTCTCCGGCGGGCAGCAGCAGCGGCTGTGCATTGCGCGCACCGTCGCGGTGCGGCCGGAGGTCATCCTGTTCGACGAACCGTGCTCGGCGCTCGATCCGATCTCGACCGCCAAGATCGAGGAACTGATCGACGAGTTGAAGGACGACTACACGATCGCCATCGTGACGCACAATATGCAGCAGGCGGCGCGCGTGTCCGACTTCACCGCGTTCATGTATCTCGGAGAGCTTGTTGAGTTCGGCGACACCACCAAGATATTCACCACGCCTAACGACAAGCGGACGCAAGACTACATCACCGGACGCTTTGGATAAGGATCGCAATCATCATGGCCATGTCCGAGCACACCGCGAAAGCCTTCGACACCGATCTGCAGGACCTCGCGCGCCTCGTCGCCGAGATGGGCGGGCTCGCCGAGAAGGCGATTTCCGATTCCGTCACCGCGCTCGCTGACCGCGATGCGAAACTGGCGCAGCAAGTCGTGACGGCCGACGCCGCGATCGACATCCTGCAGCGCGAGATCGAGGAGAAGGCGATCCTCACCATCGCGCGGCGTCAGCCGATGGCGGTCGATCTGCGCGAGATTGTCGGCGCGCTGCGCGTCTCCAACGACCTGGAGCGCATTGGCGACCTCGCCAAGAACATCGGCAAGCGCGTCGTGGCGCTGGGCGGCGACTTCCGCGCGCCGACAGTGCTGCGCGGTGTCGAGAGCATGGCGGAACTCGTCCTCTCCGCGCTCAAGAACGTGCTCGACGCGTATGCGCGGCGCGATGTGACGCAAGCCATGGAGGTGTGGAAGGGCGACGAGGAGATCGACGCGGTCAACAACTCGCTGTTTCGCGAACTCCTCACCTACATGATGGAAGATCCGCGCAACATCACCTTCTGCACGCATCTCCTGTTCTGTTCCAAAAACATCGAGCGCATGGGCGACCACGCGACCAATATTGCCGAGACGGTGTATTATATGGTGGAGGGCTTTCCCCCCGCCGGCGAGCGCCCGAAAGGCGACACCACGGCTCTGACGGCCGTTCCATTCCCAGGGTAAGCATGGCCGATTCATCCACCAAGCTGCGTATTCTTGTCGTTGAGGACGAGGAGCCGCTGACGCTGCTCTTACAATACAACCTCGAAGCCGAGGGCTATGCCGTCGAGACGGTTGCGCGCGGCGACGAGGCCGATATCCGTCTGCGTGAAGCTGTGCCCGATCTGCTGCTGCTCGATTGGATGCTGCCGGGCGTGTCCGGCATCGAGCTATGCCGACGGCTGCGGACGCGGACGGAAACGGCGCAGCTGCCGATCATCATGCTCACCGCCCGCGGCGAAGAGTCGGAGCGGCTGCGGGGGCTGGAGACGGGCGCGGACGACTACATCGTCAAGCCGTTCTCGGTGCCGGAACTGCTGGCGCGCGTGCGCGCGCTGCTGCGCCGTGCGAAGCCGGAACGCGTCGCCGCCGTGCTCACCGCCGGCGACATCGAGCTTGACCGGGAGCGCCGCCGCGTGTTCCGCAACGGCCAGGAGATTTCGCTCGGTCCGACCGAATTCCGCCTGCCGCGCAGCTGCTCGACGGCGTGTGGGGCAGCGACGTTTATATCGATGAGCGCACCGTCGACGTGCATGTCGGGCGTTTGCGCAAGGCGCTGGAGCGGCGCAACGCCGCTGAGCCGATCCGCACCGTGCGCGGTTCCGGCTACGCGCTCGACGAGCGCTTCGCCGCGGCTTAAAGGCTGGCCGGTTCCATCTAACATAAGCCTCTCTCCGTCATCCTGAGGCGCTCGCGCAACGAGCCTCGAAGGACGACGGCCGCCCTTCGAGGCTCGGCGCTTTCGCGCCTCGCACCTCAGGGTGACGGCGAAGGTACAGCCTTCACGGAACGATGGCTGATTGCTCGTAGGCGCCTCAAACAAGACGGGCGGCGAAGACCGCCGCCCGACTCAAGTTATACACCGGGAGGAGCTCTCAAGCCCGTAGAAGCCGCCGGTCGCGGCGCCGGTCGTGGACCGGCTGGTAAGCGATGCGCGAATGGTGCGCGCAGTACGGCAGGCCGTTTGCGCTCTTTCCGCCGCAGAAGAAGAAGTCGGGCGAGCCCGGGTCGCCGACCGGCCAGTGGCAGGTCGCCTCGGTGAGCTGCAGGATCGTGCAGCGCTGCCCCATCGGGATGACGTTGTCGACCAGTTCCGGCTCCGGCTCCACTTCGACCTCGAACAGGGGGGCCGAGCGCGGCGCCAGCGCCGTGTTGCCGCGCGTCATTGGCCGCGGCTGCCGGATGAATTGTGAGGGCGCGCGCGGCTTGCGCGGGCGCGGCACCGAAGAGGAGGGCGCCTTGGCGCGGCCCGAGAGGCCGAGCCGGTGCACCTTGCCGATCACGGCGTTGCGCGTAATGCCGCCGAGTTCGCCGGCGATCTGGCTTGCTGAAAGACCTTCCGACCAGAGCTTCTTCAGAAGCTCCACCCGCTCATCCGTCCACGTCCAGGTCATAGGCCTCATCCTTTCCGCATCGGTGCGACGGCCCCCGCGGAATCCCATTGCGGTCCCCGGATGGCCTGCCTAGAGCCGGTCCGAGGCTTCACGCACCACAAATGGTACTCTGGAGGCGGGTCGCCGCACGAGATGTCGTATCCGCCGATCCCAAGGCTACAATAGGCGGTGACTCTCGCGCAAGAGTCCCTGGAATCGCGCTTTCGTTTTCAACAGAATGTCGACAGCGGCGAAGCCGGCGCGCTTCGGCCGTCACGCATTCTGTTGACAGGCGAAGGCTCTGACATAGAATGCTTTTGGCGTGCCGCCCGCAGGGGCGGCACGATTCATTTCAGCGTCCTGCACAGATATTTGGCGCTGTGCGAAAGAAGGACCGGACCTGTGGCATCGCAACCTGTGACTTCGCATCTTCTGCCCACCTATGCGCGCGTCGACCTCGCTTTCGAGCGCGGCGAGGGCGCCTGGCTGACGGCGACGAACGGGGAGCGTTATCTCGACTTCACCTCCGGCATCGCGGTGAATGCCCTCGGGCATGCGCATCCGCATCTCGTCGAGGCGCTGACGACGCAGGCGGCGAAGCTCTGGCATGTCTCCAACCTCTACCGCATCCCGGAAGGCGAGCGGCTTGCCGCGCGGCTTTGCGATGCGACGTTCGCAGACAAGGTGTTCTTCACCAATTCGGGCGCCGAGGCGCTGGAATGCGCGATCAAGATGGCGCGCAAGTATCAATCGGTGAGCGGCCACCCGGAGCGCTTCCACATCATCACGTTCGAAGGCGCCTTCCATGGGCGCACGCTGGCGACGCTCGCCGCCGGCGGACAGAAGAAATATCTCGAAGGCTTCGGTCCGGTGGTCGAGGGCTTCGACCAGATCCCGGCCGGCGACATCGAGGCGGTGAAGCGCGCGATCGGTCCGCAGACCGGCGGCATCCTCATCGAGCCGGTGCAGGGCGAAGGCGGCGTGCGCGTCATTCCGGCGTCGTTCCTCAAGGGCCTGCGCCAGCTTTGCGACCAGCACGGCCTGCTGCTCATTTTCGACGAGGTGCAGTCCGGTGTCGGGCGCACGGGCGAGCTCTTCGCCTACCAGAAATCCGGCGTGACGCCGGACATCCTGTCGACCGCGAAGGGGATTGGCGGCGGTTTCCCGCTCGGCGCCTGTCTCGGCAGCGAAGAAGCCGCCAAGGGCATGACTGCGGGCACGCACGGCTCGACCTTCGGCGGCAATCCGCTCGCGATGGCCATGGGCAACGCCGTGCTCGACATCATTCTCGCGCCCGGCTTCCTGCAGCACGTCCGCGACATGGCACTGCTGTTCAAACAACGGCTGGCGGAACTGCAAGACCGCTTTCCGCAGGTCATCAGTGAGGTGCGTGGTGAGGGGCTGTTGATCGGCCTGAAGGCGGTTGTGCCTGCCGGCGATCTCGTCAATGCGCTGCGCGACGAGAAGATGATCACCGTCTCCGCTGGCGACAACGTCGTGCGCCTGCTGCCGCCGCTCATCATCGGCGAAGAAGAGATCGCGACCGCCACGGGTGCGATCGAGCGCGCCGCGGAGCGGCTGACGCGCGCCGTCAAGGAAGCGCGGGGAGCGGCAAGTTGACCGATGCTCCACGGCACTTCCTCGATCTCACGGATATCCCGGCAGGTGAACTGCGGGGAATGATCGAGTCGAGCCGCGCGCTCAAGGCGCGCTGGCGCAAGGATCGCCTCACCGCCGGGCATCCGCTCGAAAGCAAAACGCTGGCGATGATCTTCGACAAGCCCTCGACGCGCACGCGGGTGTCGTTCGACGTCGCGATGCGCCAGCTCGGCGGCGACGTCGTCTTCCTCACCGGCCAGGAGATGCAGCTCGGGCGCGGCGAGACCATCGCCGACACCGCGCGCGTGCTCTCGCGCTATGTCGATGCGATCATGATCCGCATCCTCGATCACAACGCGCTGCTCGAGCTTGCGCGCTACGCCACCGTGCCGGTGATCAACGGGCTCACGCGCGCCTCGCATCCCTGCCAGGTCATGGCGGATGTGATGACGTTCGAGGAGCATCGCGGCCCGATCAAGGGCTCGACCGTCGCCTGGACCGGCGACACCAACAACGTGCTCGCTTCGTGGATGCATGCGGCGCAGCGGCTCGATTTCCGCCTGCGCGTCGCGACACCGCCGGAGCTGGCGCCGAGCAAGGCGCTGCGCAACTGGGCACAATCCTCCGGCGCCGCGATCGAGATCGGCACCGACGCAGAGGCGGCGGTCGCGGGCGCCGACTGCGTCGTCACCGATACCTGGGTGTCGATGGGTGACCGCGACGGCGAGCGCCGGCACAATCTGCTCGAGCCGTTCCAGGTGAACGGCCGGCTTATGGCAAAAGCGAAATCAGACGCCATATTCATGCATTGCCTGCCGGCGCATCGGGGCGAAGAGGTGACCGACGAGGTCATCGACGGCCCGCGCTCGGTGGTCTTTGATGAAGCCGAGAACCGCCTGCATGCCCAGAAGGGCATTCTGGCCTGGTGTCTCCACGCTGGCGTGTGAATGAACGAACCTCAGATTCCCGAGCGGGCGCCTGCCCAGGCGGCCGTGGATGACAGCATTCTGCCGTTTCAAGTCGACGCGCTGGATTTGCGCGGGCGCGTGCTGCGGCTTGGGCCCGCGGTCGACGAGATCCTGACCGGCCACGACTATCCGGCGCCAGTCACGAAGCTGCTCGGGCAGGCGGTGGCGCTCGGCGTGCTGCTCGCGACGTCGCTGAAATTCGACGGGCGCTTCATCCTGCAGACGCAGACCGACGGCCCCGTGCGCATGCTGATCGTCGACTTCATGTCGCCCGGCGGCGTGCGCGCCTGTGCGCGCTTCGACAAGGAGCGCGTCGCGGCGGCGATCGCGGCCGGAACGGTCGACGATCAGACGCTGCTTGGAAAAGGCCATCTCGCGATGACGATCGACCAGGGCGGCGCGCGCAGCCGCTACCAGGGTCTGGTCGCGATCGAAGAGGGCGGTCTCGAAGCGGCGGCGCACGAATATTTCCATCGCTCCGAGCAGATCCCGACGCGGCTGAAACTCGCGGTCGCGGAAGACTTCCACAAGGCTCCCGAAGGTTCGGGTCCGGAAGGGTTGCGCCGGCATTGGCGCGCCGGCGGCATCCTGCTGCAGTTCCCCCCGAAGTCGGAGGCGCGCCAGCGGCAAGCCGATCTCGAC
>JAFKKS010000527.1 GCA_017304555.1 Hyphomicrobiales bacterium
GCGGCTCCGGCCGCGCCGGATACTGCGGCGGCCGCGCCGAGCGAACAGGCGGCGCCGCCTGTTGCGGATACTCCCGCGCCCGAACCCGCCGCTACGACCGCTTCATCAGCGCCGGCGGAATCCGGCAGCGAAAGTTCTGCTCCTTCGGTTGCGCCGGCCGCCACCGATACGGCCTCGGCCGTTGCCGCACCTGCGGCGATGCCGGCGGCGCCGAACGATTCGCCGCCCGTGACGGAAGCGAGCGCGCCGGTCGACACGTCCGCGCACCCGAACGCAGGCTCGCTCGCGCCGCGGCTTCCGGCTGATCCGATGCAATACACCATCGCCAAGATGCATCTGACGCAGGCGCACAATCTCGCCCGCGGCGAGCGTGTCCTGGTCGCGGTGATCGATTCCAAGATCGACACCATGCATCCGGAACTCGCGGGCACCGTTGTCGAGAACATCAATGTCCTCAGCGATAAGGATGCGCCGCCGCATGCGCACGGGACCGCGATGGCCGGCGCCATCGTCGCCCAGTCGA
Organism: Hyphomicrobiales bacterium; assembly: GCA_017304555.1. Taxonomy (GTDB): domain Bacteria; phylum Pseudomonadota; class Alphaproteobacteria; order Rhizobiales; family Xanthobacteraceae; genus JAFKKS01. Next base: position 524 of record JAFKKS010000527.1, read on the forward strand.
AGATCATGGGCGTCGCGCCGGAGGCGCGGATCGTCGCGATCCGGGCGTTCTCGCAGACCTCGACGGGGGCCGCGACCGGCACGAGCTACGATCTTGCTCGCGCGATCGACCGCGCCGTCGAAGCCAAGGCGCGCGTGATCAATCTGAGCTTCGCGGGCCCGTCCGATCCGATGCTGGAGAAGTCGCTGAACGCGGCGCGGCAAGCCGGCGCCATCCTCGTCGCCGCGGCGGGCAACGCCGGTCCGAAGTCGGCGCCGCTCTATCCGGCGGCGGATGCGGGTGTCATCGCCGTCACCGCGACGGACGCACAGGACAACATTTATGCCGACGCTAATCGCGGCAAGTACATCGCGGTTGCCGCGCCCGGCGTCGACGTCCTGGTCCCGGCGCCAGAGCGAAGCTACGAGATGACGACGGGCACGTCGGTCGCGGCCGCGCATGTCAGCGGCGTCGTCGCGCTGCTTCTCGGGCGGCATCCGGACCTTGCGCCGGATGATGTGCGGGCGATCCTTTCGAAAAGCGCCCACCGGCCTGCCTCTGGCACGGTCGAAGAATATGGCGCCGGCATTGCCGACGCCTACAAGGCGATCGTGACCCTCGACCCGAAGGCGTCGGCCGCGCCGCCGGCGGCATCTGCGAGACGTTGAACGCGAAGGCAAGGCGCTTCCTCGCGCGGCCTTAGCCTTTTTGATTATGCATGTTGACCGCGACAGTTTGGCTTGCGCAGCCAAGGCCGCTTTACGCGCGCGCAGAACCCGGTAACAATGACGTCGGGGAACAACAGTTATAATCGATGCCTGACGACATCATCCTCGAGACCGAGGATCTAACAAAAGAGTTTGCTGGCTTCGTCGCGGTCAACGGCGTCAGCCTGCAGGTCAAGCGTGGGACGATCCACGCCGTCATCGGGCCGAACGGCGCCGGCAAGACGACGTATTTCAATTTGCTCACAAAATTCCTGGTGCCGACGCGCGGCCGCATCCTTTACAACGGGGCCGACATCACGGCGCTGGCGCCGGCGGACGTCGCCCGGCTCGGGCTCGTGCGTTCCTTCCAGATTTCCGCAGTTTTTCCGCATCTCAGCGTCTTGGAGAACGTGCGCATCGCGCTGCAGCGCAAGCGCGGGACGTCGTTCGATTTCTGGCGCTCGAAAAGCATTCTCAATGAGATGAACGGCCGCGCGGTCGAGTTGATCGAAAGCGTCGGCTTGCAGGATTTCATCCAGTGGGCGGCGGTGGAACTGCCATACGGGCGCAAGCGCGCGTTGGAGATCGCAACGACCCTGGCGCTCGACCCTGACATGATGCTGCTCGACGAGCCCATGGCCGGCATGGGGCATGAGGATATCGAGCGAATCTCCTCGCTGATCAAAACGGTGTCGGCGAATCGCACGGTGCTGATGGTCGAGCACAATCTCAACGTCGTGGCGAGCCTTTCGGATCGAATCACGGTGCTCACCCGCGGGCGCGTGCTTGCCGACGGCGATTATCAGACCGTGTCGAACAATCCGGACGTGCGCGAAGCCTATATGGGTGTCGGTCATGAGTGAGACCGCGACCGCGCTTCTCTCCGTCAAGGGCCTCGAGGCGTGGTACGGCGAGTCCCACATCCTGCATGGCGTCGATTTCGACGTGCGGGAAGGTGAGGTGCTGACCTTGCTCGGGCGCAACGGCGCAGGAAAAACGACGACGCTCAAAAGCATCATGGGCATCGTCAGCCGCCGCCGCGGCTCCGTCCGTCTCGAAGGCAATGAATTGATCGCGCGCTCCTCGGATCAAATCGCGCGCGCCGGCATCGCATTTTGCCCGGAGGAGCGCGGCATCTTCGCCAGCCTGAATGTGGAGGAAAATCTTCTCTTGCCGCCGCAAGTACGGCCCGGCGGCCTTTCGCTCGATCAGATCTACGATCTCTTCCCGAACCTGAAGGAGCGGCTCGGCTCCAGCCAGGGCACGAAGCTCTCCGGCGGCGAGCAGCAGATGCTGGCGATCGGCCGTATCCTGCGCACCGGCGCACGTCTCCTTCTGCTCGACGAGCCGACCGAAGGTTTGGCCCCCGTCATCATCAAGCAGATCGGGCAGACCATCCGCACGCTCAAGGCACAGGGCTTTACCATCCTGCTCGTTGAGCAAAATTTCCGTTTCGCGGCGACGGTGGCCGACCGTTACTGTGTGATGGAGCACGGCAAGATCGTCGAGCGTTTCGCGAATTCGGAACTCGACGCAAACATGGGGAAATTGCACGAATATCTCGGCGTATGACGGTCAATGAGAGCTTCGCGTGAAGAGGCCATTGTCGGCGCCGGGAATGACTGTGACCAAAGGGAGGACGATCATGCAGAAAGTCATCGCGCTTAGTGCGCTCGCACTCGCGCTCGCATGCGGAACCGCGCATGCGCAATACAGTGGCGGCGTCATCAAGATCGGCGTCATGAACGACATGTCCGGTGTCTATGCCGACGTATCAGGGCCTGGCGGCGTTGAAGCGGCGAAGATGGCCGTCGAGGATTTCGGCGCCGAAAAGAAGGGCATGAAAGTCGAGGTCATCGGCGGCGATCATCAGAACAAGCCGGACGTCGGCTCGAACATGGCGCGCAGCTGGATCGACACGCAGGGCGTTGACGTCATTGTCGACGTGCCGACCTCGTCGGTCGCGCTGGCGGTCAACCAGGTGGTCAAGGAAAAGAACAAGGTCTTTCTTGCCTCCGGACCGGCAACGTCCGATCTCACCGGGCCGCAGTGTTCGCCGAACCTGGTTCACTGGACCTATGACACGTGGGCGCTGGCGAACGGCACCGGCAAGGCGATCGTGAAGACGGGCGGCGATACCTGGTTCTTCCTCACCGCCGATTACGCTTTCGGGCATGCGCTGGAGCGCGACACCGCGGCGGTCGTCGAGAAAAACGGCGGCAAGGTGATCGGCAAGGTGCGCACGCCGTTCCCCGGCACCGACTTCTCCTCCTTCCTGCTGCAGGCGCAATCCTCGAAGGCGAAGATCATCGGTCTCGCCAATGCCGGCGGCGAGACGATCAACTCGATCAAGCAGGCGGCCGAGTTCGGCATCACACAAGGCGGACAGAATCTCGCCGGCCTGCTCGTGTTCATCACCGACGTGCATTCGTTGGGGCTCAAGACCGCGCAGGGCCTGATCTTCACCAGCGCCTATTATTGGGACCGCAACGACGCCAGCCGCGACTTCGCCAAGCGCTTCGCCCCACGCTACAAGGGCCACATGCCGACGATGGTGCAGGCGGGCGTCTATGCATCGGTGCTGCACTATCTCAAGGCGGTCGAGGCATTGAAGAACGATTCCGACGGCAAGGCCGTGGTCGCCAAGATGAAGGAAATGCCGACCGACGACCCGCTGTTCGGCAAGGGGACGATCCGCGCCGACGGCCGCAAGCTGCACGACATGTATCTGCTCGAGGTGAAGAAGCCCGAGGAGTCGAAGGCGCCGTGGGATTACCTGAAGGTGCGCGCGACGATCCCGGCGGCGGAAGCGTTCCGTCCGCTCAATGAAGGCAAGTGCCCGCTGGTTGGCGGTTGACGCAATTTCCCCTCTTCCCGTCACCGGGGAGAGGGGAAAGACAGACGTTGAGATTGACCTATGTTCGAGATTTTCGGCGTCCCATCGCAAGCATTGTTCGGCCAGCTTTTGCTCGGGCTGATCAATGGCTCGTTCTATGCGCTGCTGAGCCTGGGGCTCGCCGTGATCTTCGGCATGCTCAACATCATCAACTTCGCGCACGGCGCTCAGTACATGCTGGGCGCCTTCACGGCGTTCTTCCTGCTGCAGTATCTCGGGTGGAATTATTGGGTGTCGCTGCTCGTCGTGCCGATCATCGTGGGCATCGTCGGCATCATCATCGAGCGGCTTTTCCTGCAATGGCTCTACAAGCTTGACCACCTGTACGGGCTGTTGCTGACATTCGGTCTCGCGCTGGTCATCGAGGGCGTGTTCCGCAATTATTTCGGCTCGTCGGGTCTGCCTTATCGCGTGCCCGACCAACTCGCCGGCGGGCGCAATCTCGGCTTCATGTATCTGCCGAACTATCGCGGCTGGGTGATCGCCTTCTCGCTGGTCGTGTGTCTCGCGACCTGGTTCCTGATCGAGCGGACCAAGCTCGGCGCATATCTGCGCGCAGCGACGGAGAATCCGACGCTCGTTCGTGCGTTCGGCATCAACGTGCCGCGCATGATCACGCTGACTTACGGGTTCGGCGTCGGGCTTGCGGGGCTTGCCGGCGTGATGGCGGCGCCGATCTACAACGTTTCGCCACAGATGGGCTCCAACCTCATCATCATCGTGTTCGCGGTCGTGGTGATCGGCGGCATGGGATCGATCATGGGCGCGATCGTGACCGGCTTCGCGCTCGGGCTGATCGAGGGCCTCACCAAGGTGTTCTTTCCCGAGGCGTCCAACACCGCTATCTTCGTGATCATGGCGATCGTGCTGATCATCCGGCCCGCGGGCCTGTTCGGACGGACGGCCTGACATGGCGCAAATCGCGGAACACGCCATTCCCACGGCGCAGCCGAAGGCGCTTTCGAGCGAGGCCATCGCCTTCCTCCTGATGCTCGCCTTCATCATCCTGGCGCCGGCGGTGATCTATCCCGTCTCGCTGATGAAAGTTCTCTGCTTTGCGCTGTTCGCCTGCGCCTTCAATCTGCTGATCGGCTATGTCGGCTTGCTCTCCTTCGGGCATGCGCTGTTCTTCGGCTGGGCCGCCTACGCCACAGCGCATCTGGCGAAGATCGGCGCGATCAGCGTGCCG
>JAFKKS010000528.1 GCA_017304555.1 Hyphomicrobiales bacterium
CGCCGTTCGCTGGCGCAGATTGGTGGCTGCTACTCTCATCGCCTGCGGATCGAACGTCAGAGAGCACGGCATTTGACCCGTCGATATCGCTATGGTTTGGCGGAGCGAGATCGAAGATCTCGGCACCGATCGCGGCCTCGGGAGTCACGTGGTGTGACACCTCCGTCGTCGATTCGTATGCGTTCTTGGTCAAGACATCCATTTGCGGCTTGTCGTGCCCGTTTGCGGGCTCGAGGCTCAATGGGTAGTCGCCCCACCATGGCCCGGCCGCCCACGCCGTCCCGTCGAGGCCACGCATGTGCAGTTCATCGACGAACTTTTCCAGAGGCGCGAGCCAACGCGGGTCGTCGCCAGGCACGCCGAATTCTCCAATGAACCCTTGGGCATTGTGCTCCTGGAGCCAATTGAGGAACGGCTGCAGCCGCTCGACGCCGATATTCGGCGTGGCGCCTTCCCCGACGTAACCCTCGTCATAGGTCCCCGTATGGTCGTCGTCGAAATAGACGTGCGCCTCGTATTTGAGATTGTTCAGCGGGTCGTTGATCAGCAGATCGGCGTTGGCCGTCGGCCACGAGTGCGCCGAACTCCAAGCGTCACCGCTGACCAGGATGGTCTCCGTCGCGCCGGTCGCGCGGATGGCAGTCACCGCGGCCTGCGCCGCGGTCGGCCATGCTTCGGCTCAGCCCATGTCATGAGTTTCATTCATCAAGCCAAAGCCGTAGATCGCAGGATGATCCTTGAGCGCACTCGAGAGCTTTGACCAAAAATCGCCGAACGCGGACACAGGAACAATGTCCGATCCGATCACCTGACCGTTGTAGCGGCCGTAGTTATGGACATCGAGCACCACGTGTATGCCGCGCGCCTGCGCTTCATTCAGGAAAGTGACAATGCGCCCGACCTCTTCCGGATTGAGTTCGCCGCCGAGTGCTGGTTGCACGCGCTCCCACCGGAAGGGAAGGCGGATCAGATCCATACCCTCGGCCTTGAAGTAATCGAGCTCTTCCGCCGTCGGGTAGATGTAATCGTAGCCGTAGCGGGAGCCGTTGCCGAATTCGGCTCCAGCGAGATTCATGCCGATCATGTGGGTTTGGTGTCCCCTCTTTTTTGAATGTCGGCTCCGGCGTTTGCGCGGAACTCATCGGATGTAGAACGATGAGGAGGGAAATCGTTCGAATGATGACGCGCAACTCAGTATTGCGGACGATGCAAAGGAATATCATCGCATCGTCACGCAACGATGCTTGACGACTGCTGGCGTATCAGACTTGGATTTTGTTGTACCGAAAGGGTCGTGAAGACTTGATCGAAATCAAATTCAAATGCGGGGCGCCGACATTAAGATTTTTGCGCTCACGTCAAATGCGTGAGCGCAAAAGATCGTTTCTATTCCGCTCCCTCGGATTCCCGATAGGCGGCAGCCCACTGAGCGCGCTTTCGCAAGCTCCATTCGTATTGCGGCGGCCAAATATCGTAGGCCGACTCACCTTCAAGTTCGAGGCGTGCGTGCAGCGGCCACTGCGGATTGTGCAGCAGCTCCCGGCCAATGCAGATCAGGTCCGCTTGCCCCTGAGCAAGGATGGATTCCGCATGCTTCGGATTGACGATCAGGCCAACGGCCATCGTCATCATTTTCAACTCCTTGCGGATTTGCTCGGCAAACGGAACCTGGAATCCGGGACGGCGCGTTAGCGCAGTCGCGACCGAGCGCGAGCGGTCGGCGTCGATACCGCCGGACGAACAGTCGATGACATCGTATCCAAGGCGGCCGAGTTCTTTTGAGAAAACCAACGTGTCTTCCATCTGCCAACCCTCGGGGAGGCCGTCGATGGCGGAAATCCGAAAGAACGCCGGCAGGCTTTTGGGCCATTCGCGGCGGACAGCAGCCGCGACTTCCAGCGGGTGCCGCATGCGATTTTCGCGGCTTCCGCCGTAGCGGTCCGTGCGCTGGTTGCTGACGCCGGACAGGAAGGAGTGGAGGAGGTAGCCGTGCGCGCCATGGATTTCCACGATGTCGAATCCCGCCTCGCGCGCGCGCCGTGTCGCCGCGCCCCAAGCCTGCGTGATGCGCTCTATCTCATCCAATTCGAGTGCTTCCGGCGCAGCGCGTTTGGGATTGGCGGCAATCGCGCTTGGCGCAACCATCCGCCACGGCCCTTCTCCGCGCGCAGCATCGTCCGCAGTGAGTGCTTCGCCACCCTGCCAGGGCCGCTGGCTGCTGCCTTTGCGGCCGGCATGCGCCAATTGGATCGCCGGAACCGCACCTTCCGCGCGAATGAAGTCGGCGATGCGCCGCATCGGCGCGATCTGCTCGTCGCACCACAGGCCCGTGCAGCCATGCGTGATCCGGCCTGCCGGCTCGACCGCTGTCGCCTCGACGAAAACGATCCCCGCGCCGCCGACTGCCAACTTTCCATACTGGACCAGATGCCAATCATTGGCGACGCCGTTCACCGCGGAATAGAGGCACATCGGCGACACAACCACGCGATTGCGAACATGGACATCGCGGATTTGGAGCGGGGAAAAGAGATGCGACCGAGTTTCAGTCATTGCGCTTCCGTTGCGAAGAATTTGACCCGAGCGCGAGGCTCGATTTCAATTTTACCTCTCGACGTCGTGAGCGAGAAGCGCGCAAGCGTCAACCGTGCGCTGCACTTGCATCGCATCGACTGAACTGAAAACATTGCTTCTCGTGCGCTTCGATTGAGTGGCTGGCAACATGGTGAGCGCCGAAAGGAAGAATCATGGACCTCATCATCCGCAACGTCCGCCTTTCCGATCGCCCCAACGAGAAGCATGATATTGGCGTCAATGATGGCCGGATCGTCGCGATCGAGCCAACGATCTCCGCCGACGCGGAGATCTACGACGCGGAAGGCTGTCTCGGTTGCGCTGGGCTCATCGAGAGTCACATCCATCTCGACAAATCGCGCATCATCAACCGGTTTGCAACGCCAAGCCGGGACCTCAATCCCGTCAAGACCGTTGCCCTCATGAAGGGAACGTTCACCGTCGAAGACGTACGTATGCGTGCGGAGCGAACGCTGCGCGAATGCATCCTTCACGGCACGACCCGCATGCGGACGCAAGTCGAGGTTGATCCGGGGATCGGCTTGCGAGGTTTCGAAGCGGTCCATTCGTTGATCCGCGATTACGCCTGGGCCATCGACCTGGAAATTTGCGCCTTCCCCCAGGATGGACTTACGAATTATCCGGGGACGGAAGAGCTCCTTGTCGAAAGCCTCAAACGCGGCGCGAAAGTCATCGGCGGTGCGCCACGTTACGATACAGATCAAGCTGGGCAGATTCGACGGATCTTCGAGCTTGCGCGGGAGTTCGACGTCGACATCGATATCCATCTCGATGTCGGCAACACGCCCGACGATATGAATATCGACTTGGTTCTCGAGTTGACCGACGCCTTCAAATGGGGCGGGCGGGTTGTCGTCGGGCACATGGCGAAGCTCTCGCTTCTCGAGCCGACCGCCCTTGCTGCCATGGCGAAGCGGATGACCAATGCGGGCGTTGCCGTCACCGTGTTGCCGGCGACCGACCTCTATCTCATGGGGCGCGACCAGACGCACAGCGTCCGCCGCGGCGTCGCCGACGCGAACGTGCTGATGGCGCATGGTGTGTGCTGCTCGCTCTCATCCAACAACGTGCTCAATCCTGCGACGCCCTACGGCGACTGCTCGCTGATCCGCATGGCCAATCTTTATGCGAACGTGCTGCAGGCCGCCGGTGAGCAGAAGCTTAGCGAATGCTTCGAAATGCTGACGACGCAATCGGCACGGCTTTTGAATTTGCAAGACTATGGATTAGCCGTCGGAAAGCCCGCCGATGTTGCTTTGATCGATGCCGAAACGCCGCAGGAGGCGATTGCCGAAATCCGCCGGCCGCGCGCGGTCTTCAAGCGCGGCAAACGCACCGTGACGTGGCATCGCCCGGAGTTGACGCCACCTCATGCGTGTTCCGGGCATCATCATTGAGCCTCGCCGCGCTTTCCGTGGCGTCGAAGAGACGCCACGCCGTTTGCCAGTCCACTCTGCGGCTATCGCAGCGGCTTGAATGCCGTCTCCTTGATCCGCGTCAAAACAATGAATGTGATGACTGCGGCGGCAATGACGTA